>NZ_CP014989.1:2400000-2700000 GCF_001685415.1 Serinicoccus hydrothermalis | reverse complement strand
TCGGTGCAGGTGCCGCTGGACGCGGATGCGCGGCACGACCTCGACGCGATGGCCGAGGCGATCACCGACCGCACCCGCCTCGTCGTCGTCTGCACGCCCAACAACCCCACCGGCCCGGCCGTGACCGAGCAGGAGCTGCGCGCCTTCCTCGACAAGGTGCCGAGCGACCTGCTCGTGGTCGTCGACGAGGCCTACGTCGAGTTCACCACCGAGGAGTCGGTGTCCGACGCGCTGGCGATCGCGCAGGAATACCCGAACGTCGTCGTGCTGCGGACCTTCTCCAAGGCCTACGGCCTGGCCGGGCTGCGGATCGGGTATGCCGTCGCGCACGCCGCGGTCGCCACCGCGCTGCGCAAGGCCGCCACCCCGTTCGGCGTGACCGACCTCGCGCAGCACGCCGCGATCGCCAGCCTGGCGGCCGAGGACGAGCTGCTCGCCCGGGTCGAGGAGCTCGTCGGCGAGCGCGAGCGGGTCGTGGCCGGGCTGCGCGAGCAGGGGTGGCAGGTGCCGCAGGCGCAGGGCAACTTCTGTTGGCTCCCGCTCGGCGACGACGCCGTGCCCTTCGCCCAGGCCGCGCAGGAGCGGGGGCTCATGGTCCGGCCCTTCGCCGGCGACGGCGTCCGCTGCACGATCGGCGAGACCGAGGCCAACGACCGCCTGCTGGACGTCGCCGCGGAGTGGCTGCGGACGCAGGGCTGACCCCCGTCGCGGGCCCGAGCCCGGTCGCGGGCCTGGCCCCGGTCGCAGGCCTGCGCTCGGTCGCGGGCCGGGCGGTGTCGGTGTTCCGGGCCCTCCCCCGAATTCGACCTCTCGAAACGTCGCCATGGCAGTGAAAAGCACGGTCGAATTCCGGCGACGGTCGCGCCAGCACGATTTCGACCTCTGGAAACGTCGCCATGGCGACGTTTCGAGAGGTCGAATTCAGGCAGGTATGCCGGGCGGCCCGGCGGGTCCAGGTATGCCGGTCGGCGCTGAGCCCGGCCCGGCTGAGCCTGGCGGAGGGCCCGGCGCACCTCAGCGGCCGCGGCGGCGGACGGTGATGCGGGTGAGGGTGGAGACGACATAGGTCATCCCCCAGCTCGTCACCGCCACGACGAGCGTGGGCACGAGCACCCCCTGGCCGTCCTGGGCGACCGCGAGACCGAAGAACCACGGCACCGTCATGCCGATCGCCCCGGCGGTCGCCATCATCCAGGCCCGCCCGCGGGGTCCGGCGATGAGCTGGGCGGCGACCGCCATCACCGCGAGGTTGCCGTAGGCCATGAGCACCTGGAAGACCTCGCCCGACCCGCGCTGCACGCTCCACGACTGCCCGGCGACCCAGGCGAGGATCCCGCCGAGCAGCATCACCGGCAGCCCCTTGCGCAGCGAGCCGGTGGCCACCGCGCTGGAGCCGTGGGGGGAGAGGGTCATCGGACCTCCTTCGACCCCACCGAGGATAGACGCCGCACGGGGCGCGCCGCCTCAGCCGTTGACCGGGGAGACCGACTCACCGGCATACGTCACGACCTGACCGGGCCGCACCTGCGTGCCGCGCCGCATCACGGTCTCGCCGTCGACGGTCACCTCGCCGTTCTCGATGACCATCCGCGCCATCGCCCCGTCCTGCACCAGCCCGGCCAGCTTGAGCAGCTGCCCCAGCCGGATGCTCTGGTCCCGGATCTCCACGGTCGGCACGCCCTCGGCGCCACCGGCACCGCCCGCCGCCCCTTCGAGCAGGTCGGCGTGCTCGGGGTGGTCCGCGACGTAGGCCGGCACGAACGGGCAGGTCGGCCGCACCCGCAGGTCCTCGGCGCGGGCATACCCCAGCGCCGCCTCGACCAGCCGGCCGCCCAGGCCCTGACCGCGCGCCTCCGGCTCGACGACCGTGTGCTGCAGGTCGAGGAGGCCGCCGTCGAGCTCGTAGGAGAGGTACCCGGTCTCGCGGTCCTCCGCGCGGGCGACCCAGCGATCCTGCTCGGGCAGGTGGACGATCTGCGTCATGGGTCCAGGGTATGCCGCGCCCCGCCCCCACCTACGCGGTGCTGCCGTCGGTGGTCGCCGTGGAGTCCTCCTCGCCGGTGCCCGACCCGTCCTGCCCGGTCGAGCCGTCCGGGTCCCAGGGCAGGTCCGGGGTGCCCTCCTGGCCGGGCGCCGTGCCCTGCCCCTCCCCCGGCGTCCCACCGGGCACCATGCCGCCGCCCGGTATGCCGAGCCCGGTCATCGGTTCGTCGAGCAGCGCGGTGAGCTGCTCCTCGGTCTCGGCGACCAGCGCGTCGACGAGCTCCTGCCGCGCCACGCCCTGGGCGTCGGCGACCTCGCCCAGGGTCGTGCCCTCGGCCAGCTGGGCGAGCAGGTCCTCCTCGCCCAGGCCCAGCACCTCCGCGGCGGTCGCGAGCGAGAGCCCGCGCGGGCCGGCCATCGCGCCAGGCCCGGGCGCGGCCGGCATACCCGGGTCCTGCGGGGTCGTGCCGTCGGGGGTCGTCGTGCCCTCCGGCGTCGTCCCGTCCTCCGGCGCCTGGGGTGCCTCCGGCTCCGCGGTGCCCGTCGCGGCGTCGACCGTCGTGGTCCTCTGCTCGTTGTCCTCGGCGATGCTGGGGACGGCCACGCCGAAGCCGATGACGACGGCGGCCAGTCCGGTGACACCGAGCACGGTGGCGGTGGTCTTCTTCATGGTGGTTCCCTCCAGGGTCGTCGGTCGCCGCAGGGCGCGGCGTCCACCCCACGATCACCGCCCGGGGTATGCCCCCGCCCAGCGCGACCTGTGCGCCACCTGTCAGTCCCGCGCGCGGCGACCCGCTCCGGTCAGAGCCAGTCGACCCGCCCGGCGAGCGCGGCATACCCGACGAAGGCCACGACGTCGAGGAGCGTGTGCGCGACGACCAGCGGCATGACCCGGCGGGTCCGGGTGTAGAACCAGCCGAGGATGATCCCCATCGCGACGTTGCCCACGAAGCCGCCGAAGCCCTGGTAGAGGTGGTAGCTGCCGCGCAGCAGCGCCGAGGTGACGATGATCGTCCAGGTCGACCACCCGGCCTGGGCCCACCGCGTGAAGAGGTAGCCCACGGCGATGACCTCCTCGACCACCGCGTTCTGCACCGCGGCCAGCACGAGGATCGGCACCGCCCACCAGACGTCCGGCAGGTTCGCCGGCGCGACGGTGGTGTTGACGCCGAGCCCGCGGGCGAGGAGATAGAGGCCGAGCCCCGGTATGCCGATCACCGCGGCGAGCATCGTGCCCTGCGCCAGGTCGCGCACCGGCCGGGTGCGGTCGAGCCCCAGGAAGCGCCAGGGGCGGGAGATCCCGCGGCCGAGCAGGTGCACCGCCAGCAGCACCGGCACCAGCGCGAGCCCGATGCCGACGAGCTGGTGGGCGAGGTCGAGCCAGGGCCGGTCCGGGGTGGTGCTGGTGTTCATGCTCGTGGTCTGCGCGGCCAGCCCGCCCTGCGCAGTGAGCTTGCGGGCCAGGCTGAGCACCGACCAGAGCGCCGAGGCACCCAGGCTGACGCCGAGGACGAGCAGCGTCTCGACGAGCAGGCTGTGACGCGACAGCGTGGTGGGCGGGACCGCCGGACGGTGGGTGCTCACCCGCCCAGACTAGGCGCGCGACGGCGGGATCAGTCGTCCCAGTCGTCGTCCCAGTCGTCGTCGTCGCACTCCTCCCACTCGTCGTCGTCCCGGCACAGGACGGGCGAGGGCTGGACCTGGGCCGGGGCGGGCTGCGCCTCCTGCGCCTCGCGCTCGGCCTGCCGGGCCTCCTCGGCAGCCCTCTCCTCGGCGGCCTTCTCTTCCGCGGCCTTCTCCTCGGCTGCCTTCTCCTGGGCCGCCTTCTCCTTCGCGGCCTTCTCGGCCGCCTCCTTCTCGGCGGCCGCCTGCTCCGCCTCGCTGCGGGCCTGCTCGAAGGTCCCCGAGAGCTGCCGGGTGCCCTCCTGCACGGCGCCGACGAGGTGTCCGGTGATGACGGCCGCGCCGCTGTCACCGGCCGCGCGCGCGTGCGAGGCGCTGCCGTCGGCCTGCTCCAGCGCCCCCACGACGACGATCCCCTCGGTCTCGCGAGCGTCGGCGGCGGCGTCGATCCACAGCCACCCACCGGTCAGACCGATGAGGACGAGGGCCAGGGCCGAGGCGAGCATCTTCATGGTCACCACTGTGCCCGACCCGTCGGAGAGACCGGTGAGACCCGGATGAGAGGTCTCTCATCCGCCCAGGCCACGGCACCATTCCTCGTCCGCCCAGGCGAGCACGGTCTCCCGCCATCGCGGCCGGAAGGCGTAGACGGCCGCGAGCCGGGCGAGGGTCGCCCGGCGCATCAGCGCCATCCGGTCCTCCTCCACGCCGCCGGCACCGGCGACCCGGTCGACCGCCTGGCCCACGACCCGGGCGGCCCGGCCCGACCACAGACCCTGGGCGCGACGCAGCCGCGCGTGGGCCTCGAGGTTGGCGAGGTCGAGCGCCGGCTCGGCCCGGCAGACGGTGTCCAGGTCGATGAGCGCCAGCCGCTCGCCGTCCCACAGCACCTGCCCGTCGTGCAGGTCCCGGTGCGCCGGGACCGTCCCCACGCGGGGCGAGGTCTCCAGCGCGGCCGCGGTGCGCTCCAGCCGGTCCGCCCAGGGCGTGCCGGCGAGCACGCCGACCGCGTCCGCCCGCCGCGCCCAGGTCCGGAGCACCTCGGCCTCGTGCCCCGGTCCGTGCTCGGGGAGGTCGGGGGCGGGCAGGGTCTGCCACACGGTCCAGGCGTCCGCCCAGGCGTCCCAGACCGCCGGCCAGGCCGGGTCCGCCGACAGCCGCTGGACCGGTATGCCGGGCAGCGCGGCGAAACGGACCGTGTCACCGGTGATCGCCAGCACCACGGCCGACCCGAGACCGGCACCGTCGGCCAGCCGCGCACCGATGCGTGACCCGGCCGCCACCGCCTCGGCCCGACCGGGACGCACGACCTTGAGGTAGCCCTCCGCGGTGTGCACGACCGCGCGACGGCCGGGCCGGTGCACCAGCAGGCTGCCCGTCCGGGCCGCGGCGGCCAGGCCCGGCAGCCGGGGGTCCTCGCCGGGAGGCAGCAGGTCGAGCCCGCCGTCCTCGCCGAGGACGCCGGCGCGCAGCCGGCCCCGTGCGTCCCGGCCCTCGATCGCGACCTGCGCCGTGCCGTCGCTGTGCGGCCAGGCGCGGTCGACCCGCACGGTCTCGCCGTCGGCGGTGCGGACGGTCGACGGCACCGCGGGGCCAGGGACCGCACGAGCGGGCGAGCCGGCCGGCGCGCTGCCGGCCGGTGTGCTGCCGGCCGGTGTGCTGCCGACCGGTGTGCTCCCGGCGCGACGTCCGGGCGAGGCCGCGCCCGCGGAGCGCTCCGCCGAGTGGCGCATCGCGTGCTCGAGAGCGACCTCGCCGATCCGGCGCGTGTGCGCGGCCCAGCCCGGGGTCTGCGCCCGCCAGGGTCCGGCGACCCGGGTCAGCAGCGCCGCCGCCACCCATACCGGTCCGGCGGGCTCCGCCCCGTGGCCCGCCGCGAAGGCCTGCGCCACGTCGGCACCGTCAGCGCCGTCGCCGGGACGGTCCGGCCCTGCCGGGTCGACGAGGCGCACGAGCTGCTCGGCCGCGAGCGAGGCGAGGTCCAGCCCGACCGGGCCGAGGCAGGCCCGCTCCAGGTCGGTGAGCCGGACCTGCCCGTCCTGCCCGACGAGGAACTGGTCCAACGACAGGTCGCCGTGCAGCACCACCGAAGGGCCGGTGGGCACGGTGCGCGGCAGCGCGGACAGCGCCCGCCCCGCCTCGTCCGCCACCTCCGGCGCGACGGTCTCGAGCTGCCGGACGGCCCGCCCGGCGGACTGCAGCAGGTCGTCCCATCCCCGATGCTCCAGCGAGGGCACGGCGCTGACCGGGACCGCGTGGAGCCGGGCCGCGACCGCCCCGGCGGCGGCCACCCGGTCCAGGACGTCGTCCCGCCCGGGGTCGGCCGGCGGCAGGGGAGCGCAGCGCTGCTCGAGGGTGGCGAGGTCCTCCCCCTCGACCCACGGCCACCGGCTCACCCGGCCACCGCGGCGGTCCGAGCCGTCAGCACCGTCCAGCGGGGTCACGACGGCGACCCCCCGGTCGTGCAGCGCGCGGGCGACCGCGACCATGTCGTCCCGGTGGCGCGCGGCGCTGATGCGCACGACCTCCTCGCCGTCGCGGACGACGACCCGGCGCAGCGGGTTGTAGCGCAGCACCCTCAGCCCATCGGCACCGAGGTCGAGGCCAGATCGCCGCAGCGGCGCCGCGAGCGCCGGGTCCGTGGCGATCCCGCCCCAGAGCAGCTCGGCGTCCCACTGCGGCAGCGGCACCGTGCGCACGAGATGACCCAGCCCGTAGCGCTCGGCGCGTTCGCGGGCCTTCACCCCCTTGGCCCGGGCCTCGCCGACGAGCACCTGCACCCATCCCGTCCCGGTGCCGTCCACGAGCGCGGCGGTGTGGCTCACCCCGGTCTTGGGGCGGACCCGGGTCACCCGCACCGGGGTGCGCAGCAGCGCGCTGAGCCGTTCGGGGTCCAGCAGCAGCTTGAGGACCGGGTCGTCCACGGCGCGGGCCGGGGCGTGGACCTTCGCGTGCTCAGCCACGGCTCTCCTCCAGCACCCCGTCCAGCGGCGCCTGCTCCGGCGGGCCGGACCAGGTCACCCGACCCTGCTCCAGCACGACGACGCGGTCGGCGGCGCGGGCGATGTCGAGGTCGTGGGTGATCATCACCGTGGTGCGGCCCCGGCTCAGCTCCGCGATCGCCTCGCCGACGAGGGTGACGTTGTCCGGGTCCAGCCCGGTCGTCGGCTCGTCGAGCAGCAGGACCGGGGCGTCGCGCAGGAAGGCGCGGGCCAGCGAGATCCGCTGCCGCTGACCGCCGGACAGGCTGCCGCCCCGCTCGCTCACCACCGTCTGCAGCCCGTCGGGCAGATCGTCGGTGAACTCGGTGACCCGGGCCAGCCGGGCCGCGCGGCGCACCTGGTGGTCGCTGGCCTCGGGCCGGCCCTGGCGGATGTTGTCCTCGATGGTGCCGGTGAAGAGGACGGCCTCCTGCTGGACCAGCGCGATCTGGCCGCGCAGGTCGCGCAGGTCGAGCTCGCGCAGGTCGGTGCCGTCCAGGTGGACGCTGCCCGAGCCGGGGTCGAGCAGCCGCAGGAGCAACGAGGCCACGGTCGACTTGCCCGAGCCGGAGGGTCCGACGACCGCGACCCGCTCCCCCGGCGCCACCGCGAGGTCGACCCCGCGCAGCACCGGCAGGCCGGGGACGAACTCCAGCGTGACGTCGCGCAGCTCCAGCCCGCCCCGCACGACGCCGAGCCGCACCGGGTCGGCGGGCGAGACGATGTCCGGGGTCTCGTCGAGCAGGTCCGCGACCCGCTCGCCGGAGGCGCTGGCGCGGGCGATGCGGCCGGTGTACTTCGCCAGGTCGCGCAGCGGCTTCATCGACGTCTTGAGGTAGGTCAGGAAGATCACCATGTCGCCGGGGGTCATGGCGCCCTGCAGCACCCGCATCCCGCCGAGCATGAGAACCGCCGCGGTCGCGATCCCGACGAGGACGTCGGTGCGCCGCTCCAGCCCGGCCGCGAGGCGGCGGGCCACCACGCCGTCCTTGAGCGAGCGGTCGTTGGACCCCTGGAAGGTCGCCGAGCGGTCCCCCTCCATCCCGTATGCCTGGACGTGCGTCATCCCCGTGAGGGTCTCCTGCGCGACGTTGGCCAGCTCGCCCTCGCTGCGCCGGGTCTTGCGGGAGGCGGTGGTGATCTTGCCGGTGGAGAGCCGGGAGAAGAGCCCGAAGACGAGGATGGCCACGAGCACGATGAGGGCCAGGACCGGGTCGAGCCAGGTCATGACGCCGAGCATGGCGACGAGGGTGAAGACGTTGACGACGAGCGGCATACCCGCGCTGACGGCGACCTCCTGCAGCCGCCCCACGTCGGCGACGAGCCGGTGGACGACGTCGCCGGAGCGGGCGCGGCCGTGGTAGCTGCGGGACAGGCCCTGCACGTGGTCGAAGACCCGGGCGCGCAGCCTCGTCGCGACCCGGCTGCCGCCGAGCGCGAAGGCGACGGTGGCACCGTAGTTGCACACCGCCCGCAGCCCGATGATGGCGATCGTCGCGAGGCCGCAGGCGAGGAGCAGCTGCAGGCTGGCCTGCGGCCCGGAGTCGGCGAGGTCGGCCCCGAGGCTGCGGGTGAGCGCGTCGATGGCCAGCTTCGTCGGCCAGGGCTCGAGCACCCGGAAGAGCACCTCGGCGAGGAGCAGCACGCCGCCGCCGGCGAGCAGGGTGCGCTGGCCGTCAAGGTGCGGCAGCACCAGGCGCAGGGTCCGGCGCAGCGGCGAGCCCTGCGCGTCGGGGGCGTCCGGCGCGTCAGGGGTGTCTGTCGCCGCCGGCGCGTCGGTCGCGCTCACGAGGCCCTCCGCGCTGCCGGGTCGTCCGTGCCCGTCGACGTGCCCGTCGCGAGCGGGGCGAGGGTGGCGTCGAGCACGTGCGCCCACGTGTGCGAGCGCTCCATGAGCGCCCGCCCGGCCGCGCCCATGGCGGCGGCCCGGTCGGGGTCGGCGACGAGGGCGTCGATCGCGGCCGCGAGCGCGTCGGGGTCGGAGGGCGGCACGAGCAGCCCGGTCCGCCCGTCCTGCACCACGGCCGGGATCTGGCCGATCCGGGAGGCGACGACGGGCAGGGCGGCGGCGGCGTACTCGTAGACCTTGAGCGGGGAGAAGTAGTGGTCGCCGCTCGCGGGGTAGGGGGCCACCGCTACGAGCGCGCCGGCCAGGGCGTCCGGGACCTGCTCGGGCGGCACCGCGCCGGTGAGCTCGACCGCGAGCCCGTGCTCGGCCGCGGCCGCCTCCACCGCCGCCCGCTGCGGGCCGTCGCCGACGACGCGCAGCCGCCACCGGGTCCGCGCCCGGGCCGCGGCGGCCACGAGCTGCTCGACCCCGTGCCAGGGCTTGAGCGTGCCGACGAAGACGACGACCGGGTCACCGGTGAGGTCCGGCCGCACCGGGCGGATGCGTGCCGTGTTGACGCCGTTGGGCACGACGACGACCTGAGCCGTGCCCGGCGCGACCCCGGTGCGCTCCCGCACCCACGCGGCCACCGGTTCGCTGACGCAGGCCACGACGTCCGCGGCGCCGACCTGGGCCCGCAGCGCGTCCTCGGCGCCCGCCCCGTCGACGAGCACCCGGTGCTAGCGCTGCTCGTCGATGAGGGGCGCGTTGACCTCGAGCACGGTGGTCACCCGCTCCCCCAGCCCGCGCCGGGCGAGGGCGAGGACCGGCGAGAAGAGGGAGTAGCGCTCGTAGACGACGTCCGGCGCCGCGACGACCACGCGGCGGGCGATCTCGGCGGCCGCCTGCCGCTGGGCCACCTCGCGGCGCGCGGCCGCGCCCGGGTCACCGGACCCGCCCCCGACCTTCCCGACCGGCACGTGGTGCACGACGAGGTCGGCGAGGTCGGCGGGCACCTGCGCGGCGTCGCCGAGGCGCACGGCATACACCTCGACCTCGGCGCCGCGCGCCCGCCAGGCGCGGACCATCTCCTGGATGTGGACGCTGGCGCCCTTGGTGCCGAAGACGGGGATGCCGGGATCGGCGCAGACGTAGGCGACGCGGGTCATCGGGATGCTCCTGCGGTCACGGCGGCGAGGTGCGCCGCCTGGGTGGTGGTGTCGTAGTCGCGCTCGACCAGGGCCCGCGCGGCGCGGGCGACCTCGACGCGCGGCCAGGCGGGGTCGGCGACCTCGCGCAGCGCCTGCGCGACGCGGGCGGCCAGGCCCTCGCGGTCGTGGTCCAGCAGGAGGCCGGTCCTGGGTCCGCCGGGCGTGGCCCGGATCGCCTCGGGTATGCCGGTGACGTCGGTCGCGACGCACGGCACGCCGCTGGCCATCGCCTCGAGCAGCACGGTGGGCAGCCCGTCGGCGTTGCCGTCGGCACCGACGACGCAGGGGGCGGCGAGCACGTCGGCCCGGCCCAGCTCGGCGACCAGCTCGGACTGGCTGCGCGAGCCGAGCAGTGTGACGACGTCCTCGAGGCCGAGTCGGCGCACCTGCGCGGCCAGCTCGTCCGCCCGCTCGCCCTCGCCGACGATCCGGACCTCGAGCGGCATACCCTCCGCGCGGAGCAGGGCGACCGCGTCCACGAGGTGGTCGAAGCCCTTCTTCTCCACGACCCGGCCCACGGCGAGGACGCGCAGCGTGCCGTCGACCAGCGCCGGGTCGCGGTAGGTGAACCGCCCCAGCTCGAGGCCGTTGCGGACCAGCTCGACCTTGGACCCCAGGTCGGGGTCCACGTGCTCGAGCAGGAAGCGGCGGTTGTAGTCGCTGATGGTGACGACCGCCGCGGCCCGCCGCAGCACCTCGCGCAGCACCACGCGGTCGACGTCGTCGTGGAAGAGGTCCTTGGCGTGCGTCGTGACGGTGAAGGGTATGCCGGTGAGCGCGGAGGCGATGGCGGTGCACCAGGACGCGAGGTTGGCGAAGTGCACGTGCACCCGGGTGATGCCGTCGCGCCGCAGCTGCAGGGCGAGCTCGACGCCCTGGGCGACCGCCGAGGGGTCCAGGCGGACCAGCAGCGGCATGAGCGCGCCGAAGCGCTCCCCGAAGTCGGGCAGCTCGGCCTGGGCCCGGGCGAGGACGGCCCACTCGTCGGAGAGCTTGTGCGCCTTGGTCAGGTGGGTCACCGGCGCCTGGACCTGCGCGAGCTGGGGGTGGAAGCGGGAGTCGGAGGTCGGCCGCAGGGCGTAGATCGCGAGATCCTCACCGGCCGCCTCGCGGGCGAGGATCTCGGTGACGACGAAGGTCTCGGAGAAGCGGGGGTAGACCTTGAGGACGTAGGCGGTGCGCTCAGCCGACATGGCTCAGCACCTTCTCCCGACCGGACACCCCTTCGGTCCGCCCCGCACCGTCGGCAAGGCCTGTCCGGTCGGCGAGGACGGGCGAGGTGCGCACGAGCCGGGCCGCCGAGCCCGCGACCGCCCGCAGCCCGCCCAGGTCCAGGGCCCGCCGGTCGACGGTGCGGCGCACGGCACTCGCCCACCACCGGCTGATCGCCTGCGGGGTGAGGTCCTGCTCCCGGAGCAGGTCGCTGGCTCCGACGCGCTCCAGGCCCCGGGCCCGGATGAGCTGCTCGGTCCGCGGACGCTCGCGCGGCACGAGGAGGGCGGGCACGTCGGTGGCCAGCGTCTCGGCGACGGTGTTGTAGCCGGCCATGGAGACCGAGGCCGCCGACCGCCGGATGAGCCCCGCCGCGTCGTCGACGCTGCGGGTCACCGAGGTGCGGGGGCCGGCCTCGCGCTCGACGGCGCGGTGGTCGGCGTCGGACATCTGCGGTCCGGTGATGAGGACGTGCTGGTGGCCGCGCGGCACCTCGGCCCGGGCCGCGGCAAGGCAGAGCCGGGTGCCGTCGCTGCCGCCCCCGGCGGTGGTGACGACGTAGGGCCGCTCCGGGTCGAGGTCGGTCGGCTCCTCCGCCCGGCCGTGGGCGAGGAAGCCCTGGTAGCGGATCAGCGGCGCGAGCTCGTCCGGGACCTCCCCGGAGGTGCGCAGGTCGTGGACCGCGGGGTCGCCGTAGATCCAGACCTCGTCGTAGAGCTCGGCGACGAGTTCGGCCGGGGTGATCCGCCACTCCGACTCGACCGCCTCCGGGGCGTCGAGGACGTCCCGCAGGCCGAGCACGAAGCGCGTCTGCGGCAGCTCGCGCCGCATCGCGTGCAGCCCGGCGAGCAGCTCACCGCCGACCCCGAGCGCGTGCCGGTCGACGACGACCAGGTCGGGGCGGAAGGCGAGCCCGGTGGCCCGGACGATCTCGCCCCGCACCGACAGCACGGCGTCCATGCCGAGCTGGAGGTGACGCGGGCCATACCCCTGGTGCGACGCGGTCTTGCCGATCGCGGGGAGCGTGACGACGTCGAAGCCGCGCGGCAGGCTGCGCGCCGCAGCGCCGGCGACCCCGTTGAGCAGCAGCCCGGTGACCGGACGCCCGGTGAGGACGGGCAGCCGCTGGGCCAGGGTGTGCGCGAGCGCCCGGTTGCGCCGGAAGTGCCCGAGCCCCTGCGAGTCGTGGGAGTAGAACACCACGCGCAGCGGCTCGTGGCCGCCGCCCGGGGCGGGGGTGCTGGTGCCCGTGTCCATCTCGTCCTCTCCCGCCCGACCCGGTGGTCGGTGCGTGAGGACGAGTGAACACACCCGGGATGAGCCGTCCATGACATACCGATGAGAGTCCTCTCATCGCAGGTCAGCAGGTATGCCCGGTTGCGGACAGAAGGGGTGTCCGGTCGGGGGACGGCGGGTCAGTGCTCGAAGCGGTAGCCGACGCCGCGGACCGTGGTGATCCGGTCGGCGCCGAGCTTGGAGCGCAGGTAGCGGATGTAGACGTCGACGACGTTGGAGCTGCCGGTGACCTCGAAGCCCCACACCCGGTCCAGGAGCTGGTCCCGGCTCAGCACCTGCCCAGCGTGGTCCATGAGCTCGCGGGCCAGCGTGAACTCGCGGGCGGACAGCTCGACCTGCCGCCCGTCGACGGTCACGGTGCGGGCGGGGATGTCGAGGCGGACGCCGCCCTCCTCGAAGACGTCGTCGGAGCGTCCGCCGCCCTGGGCCTCGGCGTGCTGGCGCAGCCGCAGCTTGACCCTTGCCCGCAGCTCCTCGACCCGGAACGGCTTGGGCAGGTAGTCCTCCGCCCCGCTCTCCAGCCCGTGCACCGTGTCCTCGACCGAGTCACGGGCGGTGCACATGATGACCGGCACCGGCTCGTCCATGGTGCGCAGCATCCGCAGCACGGTGAAGCCGTCCATCTTCGGCAGCCCCACGTCGAGCACGACGAGGTCCACCTGGCCGCTGCTGGCCGCCTCGAGCGCGGCGATCCCGTCGGTGACCAGGGTGGTCCGGTGCCCGTCCCCCCGCAGCCCCCGGTCGATCACCCGGGCGATCCCGTCCTCGTCCTCAGCGATCAGGATGTGCGCCATGCGGGGAAGGCTACCCGCCGGTGGTGAGGCTGCCGGTGCGGTCGCGCTCGGCCGGCCCGACCTGGCCGTCCTCCTCGCGCGCCCCGGTCGCGGGGATCCACATGGTGAACCGGGAGCCCAGCCCGTCGACCGAGTCGACCCCGACAGCGCCCCCGTGCGCCTCGGCGATCGCGGACACGATCGCCAGCCCGAGGCCGCTGCCCTCGACCGAGGACGCGGCCTCGGCCCGGCCGAAGCGCTCGAAGACGCGGTCCTGCTCGCTCTCGGGTATGCCCGTGCCGTGGTCGGAGACGGACAGGGCCAGGTAGCGCGGCGCGCGCCGGGCCCCGCCCTTGACCGCGCGGGCGTGCTGCGGGTCCTCCTCGCCGACCCACTCGGTGGCGAGCTCGACGATGCTGCCCGGCTCGCTGAACTTCACCGCGTTGGCGGCGAGCTGGACGACGGCCTGGATGAGCCGGTGCCGGTCCAGCGTCATCCGCCCCTCGGCGTGCGCCGCGAGCCGCCACTGGCGCTCCCCCAGCGCGGTGAGCCGCTCCATGCACTCGACCGCCAGCTCGGTGACGTCGGCGTCCACCGGCCGCAGGAAGTCCTGCCGCTGGGCGCGGGCGAGCATGAGCAGGTCGTCGACGAGCCGTTGCATCCGGTCGACCTCGTCGAGCATGAGCGTCCGGGTGGCGCGCACGTCCTCGGGGTCGTCCGCGCGCAGCAGCTCGGCGTTGCCGCGCAGGATCGTCAGCGGGGTCCGCAGCTCGTGCGCGGCGTCGTCGAGGAACTGGCGCTGCATCTGCACCCCCTCCTCGATCCGGTCGAGCATGCCGTTGAAGCGCAGCGCCAGGTCGGTGATGTCGGTCTCCCCCGAGACCTCGACCCGGCGCGACAGGTCCTCGGTGGTGATGTGGGCGGTCGCCTCCTGCAGCTCGCGCAGCGGGCGGAGGAGCCGGCCGAGCACGACGTGCGCGAGCGCGCCGGCGAGCGCGAGCGAGGCGAGCCCGACACCGGCATACGTCCACACCCGGCGCCAGATCTGCCCGGTGAGCGTGCCCGTGTCGATGGCGACGACGAAGGTGGCCCACCGCTCCTCCTCCGGCAGCTGCACGTCGGCCATCATCACCGTGAGGGTCGTGCCCTGGGTGTCGACGGTGTCGATGACGGCCCGCCCCGGGCCGACGTCGGTCCGGCCCACGAGCGCGAGGACGTCGTCGTGGGCGACGTCGAAGTCGCGCTCCCCGGTGCTCTGGAAGAGCGGCTCGCCGTCGACGAGCGCGAGGAAGGCCTCGTTGGAGGAGGCGATCGAGGACCGGAGGAAGGCGAAGAGCAGCGCTTCGGCGTCGGTGTAGGGCTCGCCGTCGCGCAGCGGCCCGGACTGCGCGAAGGCCTGCACCTCCTGCACTTCCTGCTCGAGGTCGGCCTGCACCCGCTCGTCGAGCGAACGGAACTGCAACGCGAAGGACAGCACCCCGGTGAGCGCGATGCCGAGCGCCATCATCCCGACCATGAGGGCGAGGAGCCGGCGCCGGACGGTCCAGCCGCGGTATGCCTCGTTCACGACCGGCCCGGCGCCCCGTCGGCGAGCAGCGCGAAGGACACCAGCCAGTGGGTGGCCATGAAGTCGCCCTGCGTGATGTCGCCCAGCACCGCGTCCTCCTGCTCGTCCGCCGCCGCGCGCAGCGCCGCGGCGGGACTCTCCTGCACCCAGGCTGCCAGAGTCCGCAGCGCCCAGGCCCGCGACAGGGCGAGCCCGAGGAGGTGCGCGCCCTGGCCGTCGGTCGGGTCGCGGACCTCCGGCACGGCCAGCAGGTGCGCGTGCCGGCCCTCCCCCAGCCCGGGCAGCACCCGCTCGAGCCAGCGCCGCGCGTCGCCCGGCTCGAGCACCGCCGTCATGAGCAGCGCCTCGGTGAGCGCCGGCGACAGGAAGTCCGACCCGCCGGGCTCGGCGTCCGTGGGCGCCGGCCCGTCGTCGGCGAACCACGCCCGCGCCGCCTCCTCGCAGGCGCGCACCACGTCCTCCCGGCCCAGGCGGGCGTAGGCGTCGCGCAGCAGCAGCAGGGCGAAGGCGTCGTTCTGGTGCTTGCCGTGGCGGACCGGGTAGGCCTGCCGCGGCAGGTGCTCCAGCACCCGCCCGGCGACCAGGTCGATCAGCGGGGCCAGCGCCGACGCCCAGCCGGCCGCCTGCGGGTCCCGCACACCGAGCTCGTGCGCCGCCGCGGCGAGCTGGGCCGCCCAGGCCCAGCCGTAGGGACGCTCGAACCCGGGCCGGGCGCGCAGGTAGTCCACCTCGACCCGCACGTGCTCCGGGGTGAGCCGCTCCTCCAGCAGCGAGCGCGCCGCGGCGGCCTCGCGCTCGCCGAGCGCACCGGCATACCTCGTGAGCAGGGTGACCAGCGACCACTGCATGTGCACGCACGAGTGCCAGTCGAGGGAGCCGTGGAAGGCCGGGTGCAGGCGGTGCGGCGTGACGTCGGTGTCGTCGGGGCCGGTGACGACGTGCGCCGGCGCCCAGGGGTATGCCGTGCCGATCACCTCCCGGGCGATCCGGCTCCAGTCCGCAGCGTGCCGCGCGGCGGTGGTGGCTGCGCCGGCCGCGTCGCCCGGGGTCGTTGCGCGAGATGGCATGGGTCCATTACTACACTCGCGCACCATGACAGCGGACGGGCGGCACTACTTCACAGCGCTGGGCGAGGGGAGGTACCTCCCGACCGAGGACGTCCAGGGGGCGTGGTCGCCGGACGAGCAGCACGTGGCCCCGGTCATCGGGTTGCTGCTGCACACGCTGGAGCTGAACCATCCGCGCGAGGACCTGCAGTGGGCGCGGCTGAGCGTCGACATCCTGGGCTTCATCCGCCGCGAGGAGATGACCGTCACGACGCGGGTGCTCCGGCCGGGGCGCACCATCGAGCTGCTGGAGTCCAGCGTCGAGATCGCCGGGCGCGCGGCGGTGCGGATGACCGCCTGGCGGCTGGTGGGCAGCGACACCACCGCGGTGGCCGAGGGCGAGCACGCCGACCTGCCCGGCCCCGAAGGTCTCGAGGCGTGGAGCGGGATGGAGCACTGGGGCGGCGGCTTCATCCGCTCCCTGGACTTCCGCGCGGTGCCCGGCTCCCGCCCCGGCCGCGGGCAGACCTGGGTCCGCACCCCGGTGCCGCTGGTCGGTGGTGACGAGCAGGCCTCCGCGCTGGCGTCCTGGGTGGGGCTGCTGGACACCGCGAACGGCACGGCCGGGCGTGCGGCGCCGCGCGACTGGGCCTTCCCCAACGTGGACCTCACGCTGCACCTGCACCGGCTGCCGGAAGGCCCCTGGGTCGGGCTGGACACCCGTGTCTCGTGGGGGCCGACGGGCCTCGGGCAGACCTCGAGCGTCGTGCACGACGTGAGTGGGCCGGTGGGCACCGTGGTGCAGGCGCTGACCCTGCGACCGGCGGGATGAGGCATACCTCTGGGATGTGACAGAGATCACAGTATCTGCGTGCAACGAATCCGCTCCCCACGACGTCTAGGTAGTGTCGGTTCGGGACAGCCGACACACCCCGTCGTGAGGGGCCGCACTCGTGCGGGACGGTGGGGGTGACAGGAGGGTGGGGCGCCGGATCAGGGACCGGCGCCCCACACTCTCACCCTCATCGCACCGCGGATCGCGCCCCGATGCACCGACCTAGACTGGCGGGGACGCGACCTGGAGGTGTCATCCCATGATCCGCAGACGCCGCACGACCCTGGCCCTCGCCGCGCTCACGCTGACCGCCGCGCTCGCCGGTTGCGGCGAGACCGATGTCGACACGGGCGCCGCGACGTCGTCGTCCTCGAGCGAGGAGAACGGCGAGGAGACCACCGAGGACGGGAGCACCGAGACCGTGGACGAGCCCATCGACAAGCCCACCCAGACCGCGCTGCCCAGTTCCCCCGGCGGGGAGTCGGCGCTGCCGCTCGGCCCCGTGCCCGACGAGGTCGTGCAGCGTGACGACGTCCAGGCCGCGATCGACGCCGAGGCCAAGCGGGCCGGGGTCGAGAGCAGCGCCGTGACGGTCGCGGGGTATGCCGCGGTCACCTGGAGCGACGGCTCGATCGGCTGCCCGCGCGAGGGGATGATGTACACCCAGGCGCTCGTGCCCGGTTACCAGCTCGTGCTCGAGGTGGACGGCACGCGGGCGAGCTACCACGCGGCGGAGGGCAAGAACTTCAGCTACTGCGCCCAGCCCGTCGCCCCGGCGTCGACCGAGTCCGGCGGCACGACCACCGACCGCTGAGGCATACCGGCCGGCCTCACCCCTCTAGTCCCAGGCGTCCCACCCGCACCCGAACGCCAGGAAATCCTGATCCGCTCACGCTATGACGTGCGCGGATCAGGATTTCCTGGCATCACGTGACGCGTGGGGCCCGTGGGGTCGACGGGGTCAGCCGAAGGCCGCCGCGAACCCCCGCTGCAGGTCCTCGCGCAGGTCGTCGACGTCCTCGAGCCCGACCGAGAGCCGGATCGTGCCCTCGGTGATGCCCGCCGCGCGCCGCGCCTCCTCCGGAAGCCGCCGGTGCGTCGTCGTCGCCGGGTGCGTGGTCAGCGACTTCGCGTCGCCGAGGTTGTTGGAGATGTCGACGACCTGCAGCGCGTTCATGAAGGCGAAGGTCTGCTCCTGCCCCGCGTCGAGGGTGAAGGTCACGACGGTGCCGCCGCCGGTCATCTGGCGCCGCGCCAGCTCGGCCTGGGGGTGCGACTCCAGCCACGGGTGGTGGACCGCCTGCACCCGCGGGTCGGCCTCGAGCTCGCCGGCCAGGGTCAGGGCGGTCGCCGCCTGCCGCTCCACCCGCAGCGTCATGGTCTCCAGCCCCTTGAGCGTCACCCAGGCGTTGAAGGGCGACATCGCGGGTCCGGTATGCCGCAGCAGGGTCTGGATCGGACCCGCCACGAGCTCGGTGGGGCCGAGGATCATGCCGCCCATGACCCGACCCTGGCCGTCGATGTGCTTGGTCGTGGAGTAGACGACGATGTCCGCGCCGTGGTCCAGCGGCCGGGAGAAGACCGGGGTGCCGAAGACGTTGTCCACGACGACCGTGGCGCCGGCGGCGTGGGCGAGCTCGCTCACCGCGGCGATGTCGACGAGCTCCTGGGTCGGGTTGCTCGGGGTCTCGAAGAAGACGGCGGCCGCCGGGGTGGCGAGCGCCTCGCGCCAGGCGTCGAGGTCGCGCCCGTCGACGAAGGTGCTCTCGACGCCCCACCGGCGCAGCACCTCGTCCACGATGACGAAGCAGGAGCCGAAGAGCGCCCGGCTCGCGACGATCCGGTCACCGGCGGCGCACAGCCCGCCGAGCGCGGTGAAGACGGCGGACATTCCGGAGGCCGTGGCCTGCGCCGCCTCGGCGCCGTGCATGAGCCGCATCCGCTCCTCGAGCATCGCGACCGTCGGGTTGCCGTAGCGGCTGTAGACGAAGCGCTCGATCTCCTCCTCGAAGGCGGCCTTCGCCTCCTGGGCACTCGAGTACACGAAGCCCGAGGTCGGGTAGAGCGCCTCGGCCGTCTCGTCGAAGGGGCTGCGCATGAGACCGCCGCGCACTGCGAGCGTGTCGGGCCGCCATCCGTCAGGGGTCTCCATGTCGTCCAATGTAGGCGGTCGAGACCCCTCGCGCCGCACGGCCTACCCCAGCCTCAGGTATGCCGCCGCGCCCGCGTCATCGCAGGTCAGAGGCTGTCTCCGCAGACTCTTCGGCATCGGTCGAGCCGGTCCGCAGGTCCGGGGTGGGCAGGGCGGCGACACCGCGCGGATCCACCGTCAGCGCGACCGTGTCGCCGGCCTGCGGGCCGAGCTCGGAGGAGAGCGCCTCGCACCGGCCGAGGCGCTCGACCTCGACCGTGAGGTGCACCGCGTCGGAGACCGTGGTGGCCCGGCGGACCGTGCCGGTGAGGCTGCCGCCCGGGTCGACGCGGAGCGCGCTGCGGCGCAGGGCCACCAGACCGGACGCCCGGTCGGAGGAGGCCGCCAGACCGGACGCCCGGTCGGCGGAGAGGTCGAGGAGGTCGCGCAGGGTCTGCGCGGCGGGACCCTCGAGGATCGTGTCGTAGCCGATGAAGGCGGCGACCTCACGGGAGACCGGAGCGCGCCAGACCTGGGTGGAGTCCCCCTCCTGGGCGATCCGGCCCTGCAGCATGACGGCCATCCGGTCTGCCACGGAGAAGGCCTCGTCGTGGTCGTGCGTGACGAGGATCGCGGTGGTGCCGGTCGAGACGAGGATCTCCCGCAGGTCCCCGGCGAGCCGGTCCCGCAGCGCCCGGTCCAGGGAGCTGAGCGGCTCGTCGAGCAGGAGCAGCTCGGGGTCGGCGGCCAGCGACCGGGCGAGCGCGACGCGCTGCTGCTCGCCGCCGGAGAGGGTGGCGGGGCGGCGGTCGGCATACCCGGGCAGCCCGACGAGCTCGAGCAGCTCGGCGACCCGCGAGGCCCGCGCGCCGCGCCCGACCCCACGCAGCCGCAACGGGTAGCCGATGTTGTCGCCCACGCTCGCCTGGGCGAAGAGCTGCCCGTCCTGGAACATCAGGGCGAAGCCGCGCTCGTGCGTGGGCACCCCGGACAGGTCGGTGCCCCGCCAGCGGATGCTGCCGGCGGAGGGTCGCTCCAGCCCGGCGACCGCCCGCAGCAGCGTCGACTTGCCGCAGCCCGACGGGCCGAGCACAGCAAGCACGCTGCCCTGCGCCACCTGCAGAGACACGTGGTCGACCGCGGTCGCACCCGGGAAGGTCACGGTGAGGTCGGTGAGCTCGAGCATCAGAAGGCTCCTACCGAGCCGACCCGCAGCCGCTCGACCACGCCCATGACGACGACGGTCACCAGCGCGAGCAGCACGCTGGCGGCGAGCGCCATCCCGAGGTGGTCGGCGCCGGGCCGGGAGATGAGCTGGTAGATGACGACCGGCACGGTGGGCCGGTCCGGACGGGCGAGGAAGCTGGTCGCGCCGAACTCCCCCAGCGAGACGGCGAAGGCGAAGCCGGTCGCCGCGAGCAGCGGGCGGGCCAGCACAGGGGCCTCGGCGGTCCACGCCGCGCGCCACGGGCTGGCGCCGAGCGCCGCGGCCGCCTCGCGCTGACGCGGGTCGACCGAGCGGAGCACCGGGGCCAGGGTCCGCACGACCAGCGGCAGCGCCACCATGGCCTGCGCGATCGGCACGAGGATGGGCGAGGTCCGCAGGTCCAGCGGCGGGCGGTCCAGGGTGATGAGGAAGCCGAAGCCGACGGTCACGGCGGAGATCCCCAGCGGCAGCATGAAGGCGCCGTCGAGGACCGAGACGGCGCGCGACCACCCCGGCTGGCGCGGCCGGCGGGACACCACGACGGCGACGATCAGCCCGAGCACCATGGCCAGCACGGTGGCGTCGACCGCGGTGCGCAGCGAGTTGGCCATGGCCTCCGTGACGCTGACCCGCAGCGCGCTGGTCGCCTCGGGGTCGGTGAGGGCGCGGTAGTGGTCGAGCCCCCACCCCTGTCCCACCCGCAGCGACCGGGCGACGAGCGTCCCCACCGGCAGCAGCACGAAGGCGACGACCACGGCGGTCACCACGAGGGCCGGTATGTCGTCGCGCCGGGGCGCGCGGGCGGAGGCCCGGGCACCGACGCGGCGCAGCGCCTGCTCGCGGGTGTTGCGCGCCCGCGCGGCCACGGCGAGCATCGCGACGACCGCGGCGAGCTGCAGCAGCGAGAGCACCGCGGCCCCCTGCAGGTCGAGGAACTGCACGGTGAGCAGGTAGATCTCGGTCTCGACCGTGCCGTAGCGCAGCCCGCCGAGGGTCAGCACCACCCCGAACGCCGTGGAGCAGAAGAGGAAGACGAGCGTGCCGGCCGAGATCACCCCCGGCGCGAGCGCGGGGAGGGTGACGGTGCGCCATACCTGCCAGGGGGAGGCGCCCAGGGTCGCGGCGGACTCCTCCGCCCGCCGGTCCATGCCCTCCCACAGCCCGCCGACGGTCCGCACGACGACGGCGAGGTTGAAGAAGACGAAGGCGAGCAGGATCGGCACCCACGTGCCGTCCAGCCCGAGGCCGCCCAGCGGCCCGCCGTCGGAGAGCAGCGAGCGGAACATCACGCCGACCACGACCGTCGGCAGCACGAACGGCATGACGACCACGGCCCGCAGCAGCGTCCGGCCGGGGAAGCGCAGCCGGTAGAGGACGAAGGCGACCGGGATCCCGAGCAGCAGGGTGACGACGGTGCCGGCCAGCGAGCTGACGAGGGTGAAGGTCAGGACGCGCAGGGTGCGGGCACGACCGAGCACCTCCGGGACCGCGCTGAGGTCGAGCCGGCCCTCCGGCCACAGCCCCCGCGCGAGCATCCCGCCCACCGGCAGCGCGAAGAAGACCGTGAGGAACGTCAACGGGATCACCGCGGCCAGCCCGAGGGCGACCCCAGGACCGCTGAGGTATGCCCGGCGCCCGCGTCGCGCTCGGCGCGCGGCAGGCTGGTCCACGTCGACTCCCTTCGCCGGTGCTAGCCGGAGCAGGTGCTCTAAGGGTCTGCGGGCCGTGCCGCACTCTCAGCTCGAGGCTCCCCTGTCGGTCGCTCACAGCCTACAGGGCAGGCCGGGCCCGGGGTCGGGGTCCACCCGGACGATCCGGCGCGCGGGAGGCGACCGGCGGACCTAAGGTGTCGCTGGTGCGCCGCGTGGGACCCAACGAGCGCTGTCCGGGTCGGCCCCTCGTCCCGCCCGCGCTGTGACCGTTAAGGAGGACCACCGGTGCACGTCGTCGTCGTCGCCCACACGCGCCACCCCATCTCCCAACCCTTCGCGGGCGGGCTGGAGTCGGTGACGTGGCACCTGGCCCGCGGCCTGGTGGCGCGCGGTCACCGGGTGAGCGTCTTCGCCGACCGGCACAGCGATCCCATCCCCGGCGTGGACTACCTGTGGCCGGACCGGCTCGAGCTGTCCGAGGCGGCCCGGCGGGACGTGTCGATGCCGGAGGAGGGCTGGATGGAGCGTCATCACGCCTATCTCCAGCTCATGCTGCACCTGGCGCGGCGCACCGATGTCGACCTGGTCCACACGCACGCACTGCACCACCTTCCGGCGGCGATGGCGCCGACCCTGAGCGTGCCCACCGTGCTGACGCTGCACACACCGCCCACGCCCTGGCTGGAGTCGGCCATCGCGATCGCCGGCACCGCTCCCCGCCGCGACCGCCTGCACGTCACCGCGGTGAGCCGGTGGACGGCGGCGGCCTGGCACCACGTCACCCCGGCCCGCGTGGTGCGCAACGGGGTGGACGTGCGGGAGTGGACACCAGGGCCGGGGGGCCCGGGCCTGGTGTGGTCCGGCCGCATCGTCCCGGAGAAGGCGCCGCACCTGGCGGCCCGGATCGCCCGCCGCGCGGGCCTGCCGTTGACCATCGCCGGTCCGGTCAGCGACGAGGACTACGCCCGGGAGATGCTGTGGCCCTGGTGCGGGCGGGACGGCGGGGTGAGCTATGCCGGGCACCTCCCGACGGCCGAGCTGGCCCGCCTCGTCGGCCGCAGCGCGGCCCTGCTCGTGACGCCCGCCTGGGACGAGCCCTTCGGGCTGGTCGCCGCCGAGGCGCTCGCCTGCGGCACCCCCGTGCTGGGCTTCGCCCGGGGCGGGCTGCCCGAGGTGGTCGGACCCGGCGTGGGTCGGCTGGTCCCCCCGGCGGACGACGCGACCCTCGTGGAGCAGGCCGCGGCGCTGGTCCCCGACGTGGTGCGGCTCCCCCGCGCCAGGGCCCGGGCGCACGCGGTCGCCCACCACTCGATGGACCGCATGGTCGAGGACTACCTCGGCGTCTACGACGACGTGCTCGCGGCCGCACCACCCCACCCCCTGGGTCCGGTGGTCGGCCCGGCGGTCGCGTCGTGATCGGCTACTACCTGCACCACGTCGGGCAGGGCCACCGGCGCCGCGGCACGGCGGTGGCGCGGTCGCTGCGGACCGAGGCGGTCGGGCTGGGCTCGGGTGGGCCGCCCGCGGGCTGGCCCGGTGACTGGGTCGAGCTGGAGCGCGACGACCAGCCCCCGGTGGACCCGCGACTCTCGCAGCCGGAGGCCGGGGGTGCCCTGCACTGGGTGCCGCTGCACCATCCCGGTCTGGCCAGGCGTCACCATCAGGTCGCCCGGTGGCTGGACCGCGCCCGTCCCGACCTCGTCGTGGTCGACGTGTCGGTGGAGATCGCCGTGCTCGTGCGGCTGTGCGGCGTGCCGGTCGTGCTGGGCGGTATGCCCGGGGACCGCGAGGACCAGCCGCACCGCCTCGCGCGATCCCTCGCCGAGGCCGTCCTGGCGCCGTGGCCGCCGGGCGCTCACGGGGACGGCGCCGCGAGCGGGCCGGCGCCCAGGACGTGGGAGGTGGGGGGCATCAGCGCCCTCGCGGTCGCCGGTGGCGCGCCCGGTGAGGGCTCCGCGCGGCCAGGGACCGGGCAGGGCGAGCCGGGTGCGCTCCCCGCCGGGAGCGGGCAGGGTGCCACGGGCGCGGTCGAGCCGGGGCGGGGCCCGCTGGGCGCGGTCGAGCCGAGACGGGGCGGGGTCCTGGTCGTCTGGGGCTCGGGCGGCGCCGGACCCGGTGAGCACGACGTCGAGGCGGCACGGGCCAGCACGGGTCGGCGCTGGCTGGTCCGGGGCGGTGACCACCCGCCCTCCCCCGACCTCCTCGCGGAGATGCGGGCCGCCGAGGTCGTCGTGTGCCACGCCGGGCAGGGTGCGGTGGCCGATGTCGCGCTGGCGGGGCGCCCCGCCGTCGTCCTCGCCCAACCCCGGCCGCACGGCGAGCAGGAGGCCACGGCGCGCGCGCTGGAGCGCCGCGGCCTGGCCGCGACCGCCTCCGGGTGGCCGGCCGCCGAGGCCTGGCCCGGTCTGCTCGACCGCGCGCTGGCGACCGGTGGCGAGGGGTGGTCGGCCTGGGGGTCGCAGCAGGGCGCCGCCCGCGCGGCGCACCGCCTCGACGAGGCCGCCGCCCGGCTGCAGGAGCAGCGGTGCTGGCCGTCCTGACCCTCGCCCACGGCCGTCACGACCACCTGCGTGCCCAGGTGGCCGGGCTGGCGGCCGGGGTGCGCCGACCGGACCTGCACGTGGTGGTCGCGATGGACGACCCTGCCGTGGCGCAGGTCGCCCACCGGGCGTGGCGGGCGGCCGGCGACGCTCCTCCGGTGCTGGTGGAGCCGCTCGCGGCCGACCCGCTCGGCCTGCCCCTCGCCGCGGCGCGCAACGCCGCCGCCCGGGTGGCCACCGCCGCGGGCGCCGACCGGCTCGTCTTCCTCGACGTCGACTGCATACCCGGCCCCACCACGCTGACCACGTATGCCCGCCACCTCCACCCGAGCCCCTCCCGCCCGTCCCCGGCGGTGCTGGGCGCCGACGTGGCCTACCTGCCGCCCCGGCAGCCCGAGTGCGGCGGCTGGGAGCACCAGCTGCACCGGCTCGCCGAGGTCGGCGTGCACCGTCCCGACCGGGTGCGACCGGCGCCCGGGGAGACCCGGGCCGAGCCGGACCTCACGAGGTTCTGGTCGCTGAGCTTCGCCCTCACCGCCGCCGACTTCGCCCGCACCGGAGGCTTCTGCCCGCTCTTCGTCGGCTACGGCGGCGAGGACACCGACTTCGCCCAGGTCGTCGGCTCCCTCGGGGGCAGCCTCACCTGGGTGGGGGGCGCGACGGCATACCACCAGCACCACCCCACCCGGACGCCGCCGGTCGACCATGTCGAGGCGGTGGTGCGCAACGCCGGCGTCTTCGCCGACCGGTGGGGGTGGTGGCCGATGCTGGGGTGGCTGGAGCAGCTGCGCGAGCGCGGTCTCGCGGCTCCCGACGGCGACGGGCGTTGGCAGGTGACCCGGTGACCATCCGGGTCCGGCAGATCCCGGCCGGGCACGCCTACGTCGCCGCCCTCCTGCCCGTCCGCCCCGACCCCCGCACCGAGCCCGCCGTGGTGCACCTGCCGGACCCGCCGGTGCCCGGCGCACCCCCCGGCCAGTGGTGGCCGCACCCCGCCCTCGACCCGGCCTGGCTGCGGGAGCACGCCTGCGAGCAGGACCTGGTGCACGTCCACT
This sequence comes from Serinicoccus hydrothermalis, assembly GCF_001685415.1. NCBI lineage: Bacteria > Bacillati > Actinomycetota > Actinomycetes > Micrococcales > Ornithinimicrobiaceae > Serinicoccus > Serinicoccus hydrothermalis. The sequence continues at coordinate 2,675,060 of NZ_CP014989.1, read as the reverse complement.
TCGGGCTGGAGGGCCAGGACACCGCCCGGCTCCGGACCTGGCTGGAGGTGCTGCGCGAGCAGCGCCTGCCGCTGGTGCACACCGTCCACGACCTGGACCACCCCCAGCTGCGGGACCAGCGGCGGCACCGGGAGCACCTGGAGCTGCTCGTCGAGCACGCCGCCGGGCTGCTCACCCTCACCGAGGGGGCCGCCGAGGTGGTGCAGCGGACCCTGGGGCGACGACCGCTCGTCGTGCCGCACCCGCACGTCGCCCCGCTGCCCCTGGTCGGCCGGCCCCGGCCGGCCCGGTCCGGGCCGCTGACCGTCGGGCTGCACCTGAAGTCGCTGCGCGCCAACCTGGCCCCGCTGCGCTCGCTGCCCGCCCTGGCCGCCGCGGTGCGGGAGGTCGACTCCGTGCTCCCGTCGGGCGCCCGGCTCGAGGTGCGCGCCCACCCCGAGGTGCTGGACCCGGACCGGCCCGGTCACGACCCCCGGGTGGCGGGGCTGCTCACCGAGCTGGGTGGGCCGGCCTGGGGGGTCGTCGACGTCCGGGTCGCCCCGCGGCTGCCGGACGACCAGCTCTGGGACTACCTGCGCGGTCTGGACGTGTCCGTGCTGCCCTATGCCTGGGCCACCCACTCCGGCTGGGTCGAGGCCTGCCGCGACCTGGGGACCTGGGTGCTGGCGCCCGAGGTCGGGCACCTGCGCGAGCAGGGGGGCGTGCTGTCGTGGGGGCCGGCGTCCCGGCCGCCGGACCCGGGCCGGCTGGCCCAGCTGCTGCTGCGCGCCGCGGGGTCCCCGCCGCCCCGCGTGGACCGGGAGGAGCGGGTGCGACAGCGGGAGGCAGGTGCCGCGCTGCATACTGCGGTGTATGCGGCGGTGCTCTCGGGCCGCCGGGTCGATGCGGAGACGGAGGGCGTGCCGTGAGCGATGAGGGCCGACGCCGGCACTACGGCGTCTTCTACGGGATCGACCCCCTGCCCGACGAGGGACTGCCCCTGCTGGCGGTCCACGGCAACTGCCAGGCGGAGGCGCTGCGCGTGGCGGTGGGCACCTCGGGCCGGGTCAGCGGGGTCCGGCTGCCCCCGGTGCACGAGCTGGTGGAGTCCGACCTGCCGCACCTGTGGCGCCTCCTCGAGCGGCTCGACGTGCTGGTGGCCCAGCCGGTCGGCGCGGACTACCACGGTATGCCGCTGGGCACCGCACAGGTGGCCACGCGGCTGCCGGAGGGGGCCCGGGTGGTCCGGGTCGCCAACTACTTCTCCGAGGCGCTCTACCCCGAGCAGGTGCTGGTCCGGCACGAGGACGAGGAGGTGGTCGACCCGCCGGTCGTGCCCTACCACGACGTGCGCAGGCTGGGCCTGGCCGCCGGCTGGAGCGGCCCGGCCACGCTCCCCGCCGAGGCGGTGCGGCAGGTCGCGGCGGACTCCGGCGCCGAGCTCCGCCGGCGCGAGCAGGCGGAGGACACGCTGCCGGTGAGCGACCTGGTCGCCGAGGCCGGGGCACGGGCCGGGTGGACGGTCGACCACCCCGGCAACGAGGTGCTCCTCGGGCTGGCCCAGCGCGTCGTGGACGACATCGGAGGAGACACACCCCGCGCCCGGGTCTCGGACCCGGGCCGGGTGCTGCTGTCCTCGGTGCGCACCCCGCTGCGCGCCGAGGTGCTGCAGGCCCTGGGGCTGCCGGGTGAGCCGCGCGAGCACTGGCTGGTGGACGGCGAGGAGGTCACGGACGAGGAGGTGGCGCAGGCGCACCTGGAGTTCTACGCCCGGCATCCGCGCGTCGTCGAGGTCGGCCTGGACAAGAAGGGTGCCCGCCTCGCGGCGCTGGGATGGCGCCCCTGACCCTGGCCCACCTCGTGCCCGGCCCGGCCGAGCACGGCGTGGTGCGGCACGGGGTGACGCTGCACCCGCACCTGGGCGATGCCGAGCTGCTGCGGCCCGGCACGCTGGAGGACCTGCCCGAGGGTGCGCTGGCCGGCAGGACGGTGCTGGCCCAGGTGACCGACCGGCTGCTGGCGAGGCAGCCCGCCGGGGCTCTCCCCGCGTGGCGCCGTGCCTGCGCCGGCGCGGCACGGGTCACGGTCGTGCTGCACGACCTGCCGCAGGCCAGCGACGGGCGGTGGCGCGCCGACCGGGTGCGGCTCTATGCCGCGCTCGCCGCCGGGACCGACGCGGTCGTCGTGGCCAGCGAGCACGAGCGGCTGCTGCTGCGCGCCGCCGTCCGGCACGCCCGGGGCGGCCTGGTGGCCGACGCCGTGGACCGCCGCACCCACGTGGTCCCGCTGCCGGTCGACCCGCTGCCGGGCGCGGTCACGCCGGACCCCCCTCCGGTCGAGCCCAGGGCGGGCGGGCCGCGCAGCGTGGTGACCCTGGGCTACCTCTATCCGGGCAAGGGCCTGGAGCAGGTGATCGACGCGACGGCGGCCGCGGCGCGGGAGCCGGCGCTCCGGCACGTGCCGGTGGTCGGACGCAACCTGGGGCGGGCATCCCGCGGCCACGAGGACCTTCCCGACCTGCTGGCGGACCGCGCCCGGCGGGCGGGGGTGTCCTGGTCGACGACCGGGTGGGTGGCGGACGAGGCGCTGCCCGGCCTGCTGGCCGCGGCGACGGTGCCGGTGGCCGGGCACCAGCACGTGTCCGCCTCCGGGTCCATCGCCACCTGGCTGGCGGCGGGCAGGCGACCCCTGGTGCTCCGCTCGCGCTACACCAGCGAGCTGGCGCACCGGCTGCCGGGCGCGGTGCAGCTCGTCGAGCCGGGAGGGCTGGCGCGGGCGGTGACCACGGCGCTGCTCGACCCCGACCTCACCTGGCTGGGCGGGGGGGTCACCCTGGGTCCGTCCTCGCCGGAGGCGGCGCGGGCGGTGCGGGAGGTGGCCGACCGTCCCGCGTGCACGGTGGTGGTCCCCTACTACCGCGACCAGCCGATGCTCGATCTCGTCCTGGCCCGGCTGGACGCCCAGCGCGGGGTCCTCGGGGGGCTGGAGGTGGTGGTTGCCGACGACGGCTCCCCCACCGAGCCGGTCCTGCGCCCGGTGCGGCTGCCGGTCACCGTCGTCCGGCAGCCGGACCTCGGCTTCCGCCTGGCCGCCGCACGCAACCTCGGTGCCTCCCGGGCGCAGGGCCGGGTGATCGTCTTCCTCGACGGCGACACCGCGCCGGAGGACGACTACGTGGCGACGCTGCAGCGCGCCTGCCTGGAGGGCCCGACCCTCGCGGTGGGGCGCCGTCGGCACGCCCGGCTCGGCGGCGCCGGGACGGACCAGGACTGGCCGCCGTCGGCGTGCCTGACCGAGCCCGGGTGGCTGCGTGAGGGGTATGCCGCGACCCGCGACCTCCGGGATGCCGACGACACCTCGTTCCGCTACGTGATCGGGGCGGTCAGCGCGATCTCCCGGGACGTCTTCGAGGCGGTGGGCGGCTACGACGAGACGCTGACCGGCTACGGCGGGGAGGACTGGGACCTGGCCTGGCGGGCCTGGCTCGCCGGGGCGCGGCTGCGCCACGAGCCGGCTGCCCTCGCCTGGCACGACGGTCCCGACCTGGCGGGGCGACACGAGGGCGACGCCGCGGGGCTCGCGCGGCTGAAGAACGCCGAGACCGCCGCGCTGGCCGAGCGCATACCCCACCCGCTCGTCCGTGGTCGTGGGTGGCACCACACCCAGCCCGACGTCGTCGCCGTCCTGGGACCGGGGTGCGCCTCGTGGTCCCCCGGCCAGCTCGTCGTCGTCGTGGAGGCGCTGCTGCGGCTGGGCGACCTCGGGGTGTGGGTGCCGCACCCGGCCCCGGTGCCGCCGGACCCCCGGGTGCACCGAGGGGACCCACCCGGGCGGGTGCTCGCCCGCTGCCGCGCCGTGGTGGAGGTGACCCGCCCCGAGGCGGTGCTGCGGCTGCCCTGGCCGCCCGGTCCGGCGCACCTCACGCTCGGCGCGCCCCCCGGGGCGGATCTCGACGACGCGGGGGACAGCCGGGACAGCGGGGTGCGGGTGCGCTCGACCCGGCGCGAGGGTGAGGCCCGGTGGGAGGGGGTACCGGCGCCGACCCTCGGCCTCCCCGGCCGCTGGGTGGAGCCGGTGCCCGCCGACGTGGTCGTCGAGCACTGGCGGCAGCGGCACCCCTGAGGGTGGCGGGCTCGGGGCGGCCGGCGCCGGGGGCGTGCTCGGGGCGTGCCGGCGCCGGGGGCCGTGCCGGTGAGCAGCGACCCGCACGGTCAGGCGCGGCCGGGCGACGTCCCACGCAGCCGCTGCAGGAGCTCGCGCAGCACCTGCACGGTCTCGTGGTGGTCGGCGACGGGCCGGGCCTGGACCCCGAGCCGTAGCACGGGGTAGTCGTTGCCCAGCGGGTCCAGCCGGTCGCCGACGAAGAGCACCTCGCGAGGGTCGGCGCCGACCTCGCGGGCGAAGCGACCGACGCCGTAGGCCTTGTCGACCCCACGCTCGGTGAGGTCGACCGAGGTCGAGCCCCCGACGCGGACCTCGAGGTCGGGCAGCCGCTGCGCCAGGTGACGGGCGAGCAGGGTGCGGCGGGCGCCGTCGGGGTCCCAAGCCTGCTTGTCGGCGATGGCGGCCTGCTGCCCCAGCGCCGAGAAGGTCACCTGCGACCCCCTGTCCTCGATGCGTGCCCCTGTCACGCGGTCCTCGGGCTCCCACAACCCGAGCTCGCGCGCCGTCTCCTCCACGACGTGCACGGCCCGACGCCGCCGGGCGGGGTCCAGCTCACGGCTCTCGACCAGGGCCCAGTCCGCCGCCCCGGCGGCGCGACGGTAGTACCTCGTCCCACAGGTCGGCATGAGGTGCAGACCGCCCCAGCCGGTGGCCGGGGTCGGCAGCCGGGCCAGCAGCTGCTCGCGGAACTGCTCGAAGCTGCCGCCGGAGATCACGCAGACCGGCACCACCGCGGTCAGCTCGCTGAGCGCGGTGGCGGTGACCTCGGGGACGGGCGACTTGGAGGGGGCGAGGGTGTCGTCGAGGTCGAAGGCCACGGCCCGTACGGCCGGCGACCCCGAGCCGCTCACCCGGTGGCGATGTCGGCCCACTCCCGCAGCCAGGTCTCTCGCTCGGCCTCGATCTGCCCGGGGGCGACCACGATCGGGTCCTCGGCGACCTGCGCCCACTGGGCCCACAGGTCGGGCAGCGCGACCTCGTCGTCGACGGGGTAGACGTACATCGCGTCGGGGATGGCCGCCTGCACCGCCGGGCTGACCAGCCAGTCGACGACCGCCTGCGCACCCTCGGGGTTGTCCGTGCCAGCGAGGACGCCGGCATACTCCACCTGGCGGAAGCAGGTGTCGAGCAGCGCGCGCGTGGTGGGCTCGAAGCCGCCGTCGGGGATGGTGGCGGGCGGGCTCGAGGCGTAGGACAGGACGATCGGGCGGTCGCCGTCGCCACCGCCGGCGGTGAAGTCGACCGTGTAGGCGTCGGTCCAGCCGCTCGTGACCTTGGCCCCGTTGGCCATGAGGTCGCTCCAGTAGCCCTGCCACTCCCCCGGCCCGAACTCGCCGACCGTCGCCAGCAGGAAGGCCATGCCCGGGCTGGAGGTGCTCGCGCCGGGGGTGACGAAGAGGTCCTCGTACTGCTCCTCGGTCAGGTCGGTCAGCGTCTGCGGCGGCTCGATGCCCTCGTTCGCGAACCACGCGGTGTCGATGTTGACGCAGACGTCGCCGTAGTCGACGGGGGTGAGGTATGCCTCGCCCCCCTCGGTGAGGTCGTGCTCGGTCGCGGACTCGGGCAGCGCGTCGGGGCGGTATGCCTCCAGCGCCTCGGCGGCGACGACCCGGCTGGCGAAGGTGGTGTCGATGCCGAAGACGACGTCGGCGGTGGGGTTGCCGGCGGTGAGGACGACCTGGTTGGCCATCTGCCCGGCGTCGCCGGCGAGCTGGATCTCCAGGTCGTAGCCGGTGTCCGCCTCGAAGGCCGCGACGAGCTCGTCCGGTAGGGAGAACGAGTCGTGGGCGGTGAGCACCACGGTGCCGGTGTCCGCCGGCGTGGGCGCGGCGGCCGCGGTCTGGTCCGCACCGTCCTCCTCGCCGGGCGCGGACTCCGTGGCCGCGTCGGTGGCGCCGGTGGGCCCGCTCTCATCCTCGTCCCCACCGCCCCCGGTGAGGGTGCAGGAGGCGAGGGTCAAAGTGGTGGCCGTGAGGGCCAGGGTGGTGGTGATCCGTCGGGTACGGGTCGAGGTCATGGCGATGCGTCTCCTCATCGACTTCCTTCGCCGGTGCTAGCCGGTGCAGGTTCGAGGGTCTGCGGCGGGTTGCCGCACTCTCAGCGCTCGGGCGCTCCCCTGTCGTGGTCGTCGCCGACACTATCACCGTCGTCCCGGTCGCCCCCGTCCCCGCGCTCCCCACCGTTCCCCTGCTCCCCGCCGTCCCCGTGCTCCTCGTCGCGCTCCGGAGGACCGAGCACCACGTCCATCCCGCGCAGCGTTCCTCGGGTGCTGCCCACGAGGATCGCGAGCCCGGCGAGGGCCAGCAGGATCCACAGCAGCAGGACGACCCAGCCTGGCAGCTCGAACGACATAGTTCGGCGGTCTTCCTCTCGGGTGGGGGTCGCGTGCGGTTGAGGGGCGGAAAAAGTTACCCCTGGCAGCGCTGCCAGGGGATGAGAAAGCCACACCATAGCAACACCGACCGGTCGCACAAGAATTCGCCCCGCAGAATTCACCCCGCAGGGTGAGGGGCAGGAGGTCCGGCCCGCGAGGTGGGCCGCACGCGGGTATGGCAGGATCCCGGTATGGGCAATCTCGTCGCCAAGCTCCTGACCGTCGGTGCCGTCATCGCGGCCAGCTCCATCGCGCGCAAGGCCACGGACGGTACGTGGAAGTTCGTCACCGGCAACGACTCGCCGACCAACCCAGAGGATCCGGACATCGACCTCAAGGAGGCGGTGGCCTTCGCGGTGCTCTCCGGAGCGCTCGTCGGGCTGGCGCGGATGCTGGCCAACCGCGAGTCCAGCCGGGTGATATCCAGAGCGAGCCGTCGGACCTCCGAGCAGATCGCGGACGCGACGAATTGACCAATTCTTGACCATGACTTGACCTTTTCTTGGTCATTCATTCAGTTTGTGCCGCGCCCGACGGCAAACAGGTGCCGCGGCGAAACCGCAGTTGCACTGACCTCAGCTTTTAACGCATACTGCCGCGCGTCCCAGTCATTTCTCTCGGAGAGTCGCGATGCCGAACGCCCCCCGGAAGAATTTCCGTGAAGTTGCTATCCGCACGTTCTGGTTGGTGTCTGACGGGTCGTGCTGGGCTGTGGCCGTCGCCATCACGATCTGGACCCGGCTGAGATTCGACCCCGCAGTGCTGGCGGACCGCAACCTCTGGTTGGCGATGGGAGTCGCCGCAAGTCTGCATGCCGCAGTCGGTGTCGCGACCGGCCCCTACATGGTGAAGCACATGCGCGGCAGCTTCGACGAGATCACTGCACTGATGAAGACGGCCGGGATCGCCGCCCTGCTGCTCATCGCGATCTCGTGGACAACACCTGCGATCTTCCTCCCTCGCTCGACGGCACTCCTCGCGCCAGCGTTGGCCATCGTCTTCATGCTCGCGTCGCGCTTCCTCGTGCGGACCTACCGATCCCGACTGGTAAGCAAGAACCCGGACGGTGAGCGCGTCATCGTCTTCGGCGCCGGTCTGGCCGGACGCCGCCTGGTGCACAACATGCTCCATGACGACCGCTCCCAGTTCACCCCGGTGGCGCTTCTCGACGACGACCGCAGCAAGCGGCGTCTGAAGATCGAGGGCGTCCCGGTGGTCGGGGTTTTCGCCAGGCTCGCCTGGGCGATGGACAAGACCAAGGCCACCTATCTGGCGGTCGCCGTCCCCCACGCCACCCCCGAACTCCTCCGTGACGTCCAGCGCCACGCCCGCGATCTCGGGCTGAAGGTGCAGGTGCTGCCCCCCATCGAAGATTGGTTGCGTCAGACCGACCCTCAGGCCATCGACCTTCGGGACATCAATCTGGAGGATCTCCTTGGCCGCCGAGCGGTCGAGCTCGACCAGGAGGCGATCTCCGAGCACCTCACCGGCAAAGTGGTGCTCGTGACCGGAGCCGGCGGGTCGATCGGTTCGGAGCTCTGCCGACAGATCGCGAAGTTCGACCCTGGCCGACTGGTCATGCTCGACCGAGACGAATCGGCGCTGCACGCCGTGCAGCTGACCCTCACGGGCCGTGGACTACTCGAGGGAGAAGACCTGCTGCTGGCAGACATCCGCGACGCAGAGAACCTCGAGACACAGTTCGCCACCTGCAAGCCGGACGTGGTCTTCCACGCGGCTGCGCTCAAGCACCTGAGCCTGCTGGAGCGCTACCCCAAGGAGGCGTGGCAGACCAACGTGCTCGGCACCCTCAACGTGCTGCACGCCGCTGCGCAGAACGGTGTGGGGACCTTCGTCAACATCTCCACCGACAAGGCCGCCAGCCCGACCTCGGTCCTGGGCACCAGCAAGCGGATGGCGGAGCGGCTGACGGCCGAGTTCGCCCACCGCGAGCCGGGGCGCTACGTCTCCGTCCGCTTCGGCAACGTGCTCGGGTCGCGCGGCTCGGTCATCCCCGCGTTCACCGAGCAGATCCGCCAGGGCGGTCCGGTGACGGTGACGCACCAGGACGTGGAGCGCTACTTCATGCTCATCCCCGAGGCCTCCCAGCTGGTCCTCCAGGCCGGTGCGATCGGCCGCGACGGGGACGTGCTGGTCCTCGACATGGGCACCCCGGTCAAGATCGTCGACGTCGCACGCGACCTGATCCGCACCTCGGGCAAGGACATCGAGATCCGCTTCACCGGGCTGCGCCCCGGCGAGAAGCTGAGCGAGGTGCTCTTCACCGACGGCGAGGTGTTCCGCGAGACCGAGCACTCGCTGATCACGGCAGTGAACGTCCCGCGCATCGCGCCAGAACTGGTGCGCCCACGCTCCTTCAGCACGGCGGACCAGGCTGCGGCGTGGCTTGCTGCGCACGTCGAGAACTCACCCACGACCGCCCTGGAGCCTGCGGAGTGACCGATCGGATCCACCTCTCCAAGGCTGACATCACCGAGGTCGAGGAGGAGTTCGTTCTCGCTGCCCTGCGCTCGGGATGGGTGGCTCCTCTCGGACCAGACGTCGACGCGTTCGAGCGAGAGGTAGCCGAACGGGTCGGCGTACGTCACGCATTGGCGTTGGCCTCCGGCACCGCGGCTCTCCACCTCGCGCTTCTCGATCTTGGCGCACGACCCGGCACCGCCGTGGTCCTACCGAGCATGACCTTCGCCGCGTCGGCGAACGCGGTGGCCTACACAGGAGCAGAGACGGTCTTCGTCGACTGCCAGGTGGAGGACGGGAACGTGGACCCCGACCTGCTGATCGAGGCGGTCGACACGCTCAGGGCCGAGGGCACGCAGGTCGTGGCGGCCATGACGGTCGATCTCTTCGGACGCGCCTGCGACTACGACCAGATCGAGTCTGACCTCGAGGCTCGTGGAGTGCCACTCGTGGAGGACGCCGCAGAGTCGCTCGGAGCGACCTATCGCGGGCGTCCGGCGGGGTCGTTCGGCGCCGCGGCAGCCCTCTCCTTCAACGGCAACAAGATCATGACGACGTCCGGTGGAGGCATGCTGCTGAGCGACGACTCGCGGCTCATCGAGCACGCCCGCAAGCTGTCAACCCAGGCCAGGGAGCCGGTGCCGTGGTACGAGCACACAGAAGTGGGCTACAACTACCGGATGTCCAACATCCTGGCCGCTCTCGGCCGTGGTCAACTCACCAGGCTCGACCGCATGATCCAGCGCAGGCACAGCATCCGCCGGCGCTACGTCGAGGCGTTGGCCGACCTTCCCCTCCGCTTCCTCGGCGTCCGCCCGGAGCGTGGCGACGAGTCCGACAACTGCTGGCTGACCACCGCAGTCATCGAGAGTGATCGAATCGACGTCAACGACGTTCTCGCAGACTTGGAGGGGCGAGGAATCGAAGCACGTCATCTGTGGAAGCCGATGCATCTGCAGCCGGTCTACACCTCTGGCCGCTTCTTCGGCTCGACTCACGGCGAGAGTCTGTTCCGGCGTGGGCTGACCCTGCCCAGCGGTTCTGCTCTGACGGACGACGACATCGACACGGTCATCGCGGCTCTACGCGATGCGCTGATCTCGCTGCGATGAGGTACGCGGAGAAGGATGCGGGGTTCGAAGCCTTTCTCGATCGGCTGAACATCACGATCGCGGCCGAGTTCCCTGCCGACGAGGTCATCGGGCCGACCTTCCCCTCGGGGCATGTCGTCGGGCTTCCTCGATCTGGCACGACCTTTCTCTTCCAGGCACTCGCGGCGTCCGGTCAGGTCGGCTACCCCAGCAATCTGATGGCTCTCTTCTGGCGCAGCCCATGGGTAGGAGCCCGGCTCCAGAGGCAACTGTCTGTGACAGCCAGCACGACGTCACTGAACTCCGTGGCCGGCCGCACTCCTGACCCCTTGGATCCCCACGAGTTCGGATACTTCTGGCGAGACGCGCTTGGCCACGACACCAACGCCTTGGAGCCTTCTGGATCAGCAAGGCCACCAGCAGACCTGCGGAGGGCGTTGGACGCGATCTCGTCCATCTTCCAGGCTCCGACGGTCTACAAGAACTTCTTGGTGCCCGCCCATCTCGACTACCTCTCCGAGGTCGGTGCTCAGCGGTACCTCCTCGTCGAGCGCTCGCTCGAGCAGATTGCCGCGAGCCTGGTGCGAACGCGCAGATCTCTTGACATCTCTGAGTCATCGTGGTTCGGCATCGCGCCCCCTGGCCCGTGGCCTGCTTTCTCCAGCGACCTCGAGAGGGTGGCTTTCCAGGTCGCCAACGTCCAGCGGGCCATCGAGAGCAGCGGTATCCGAGACCGGGCCGAGACCCTGGTGGTCACCTACGAGCAGCTCTGTCGCGATCCTGCCCGAGAGCTCTCTCGAGTCCTGGACCACCTTGACGTGGCGCCAGATGAGCAGAGGGCATGGCCGCAGCCTCGCCAGCCGCAGGACTCACTACACTCGCTACCGGCCATGGACCGACGTGCCCTCCTGACTCACCTCGACCACTACCTGGGACAGACGACTCGTGACTCTCCGAACTGACAGCAACAGGTCTCTGCGGATCCTGGACCTGGCCGTCGTGGGGCTCACCTCTCCCGGTTGGGGACCGCTCCTCGCAGGCTGTGCCCTGCTGTGCCGAGTCGCGCAGGGCGCACCGGTGATCTTCACGCAGGAGCGAGCAGGTCTGCACGCCGAGCCGTTCACCGCGTACAAGTTCCGCACGATGATCAACGATGCCGACTCCTACCTGGATGACAGCGGTGCGCCGACCCGCCAGCGCGTGACTCCGACGGGCGCGCTGCTGAGGCGCACGGGGCTGGACGAGCTTCCGCAGATCGCCAACGTGATCCGAGGCGATATGAGCCTGGTGGGCCCCCGGCCGGTGCTGCCCAGCTGGGTGGACCGGTTCCCGGAAGGCGCGAGCCACCCACGATTCCGGACCCGGCCAGGCCTCACCGGCCTGGCGCAGATCGCCGGCCGCAACACCGTCCTCTGGTCGGAGCGTCTGACCCTGGACACCCGCTGGTCCGACACGGCGTCGGTTCGCCTCTACCTCAGCACCCTCCTTCGCACACCACTCGCCCTGCTGCGACCCACGGTGTCGGCCGACCGCAACGCTCATGCCGTCGACGACCTCCAGCAGCCGGCGTGATGCCTGTGATCTCCTTTTATCAGCACGACCCAGGGATTGCCGTCGCCGATGTCTACTCGCACTCGGCCTACGGGCACAGCGCGGAACTGATCGACGGTGGCAGGTGGGAGTGCGCCTCCGATCAGAGCACCGGAATCGTCTACCCCTACATCCGCCGTGAAGCTGGTGGTCCGCGGATGTACGACACGGTGACCCCCTACGGGTACGGCGGCATCTCTGTGCCCGACGGCACGTCACCTGAGTCGGTCACGGCCTTCCGAGACGCCTACATCGCCGCGGCCAGGGCGCGAGGACTCGTGGCTGAGGTCTTCCGGCTCTCCCCGCTCGATCCGCAGGGCGCCCTCGTGGAGACCACGTCGCATCTCCGCGATCACCCGACCTTCTTGTCCCACATCCATGACGTAGACACCGAGTTCGCGGCCGTCTCGGGCGCTCACCGCACCGCCTGCCGCAAGGCAGACAGGTCCGGCGTCAGCGTCGCCGAGACCGATCCTGCGGGCCTGGTGACGGCCGATCACCCGTTCCGAGAGATCTACGACCAGACCATGGCCCGAGTCGGGGCTCGCGGCTCGCTACGCCTCCCGGACGAGTACTACCGTCGGCTTCTGCAGCTGCCTGACCGAGCCGTCAGACTCGTCCTGGCCTCGATCGATGGGGACGTGGTTGCGGGGGCCATCTTCCTGGCCTGGGGAAGCCGCCTCCACTACCACCTCTCCGGAGCGACCGTGCAGGGCCGAAGTGTTCAGGCGACCAATGCGATCATCGAGTTCGCCAAGCGTGAGATGTTGCCGACCCCCTTCACCCTGCACCTGGGTGGCGGACTCGGAGGTGACGACGCCCTGGCCAGGTTCAAGAGCCGCTGCACCAGCTCGAACGCGGTGATGCAGCTCCGCACTGCCGTCATCGACTCCTCGGCGTTTGCGAGCTTGTCGTCCGAGGTGCCGTCGACGGACTACTTCCCCCCGTGGCACGCCCCCACCGGGGAGGGCTGAGTCATGACGACGATTCTCTTCGGCGTCACATCGCCCCACACGGCTTTGGCTTTCCTCGACGGACACATCAAAGAGCTCGCCGACGCCGGAGCGATGGTTCACCTTGTCTGCGGTGAGGCTGACGGCATCCCTCTCGACGACTTCTCTGCCAGGAACTCTGCGACGGTGCACGCGTTGCCGATCAGTCGAGACGTGCGGGCAACCCAGGATGTCCGGGCGCTCCTCCATCTTGACCGCATCGTGCGTCGGATCCGTCCCGACATCGTGAGTGCGGGAACTCCCAAGATGTCGCTCCTGCTCCTCGTCACGGCATGGCTGCGCCGCGTTCCCCGGCGTGTGTATGTCTGTCACGGGCTGCGGCATGAAGGCATGGAGGGTCAGCGCCGAGCAATCCAGGAGCTCATCGAGCGCTCCATGTGCCTGCTGGCAACGGAGACCGCGGCTGTCAGCGAGTCGGTGCGTGAGGGCCTGATCGATGTGGGGGTGCGTCCTTCTTCCGTCCGCGTGATCGGACATGGCTCCGCCGACGGAGTCGACCCACACTTCTTCGAACCAGTCCCGGGTGACGTCAGCACGGCCTTCCGCGAGACACACCGGATCGAGGGTGGGAGGCCCACCGCGGCATTCGTCGGCCGACTCACCCGGGACAAGGGAGTCGACGCCCTGGTCGCGGCGGCGTCGAGGCTCACCGACGTGACCTTCGTTGTGGCGGGTCGACCTGAACCAGCCGGTCAGGCGGACGAAGTAGCCATCGCGCAACTCGAGGCGCTCCCAAACGTCCGGATGCTCGGAAGGATCGATGACGTGCGCCCGCTGTATGCCGTCAGCGACATGCTCATCCTGCCCACCCGCAGAGAAGGCCTGGCCACGGTCATCATCGAGGCGGCCGCAGCCGGCGTGCCGACGATCGCGATGGATGCGACCGGAACCCGCGACGTGGTCGAGAACGACGTCACCGGGTTGTTGGTGACACAGGGCGACGTCGATGAGTTCGTCGCGGCGATCGGCACGTTGAGCGGTGATTCGGCACGCCGTCACAGACTCGGGCGCTCCGCACAGCGCGACGTCCTCCGCAGATTCTCTCAGCCCATGGTGCGCGACCTCTGGCGAGAGTTCTACCTTCAGACCCATGACGACACCTGACGAGCGCGCGATCCCCTCAGGGCGGGCCGACACCTCCCTGTCGCGCAGAGCGCTCGTCACCGCGGGTGCGGCGGCCCTCACCCTCAGCGCCTGCACCCGTGCCGGTCGCGGACAGTCCACCAACGTGCGCGATGTCGGCGCCGTAGGGGACGGGCTCACGGACGACACGGCCGCATTCATCGCAGGGCTGGAGCGCGCGGCGGGCAGCACGCTCACCGTGCCAGAGGGGACCTACGTCCTTTCTGAGACCAACGCGTTCGCTTCCCTAGTCCCCACAGCGGGTACCACCATGAGTGGGCCCGGCACGCTGCGCTTCGCCCGACGCACCCGCAAGTCCGTGCGGCTGATCCGGATCGAGAACCCTGACATCAGTCTCCAAGGACTCTCCCTGGACCTCCGCCGCGCACCCAGGGGGACCTCATTCGGCGTCAGCGTCGTCCGCGGAGCACACTCAATCCTGTTGAACGAGCTGACACTCACGAACAACCCCCACCGGGGAGGCGTTCAGATCCTGGGTGGCAGCGATCTCGAGCTGCGCCGCTGCTCCATCACAGGAATGAAGCAGAACGGCGTGACTCTGTACGGGCGTGGGACGGGCGATGGGCCTCGAGGGATCACGATCATGGACTGCCACATCTCCTCGGACGTCCAGCCCATCGACTCCGAACCCGTCGAGGGTGCGACCGTTCAAGATCTGCGGGTCGAAGGTTGCCGCCTGGTAGCACGCGACAACTACGCAGTGGCGCTCGCCTGGGTGCACCGTGCCCTGGTGGCGAACAACAGCCTTGTCGGCGCCGTGCACGTCGTCAACTCCCGCGACATCACGCTCCGGGAGAACCGCATCGATGCGACGGCGGCCATCAGCCGTGACGCAGTCACGGCCGTCCGACAGTCAGACCGCTGCCAGATCTCGGGCAACACCATCCTGGCCGCTCGGGGGCGCTACGCGATATCGCTCAGGGCGAGAGCAGGCGCCGCGCCCAACGGGTGGGTGATCGATGGCAACACCATGCGCGTCTCCGATGGCGTACCGGCGGGCCTGATCGACGGTGGGCAAGGAATCAGCGTCAACAACAACATCCTGCAGACTGAGAGTCCCACTGCAGGCTCCGCCTTTCGACTGCGAGGCATGCGCTCGAACGACGTCGTCTTCCAGGGAAACCAGGTCGACGGCTTCGACGGAATCCGCACCACGAAGCCGGCACCGCGGACACGGACAGAAGAGGTTCAGTGACCATGGCCCGCAACGCGATGCAGGTTCGGCTGATGCGACTCAAGGAGTCGGCTCGGCGAGCCTACGGAGAAGTGATTCGAGGCAGAACGCGGGTGCGTGTCATCCACGCCTCGGTGGCTGTCAGCAACACTCCGGCACGGTTCGTGCTCTCGCCCTACCGATCCGGGACCACACTCCTGCGCTACTGTCTCGATTCGCATCCCGACCTGGCAGTCCCGCCGGAGACTGACTTCATGGCTCCCATCGCGCAGGTGATGGCAGATGACGCCAGCATGGCCGGATATCGCGACCTGGGCTACGAGGAAGTCGATGTCCGCCGCTTGCTGTCACAGGCCGCCCGCAACCCGCTGGACACCTATGCCGAGGGAAGGGGAGCCGCGTCCGGTTGGGCCGACAAGTCACCGCGGTACGCGGAGATGCCCGACGGCATCAGGACGCTGTTCCCGGATGCGGCATTCCTTGTCATGCAGCGGCACCCCCTCGACCAGATCCACTCCTTCACGAAGGGGGGCACCGTCCGTCATCCTGCGCTGGGTTCGCAGGGCACGGGTGAGGAACTGGTGCTCAGCGCGGCCAGGTACTGGGCAACTCTCGCCCGCGGCCTGCGCTCTTTCGCAGTGGATCACCCCCGACAGACACTCAGCATCCGGTATGAAGATCTCTGTGCGCATCCCGACGACACCCTGCACGCGGTGACGGACCACTTCGGGCTGACCTGGAGCCCCGACGTCTTGGACTACCACGACCACGACCACGACCTCGGCCGGGAAGCCGGCCGCGTCGCGGGCACCCGAGGATTCAGCCTCTCCACCGGAGGGTGGAGGTCCTGGCCTGACTCCTGGTCGTCAGCGGCATGGTCTGTGGTTGCCGACGAGGCGGAGCCTCTGGGTTACCGAGCTGAGGGGGTCTGACGTGACCAGATCCGCAACTCGGAACGACCTCGCGCAGTCCCTGGCCCTGCTCAGCCTGTTCTTCCTGCCTCTGCTGCCACGACCCACGAGTGGTGGAGTCGAGGCACTTGCCGCTCCCCTGTTCGTCGCCGGCCTCGCCTACCTCACGATCATCTACTCCCTCGTCACCGGCGCTCACCGCTGGCTCACGACCTCCCACATGCTGGTGCTCGGTCTCTCGGTGCTCGCAACCACCCTGTACTCGGTGCGAGTTGTCGCGCTGCACGAGGGGGCCGAAATCACCTTCGCCGCGTCACGCTGGGCGCTCATCCTCGCAGCCCTGAGCGTCTCTCTGCTCATGGCAACCCCGCGGGCCTTTCGTCGCGGCCTGGCTACGTACCTCATCGGATTCCTCGTCCTCGCAACTCTCGCTGCCTTCATCGGCGTCACGGGATTCGCTCTCTTCGAACGACCTCTGCCAGCGCGAACCTTCGGCATTCCCATGCCGTTCTTCAAGACGGCCGGCGTTCCGCGGAGCTACGGTGAGCAAGGAATCATCCTCTCGATCGCCTTGGCCTTCGTGCTGGTGTACTGGAAGCAGATGTCCACCCCTCGCCGATGGTTGCTGCTGGGTGGCTGTGCGGTGATTCTCGGTATGGGGCAGTCGCGGAACATGATGCTGGCGGCGGCGGTCCTCGTCGCGACATGGTTCCTGGCGGTACGTACCCGGTCATGGGTCCTCACCCGGTTCGCCCTGCTAGGAGCCAGCCTTGCCACCTTCCTGGTCAGTCAGGCTCTCCCGACACTGACCGAGCTCGGGTTCGTCAGGGCACTCGTCGGTGAGGGCATCTTCGAACGCAACGTCACCGTGAGGGGCACGTTGGCCTACGGCGCGGTGCGACTTCTGACGGAGAACCCTTGGGCTGCCGCGTTCGGTTGGCCGCACTCGGCCTGGGCAGAGATCAATGGCCTGGACACGGAAGCCGGGGTCCACAACCACTTCTTGTCCAATCTGGTCTTTCTCGGCGTCATCGGTGGCACGTTGACCATCGCCGCCTTCTACTGGATCCCGCTCGCCCGGATCCTGCGGACGGTCGAGACGGCAGAGCTGACCTCCGAGCAGCATGACCGGCGAGCCTTCGTTCTGGTGGCGGCGGCGGGAGTCCTGACGAGCCTCAACTTCTACGAGGGCTTCTTCTCAATCACGCTGGCTCTATTCATCGGCGTCTCGTGGTGGCTCATGAGCGAGACCGACCTTCGCCAAGACGGGGCGGATCCCGATAGTCCCCGGATGACCCGAGCGAGGTCCCGGGCGGCGTCCTAGGTCCGTCGACGGAGAGCCGAGAGAAGGCCACCGAGGATGCGCCAAGGCCTCGAGATCTCACTGGCCCACTCGTCGTCGAGCCTGATGGCCCCGTCCCAGTCGGAACGCGCCAGTCGGTTTCCGGCAACGGCGTGAGCCGTCTGCTCCCGAGTCCGTCGCGCTCCCCGGTCGGGCACGAGCCGCGCAAGATGGTCCGTATGTCCATCCGGATCCCCCACGAACTCCTCGTACCGCCACACCACCGACCGATGCAGGGTGCGCTGTCGGTCGGCCAGTGCGTTGGCACGCCACCACCCCACGATGGCCTTGACCACACCGATGGTCTTGTTCTCGCCCGCGGTGCCGCGCTCCAGAGCCAGGTTGTTCCCACGCCGGCGGGAGAACACCACCGCTCTGGGATCGCGGATCAGATGGACGACGAGGGTGATCTCGACGTGGTCGCACTCGGCCAGCAGCCGCACGCGGTCTCTCCCTCCAGCAGACTTTGAGGAGTCCACGACGGTGGTGAAACCGCGCTCAGACAAGTCAGCAAAGAAGGCGCTCCACGCCACGCGCCACGCGGAGCTCGCACCTTCGTCCCGATCGATCTCCGCGGTCCTGGTGATTCGGGCCAGCTCCGTCAACGAGAGTTGGCTCGCACGACGAGCTGCGCTGATCGCCTCGCCCCAGACGGGACAAACCGCGACTGGTTGAGCACACGCACACTCCCTCTCCTCCGCCGCCCAGGCGAAGACGTTGGTGAGCTCTCCTCCACTGACGACCCCGAGGCTGCGGGCGATGACGTGATCGACGACAGTCGAACCGCTCCGCCCATACCCCGTGACATAGATCAGCCGGACGGGTTCCGTGGACATCACGCATCAACCTCCCACGCGGCTGGGGTCTTGACCTGATCGAAGACGTCGAAGCGCGATACCCACGAGCAGGAGCGTCTTGATCGACTCCCCGCCGGCCCAACCCCAGGCTGCACCTACTACTCCCCACTCGGGGACGAGGAAGGAGACGAGGACGACCGTCGAGACCAGAGAGATCGCGACAGCGCAGAGATAGAGTCCCCGCTCCCCCATACCCACAGTTGCCATGGCGAGGCTGGTCGAGGCGAACAGAGGAATGCCTGCCGCGAAGATGGCTCCGATGAGCGCTCGCGACGGTTCGAACGCCTCCCCGAAGCCGAGGACCATCACCGCCGGGCCGACCACCAGCATGACGCCGGCCGTGACGACGCCGAGGAGGGCCGCATGTCCGGCGCTCACCAGGCCCTGCCGCGCGACAGCACCGAAGTCGTGGTTCGCTGCTGCGGCTCGGAGTTCAGGCGCCCGAGCCTGTCCGAGCGACTGCGCCACGATCGTCCCCAACCTGACGAGATAAGCCGTGGCCGCGAAGACACCCAACTCCTGCACCCCGACCCCGCGATCGATGAGCACGCGGACCGCGGTCTGATTGAGGGAGAGCAGCACCGCCACCGCTCCCAGGGGCAAGAGGTGGCTCAACAAAGACCACGTCGAGTCAGACACCTCGTCGAGGCTCGGTCCTGGACCCGAGCCCTCCAGGACTGGCACGAGCAGCATGGCAACGACTGCTGCGCCAGTTGTCGCTCCGGCCACGGTCTCCGTGAGCGCGAGCCCTCCGGAAAGGCCGACCACCAGACCGATCGCTCTGATGACGTTGGCTCTCGCCACGCGGGCCATGTCGCCCGCGCCCTGCCAGTAGCCATGGATCATGTGCACGTAGGACTCGGCGAAGCGGGCTACCGCCAAGGGGAGGGCCACCTTCCACAGCCCGTCGGTCGGATAGAGCACTGTCACGATGACGCTCAAGACGAGGGCAAGCGTCGCCCCCACGAGCATCGCGCCCCGGTAGCTGCGCCATCGCTGCTTCCCGAGGGGGTCTGTGGCGACCTTCTCCTGCAGGCGGAGATGCCCGAAGAGAAAGATGGGTGACACGATGGCCAGGGCAAGTGTGTAGACGCCCACGGCCTCCACGCCGAGAGCCCGACCCAGGATGATGAGGGCGGCTCCTTGGGCAGCCGTCATCGCCAACTTTCCTGCGACGAGGACGGCCGTCCTCGAGCGCAGGAGGCGACCGAGCCGCCGCATCAGCCGCGAACCATCCCCGCTCCGACGGTCACCCCGCTGGCAGGGTCGATGAGGATGAACGACCCGGTGATGCGGTTCTGCTCGTAGAGGTCGACCATGAGCGGCTGCTGCACCCGCATGCGCACGCGGCCCAGCTCGTTGAGGCCGATCTCCTCGGCCTCCTGGTCGCGGTGCAGGGTGTTGACGTCGAGGCGGTAGTCGATCTCCTTGACCAGCGCCTTCACCGTGCGCGTCGTGTGCTTGACGAGCAGCTTGGCCCGCGGCTTGAGCGCGCCCGGCGACATCCAGCAGATCATCGCGTCAAGGTCCTGGGTCTGCTCCGGCTGGTTGTTGACCCGGGCGATCATGTCGCCGCGACTGACGTCCACGTCGTCGGCGAGCCGCACGGTCACCGACATCGGGGGGTATGCCTCGTCCAGCTGCTTGTCGAAGGCGTCGATCGCCTCGATGGTGCTCGTCATCCCGCTCGGCAGGACGATGACCTCGTCACCAGGCTTCATGACGCCGCCGGCGACCTGACCGGCATACCCGCGGTAGTCGTGGAACTCGTCCGACTTCGGGCGCACGACATACTGCACCGGGAACCGGACGTCACGCATCTCACGGTCGGAGCCGATGTAGACGTGCTCGAGGTGGTGCAGCAGGCTGCTGCCCTCATACCAGTCCATGTTCTCGCTGCGCGAGACGACGTTGTCACCCCGCAGCGCCGAGATCGGGATCACGGTGAGATCGGGCACGTCAAGCTTGCGCGCGAAGGCCGTGAACTCGGCCTCGATCTCCCGGAACCGCTCCTCGGAGAAGCCCACCAGGTCCATCTTGTTGACCGCGAGCACCAGGTGCGGCACCCGCAACATCGACAAGATGACCGCGTGCCGACGCGACTGCTCGGTCATGCCCTGGCGGGCGTCGACGAGCACCAGACCGAGGTCGGCGGTCGAGGCACCGGTGACCATGTTGCGCGTGTACTGCACGTGGCCCGGGGTGTCGGCGATGATGAACTTGCGCCGCGGCGTCGCGAAGTAACGGTAGGCCACATCGATGGTGATGCCCTGCTCCCGCTCGCTGCGCAGCCCGTCGGTCAGCAGCGCCAGATCGGTGTAGTCGAAGCCCTTGTCCTTCGAAGTCTTCTCCACCGACTCCAGCTGGTCCTCGAAGATCGCCTTGCTGTCCAGCAGCAACCGCCCGATGAGCGTCGACTTGCCATCGTCCACCGAGCCCGCGGTCGCAAAGCGCAGCAGGTCCATCCCGGTCTCGGTGCCCGTGCTCATCAGAAGTAGCCCTCCTTCTTGCGGTCCTCCATGGCAGCCTCGGAGAACTTGTCGTCACCACGAGTGGCGCCGCGCTCCGTGATACGGGAAGCCGCGACCTCCTCGATGATCTTGTCCAGATCGTCGGCATCCGACTCCAGGCACCCGGTGAGCGTCAGGTCGCCCACGGTGCGGAACCGGACGGTGCGCTCGGTGACCGTCTCCCCGTCACGCAGCGGGTTGAACTCGCTCTCGGTGAAAAGCATGCCGCCCCGCTCGAAGACACGCCGCTGGTGCGCGTAATAGATCGAGGGGATATCGATCGCCTCACGGCGGATGTAGTCCCAAACATCCAGCTCGGTCCAGTTCGACAGCGGGAAGACGCGCATGTGCTCGCCCTCGTGGATCCGCCCGTTGTAAAGGCTCCACAACTCGGGGCGCTGGTTCTTCGGGTCCCACTGGCCGAACTCGTCGCGGTGGGAGTAAACGCGCTCCTTCGCGCGGGCCTTCTCCTCGTCCCGGCGGCCACCACCGAAGGCGGCGGTGTAGCCCTCCTCCTCGATGGCGTTGAGCAGCGTGCCGATCTGCAACCGGTTGCGGGGCGTCCTGCCGTCGTCGACGACAATGCCGTCCTTGATCGCCTGCTCGACCGAGGCGACGTGCAGCCGCACCCCCAGCCGTCGACCCAACGGTCGCGCGTGGCCAAGACCTCGGGGAAGTCGTAGCCGGTGTCGACCTGCAGCACCGGGAAAGGCACCTTGGCGGGGTAGAACGCCTTCTCCGCCAGCCGCAGCATGACGATCGAGTCCTTGCCGCCGGAGAACATCAGCACCGGCTTCTCGAACTCGCCGCGACCTCACGGAAGACATGGATCGACTCAGCCTCCAGCTCATCGAGCTGGGAAAGCCGGTAGCTGCCGTCGACTGTCACACCTGCGCCTTTCCCCTACGAATGCTGCGGGCTGCACGATATCGGACGTCGCTCCAGAAGCTGACATCTGTGGCGTGTGGGTGGAATCAGGAGGGGGGAGTCCCTATTGTGAGCCGGTGGGTTCGCCGTCCTAACCCGTCCCTTCTCAGCACCGGAGCATGCGTGGAACTCACTGACTATCTGCACCTCGTCAGGCGTCAGTGGCGCCTCATCGTCGGAGTGTCCCTTGCCGTGCTACTCGTCACCGCGGCGATCACCGCGCTGACGACTCCGCAATACCGCGCGCAGGCGCAGGTCTTCGTCTCGACGTCGGGTGGAGACACCGCCACAGACCTGGCACAGGGCTCCAACTTCGCGCAGCGCCAGGTGGCGACGTATGCCGACATCGTCACGACGCCGATCGTCCTCGACACGGTGGCCGAGGAGTTCGGCCTGGACGGCTCCGCAGCACTATCCGCGCGAACGACGGCGCAGGTTCCCGCTGGAACCGTCCTCATCAACCTGAGCGTGACCGATGAGGATCCTCAGACCGCGGCTGAGCTGACCAACGCCGTCGCCCAGCAGTTCTCCCAGACGGTGCAGGACCTCGAACGCGTCGAAGCCTCTGGCGACAGCCCGGTGAAGGCGACGGTGGTGCAGCCTGCCGCTGTCCCAGGCGCTGCAGCCACGCCTGATGTCCCGCGCAACCTGCTTCTCGGAGCTGTCCTCGGTCTCCTCCTGGGCTTAGGTGCGGGTGTCCTCCGCGATGTTCTCGACGCACGAGTCACGGGCGAGACGGACGTGCAGCGCGTCACCGAGGAGCCCATCGTGGGGGCCATCGCCTACGACAAGGAGGCCCTTGAGCACCCCCTCGTCGTGGAGATCGACCCCCACAGCCCGCGCGCCGAGGCCTTCCGCACGCTGCGCACGAACCTGCGCTACATCGACGCCGACAACCAGCCCAAGACGATGGTCTTCACCTCCACCATCCCCGGCGAAGGCAAGTCGACCACGACCGCCAACCTGGCGCTGACGCTCGCCCAGTCGGGCTCCAGCGTCTGCCTGGTGGAGGGTGACCTGCGCCGCCCGCGACTGCTCGACTACCTGGGACTCGAGAATGCCGCAGGCATGACTGACGTGCTCGTCGGTCGGGCAGACCTGGACGACGTGCTCCAGCCTTGGGGGGACAGCTTGTGGGTCCTGGGCTGCGGGCCTATCCCGCCGAACCCAAGCGAGTTGCTGGGCTCGGCCGCGATGACCCGTCTCATCGAGACCCTCGAAGGTCGGTTCGACTACGTCATCATCGACAGCCCGCCGCTGCTGGCCGTGACCGATGCGGCCATCCTGTCCACCCAGGCCGACGGGGTCATCGTCGTCGTCGGCACCAAGCTTGTCCGTCGTGACCAGCTCGACCGGGCGCTGGGCAGCCTGCGGAAGGTCGACGCCAACGTGTTGGGCCTCGTGCTCAACCGTCTGCCCACCAAGGGACCGGACGCCTACTCCTACGCCTACGAGAGCTACCAGGCGGACGCAGCGCTCGAGGCCCAGGGCAAGCGTGCAAAGTCGCGCCGGGCCCGACGCAAGAGCAAGCAGAGCAGCTGATCCATGGAGCTCTCCGGTCGGCAGGCCAACACCCTCCTCGTCGTGCTGGCGCTGGGGGCGGTCGGCGCGTCGGGCTACGCCATGTGGAACGTCCGGCAGATGCCCGAGCCGTCAGCACAGGTCGCCGACAGCCCGGCACCGACCACGGGCGCGAGCACCACGCCCACCCAAGACGCGGAGGACGGTGACGCGGCGCAGACCTACACCCATAGCTCCGACGACTCGACCATGTCCGGGGACGACGAGCCCACCGAGTCTTCCGACCCGCAGGAGACGACCGAGCCGGCTGAACCGACCCTGGCGGACTGGAGGTCGGCCTGGCGCGACCACGCCGATCTTCTCGTCATCGGAGACGGCTACAGCAACCTGGAGTCGCAGTGGGTGCAGCTCTGGGCCGACCGGCAGGCCGCCGACCGTCCTACCCTCGTCTGCCACTGGGCCGAGAGAGCTGACGACGCCTTCAACGACCCGATCGAGCTGTCCGACGGTGAGGGTCCTGACCTGCACGTGTGGAGCGCGAGCCGCGACGGCACGACGATCCGCGAGGCCACCAGACGCATCGACCGTTTCATCGATGCCTCCGCACCACCGGACGCTGTCCTCATCTCCCTGGGGGGCTCGAGCGGCGACGAGGACGTCGCGGAGCAGCTCGACCGGCTGCTCGAGGAGCTTCCCGACGTGCCGGTACTGGTCGCGGCGGGGCCGTCGGGCCTCTACGAGACGGGGGTGGCCGACGACATTGTGGACTGGGCCAAGGACAACACCGACCGGGTGTCTCTGATCGATCTGCGTGAGGCGACGTCTGAGAACCCCACTGGCGAGGAGTGGGCCCTCGCCTTCGACGAGGCCGCCAGCGAGAACTAGACCCGAGGGGCGGTGGCCAGCGGCTCAACCGGAGAAGTCGGGCTCGCGCTCCCCGACGCCCAGCATCTGGGCAAGGGCGGCGATGCATCGTGAGGTGGCGTTGCCGTCTCCGTAAGGGTTCGTGGCATTGGCCATGACTCGGTATGCCTCTGGCTCGTCGAGCAGCCGAGCGACCTCGGCGACGACGTTGTCCTCCGCCGTGCCGATCAGCCGCACCGTGCCGGCGGCGACGGCCTCGGGTCGCTCGGTGTTCTCGCGCATCACGAGCACCGGCTTGCCGAGCGAGGGGGCCTCCTCCTGCACCCCGCCCGAGTCGGTGAGGACGACGCTCGCCAGCTTCATGAGCCGGGTGAACTCCGCATACGCCAGGGGCTCGGTCACCAGCACGTTGTCCTGCCCCTCGAGGTGGGGCAGGATCGCCTCGCGGACCACCGGGTTTCGGTGAGCGGGCAGCACGATCGTGGTCTCGGGGTATGCCTCTGCGAGCCGCCGCAGTGCGCGCCCGACGCCATGCATGGCCTCGCCCCAACTCTCCCGCCGATGCGAGGTGACCAGCAGCACCCGGCCGCCCGCAGCCTCCAGCTCGGCCAACCGCTCATCCGCGAAGTCCTGTCTCTCGGCCACCGTGTGCAGCAAGGCGTCGATCACGGTGTTCCCCGTGACGACCACGCCATCGCCATGGATCCCCTCACGCAGCAGGTTGTCGCGGGAACTCGCCGTCGGAGCCAGGTGCAAGGCACTCACCTGCGAGGTGATCCGCCGGTTGGCCTCCTCGGGGAAGGGCGACATGATGTCGCCGCTGCGCAGCCCCGCCTCGAGATGGACCACCGGTATGCGGCGGTAGAACGCGGCGATGGCCGCTGCGGCGACCGTGCTCGTGTCGCCCTGCACCATGAGGGCATCGGGCTGCTCTGCTTCGAGGACAGGATCCAGCCGGTCGAAGACCTTGGCCATGAGCGCGTTGAGGCTCTGGGCGTGGGCGAAGACGTCGAGGTCGTGATCGGGCACGATGCCGAAGATCTCGTTGACCTGGTCCAGCATCTCTCGATGCTGTCCCGTCACGACGGTGACGCTCTCGAGACGCGGGTGGTCCTGCAAGGCCCGGAGAACGGGCGCGACCTTGATGGCTTCCGGCCGGGTGCCGTAGACCGTCATCACTCGCTTGCGCGCGATCATGCGGTTCCCCGCCAGACACCACGTGTGTCGATCACCGGGATGTCCGGCGTCCATCGACTCTCCTTGAACTCGCGATGATCCACGAGCAGAGCAGCGACCTGCGCCGTCTCTGCGACCTCCTCCAAGGAGGCCAGTCGGACGTTCGGCAAGGAGCTGAGGCGCTCCGGCAGCATGTCGACATTGGGCTCCACCGCCAGGACCGTCGCCGCCGGAAGACGCTCTGCTAGCTGCGCGGTGATCTCCAGGGCCGGGGACTCCCGCATGTCGTCGATGTCCGGCTTGAACGCCAGGCCGAGCGTCGCGATCACCGGCGACCTGATGTCGTCCACGGCAGCCATGACCTGACCGATCACGTGCTCCGGCTTGTGGTCGTTGACCTCCCGCGCGGTGCGGATCAGACGTGACTGCTCGGGAGCGGCCGAGACGATGAACCACGGGTCGACGGCGATGCAATGACCCCCGACCCCCGGTCCCGGCTGCAGGATGTTGACCCGGGGATGCTTGTTCGCCAAGTCGATGAGCTCGAAGACGTCAACACCGAGTCGTTCGGAGATCAGTGAGAGCTCGTTGGCGAAGGCGATATTGACATCTCTGAAGGCGTTCTCCGTGAGCTTGGCCAGCTCCGCGGTGACGGCGTCGGTGAGATGGATCGAGCCGGTGCAGAAGGACTCGTAGATGGCCTTCGCCCGCGCCGCAGCACCTGGCGTCAGGCCTCCGACAATCCGGTCGTTCTCGACCAGTTCGACCATGACACGCCCCGGGAGCACCCGCTCGGGGCAGTGCGCGATCGCGATGTTGTGATCAGTGCTGCCGTCGGTGCTCAGGTCGGGCCGGGCTGCGCGGACTCTGTCTGCGAGCCGTTGCGTGGTGCCGGGCGGTGAGGTCGACTCGAGGATGATGAGTTCACCACCCCGGAGATGTGGGATGACGCCGTCGACGGCAGCGTCGACGTAGGAGAGGTCAGCGGCATACCCCTCGGCGAAGGGGGTGGGAACGGCGATGATGAAGACGTCTGCCGGCGTGGCATGCCGCTGAGCAGTCAGGTGACCGGTGCTCACTGCTTCGGCCACCTGGCTCTCCAGGTCGGGCTCGACGAACGGTAGGCGTCCTTGGCTCACTGCCTCAACGTGTCGTGCGCTGACGTCCACTCCCGTGACGCGGTGGCCGTGGGTGGCGAGGATCGCCGCAGTGGGCAGGCCGATGTAACCGAGCCCGAGGACGGCGACGTGCAATGACACGATTGGTGCCTCCGTGAGTTTCGTTGACGTTGTAGAGCCAGCACGATGGGTCATCGCGCAGCGTCCGTGGTCCAAGTTGTTTCTGCATGCTCGCCCAGCACCAGGCGGCGCATCTCCTCGTCGTCGATCTGCCGGCTCGCGGGGAGCCGCATGACGTAGAAGACGACGCCCAGCAGCACCCAGACGCCGAGCGCGATCCAGGAGGGCGTGCCCAGCTGTGCCGGCGAGCCGGGGATCAGGAGCAGCCCGAGGAAGAGCAGGCCGGTCAGGGCCCCCAGGCCGCTGAGCACCTTGCGGCCGGTCGACCGGGTGGACGGGTCACCCTGGTCGCTGCCCGACCACCGCCAGAGCCGGTATGCCGCGAGGCAGGTGTAGGTGTAGGCGACCGTCACCCCGACCGAGGTCATGTCGACCACCCACAGCAGCGCCTCGCGCCCGAAGAGCGGCGCGATCAGGCACAGCGCGGCGGCGAACCAGACCGCGCGCCCGGGGGCGCCGGCGCCGTTGACCTTGGCGAAGAACGGCGGCAGCACCCGCGCGCGGCCCATGGCGAAGAGCAGGCGGCTCGCGGAGACGTAGAAGCCGTTGAGCCCGGTCGAGACGCCCATGACGACCGCCACGGCCAGCAGCATCAGCCCGATCGGCCCGAAGAGCGTCTCCAGTCCGTCGGCGGTCCCCCAGGCCGGCTCGTCGGCGACCATCTGCGGCCAGGGCTGGGCGACGGCGGTGGCCAGGAGCATGGCGACGTAGATGCCCGCCGCCGCGACGATGGCCAGGATGATGAGCCCGAAGGCCTTGGCCGGGGAGAAGTCGAACTCCTCAGCAGCCTGCGGCACGTTGTCGAAGCCGACGTAGGCCCAGGGTGCGATCGCGACGATCATGAGGACGGCGCTGACCGGCGCCACGCCCTCGGGGAAGCCGGGCTCGAGGTTGGACAGCGGCGTGTCCGGGTGCAGCCAGGTCGCGACGAGCATGCAGGCGACGGCGGCCAGCATGGCCAGGCAGAAGGCATACTGCACCCGCCCGGACAGCGTGCCGCCGCGCGCGTTGAGCAGTGCGAAGAGCAGCAGCGCGGCCGAGGCCACGACGACCTCGCCGAGGTAGACCTGCCAGCCCGCGACCTCCCACAGCGGCACCCACTCGACCACCGGCGGCAGCAGCCGGCGGAAGAGCAGCGCGAGCGCCGACGCGTTGAGCGCGATGATCGAGACGTAGCCCAGGACCAGCGCCCACCCGGCCACGAAGGCGTGGGTGCGGCCGAAGAAGGAGAAGGCGTAGGCATACTCCCCGCCGCTCACCGGGAAGTGCCGGATGAGCAGGCCGTAGCTCACCGCGATGAGACACATCAGAGCCCCGCCGATGACCAGGCCGAGGCTGGCCCCGAGCGGGCCCGCCTGCGCGAGCAGGTCCTGCGGGAGCACGAAGGCGCCCCAGCCGATGGCCGAGCCCAGCGCGACCGCCCACACCCACCGGGGCTTGAGGGTCTTGCGCAGCTCCTGCCGGTCCGCGGGGACCCCCGCCTGCTCCGTCATGGTCGCCGAGTCTAGTGCGGTGCGGCTCCCGGGCCGGGCAGGCTGATCAGCCGCGGATCATGCCCGCCCCGACGGTGACGCCGGTGGCGGGGTCGATGAGGATGAAGCTGCCGGTGACCCGGTTCTGCTCGTAGAGGTCGACCATGAGCGGCTGCTGCACCCGCATGCGCACGCGGCCCAGCTCGTTGAGGCCGATCTCCTCGGCCTCCTGGTCGCGGTGCAGGGTGTTGACGTCGAGGCGGTAGTCGATCTCCTTGACCAGCGCCTTCACCGTGCGCGTCGTGTGCTTGACGAGCAGCTTGGCCCGCGGCTTCAGGGCGCCCGGCGACATCCAGCAGATCATCGCGTCAAGGTCCTGGGTCTGCTCCGGCTGGTTGTTGACCCGGGCGATCATGTCGCCGCGGCTGACGTCCACGTCGTCGGCGAGCCGCACGGTCACCGACATCGGGGGGTATGCCTCGTCCAGCTGCTTGTCGAAGGCGTCGATCGCCTCGATGGTGCTCGTCATCCCGCTCGGCAGGACGATGACCTCGTCACCAGGCTTCATGACGCCGCCGGCGACCTGACCGGCATACCCGCGGTAGTCGTGGAACTCGTCCGACTTCGGGCGCACGACATACTGCACCGGGAACCGGACGTCACGCATCTCACGGTCGGAGCCGATGTAGACGTGCTCGAGGTGGTGCAGCAGGCTGCTGCCCTCATACCAGTCCATGTTCTCGCTGCGCGAGACGACGTTGTCACCCCGCAGCGCCGAGATCGGGATCACGTGAGTCGGGCACGTCAAGCTTGCGCGCGAAGGCCGTGAACTCGGCCTCGATCTCCCGGAACCGCTCCTCGGAGAAGCCCACCAGGTCCATCTTGTTGACCGCGAGCACCAGGTGCGGCACCCGCAACATCGACAAGATGACCGCGTGCCGACGCGACTGCTCGGTCATGCCCTGGCGGGCGTCGACGAGCACCAGACCGAGGTCGGCGGTCGAGGCACCGGTGACCATGTTGCGCGTGTACTGCACGTGGCCCGGGGTGTCGGCGATGATGAACTTGCGCCGCGGCGTCGCGAAGTAACGGTAGGCCACATCGATGGTGATGCCCTGCTCCCGCTCGCTGCGCAGCCCGTCGGTCAGCAGCGCCAGATCGGTGTAGTCGAAGCCCTTGTCCTTCGAAGTCTTCTCCACCGACTCCAGCTGGTCCTCGAAGATCGCCTTGCTGTCCAGCAGCAACCGCCCGATGAGCGTCGACTTGCCATCGTCCACCGAGCCCGCGGTCGCAAAGCGCAGCAGGTCCATCCCGGTCTCGGTGCCCGTGCTCATCAGAAGTAGCCCTCCTTCTTGCGGTCCTCCATGGCAGCCTCGGAGAACTTGTCGTCACCACGAGTGGCGCCGCGCTCCGTGATACGGGAAGCCGCGACCTCCTCGATGATCTTGTCCAGATCGTCGGCATCCGACTCCAGGCACCCGGTGAGCGTCAGGTCGCCCACGGTGCGGAACCGGACGGTGCGCTCGGTGACCGTCTCCCCGTCACGCAGCGGGTTGAACTCGCTCTCGGAGAACAGCATGCCGCCCCGCTCGAAAACCCGGCGCTGGTGCGCGTAATAGATCGAGGGGATGTCGATCGCCTCACGCCGGATGTAGTCCCAGACATCCAGCTCGGTCCAGTTCGACAGCGGGAAGACACGCATGTGCTCGCCCTCATGGATCCGCCCGTTGTAAAGGCTCCACAACTCGGGGCGCTGGTTCTTCGGGTCCCACTGACCGAACTCGTCACGGTGGGAGTAAACGCGCTCCTTCGCGCGGGCCTTCTCCTCGTCACGGCGGCCACCACCGAAGGCGGCGGTGTAACCCTCCTCCTCGATGGCGTTGAGCAGCGTGCCGATCTGCAACCGGTTGCGGGGCGTCCTGCCGTCGTCGACGACAATGCCGTCCTTGATCGCCTGCTCGACCGAGGCGACGTGCAGCCGCACCCCCAGCCGGTCGACCCAACGGTCGCGCGTGGCCAAGACCTCGGGGAAGTCGTAGCCGGTGTCGACCTGCAGCACCGGGAAAGGCACCTTGGCGGGGTAGAACGCCTTCTCCGCCAGCCGCAGCATGACGATCGAGTCCTTACCGCCGGAGAACATCAGCACCGGCTTCTCGAACTCAGCCGCGACCTCACGGAAGACATGGATCGACTCAGCCTCCAGCTCATCGAGCTGGGAAAGCCGGTAGCTGCCGTCGACTGTCACACCTGCGCCTTTCCCCTACGAATGCTGCGGGCTGCACGAT
Source organism: Serinicoccus hydrothermalis (assembly GCF_001685415.1). Lineage (NCBI taxonomy): Bacteria > Bacillati > Actinomycetota > Actinomycetes > Micrococcales > Ornithinimicrobiaceae > Serinicoccus > Serinicoccus hydrothermalis. Next base: position 2,644,888 of record NZ_CP014989.1, on the reverse strand, counting down.
ATCGGACGACGGGGAGATATCCCGCATCGTCGCCCCTGCGGTCGTCCGCCCGGGCTGCTAGGTTCGTGTTCGACCCCCGGGGAGCGCCGAGATGGCGCTGAGAGTGCGGAAGGCCCGCAGACCCGTCCACCTGATCCGGTTCGTACCGGCGTAGGGAGCAGGGCACCCGCCGTCGTTTGTCGACGGCGCGTCTCGACCGACCCGTGGGTCCTTCGCACAGGAGGACCAGGATGAGCACCACCCCAGCGCAGACCGGGCATGCCCCGCAGCCGGCACCGGCAGAGCTCGGCCCCGCCGAGATCGGGGTCGGCATGCGGCTCAGCGTGCACCCGCACACCGACCGGTTCGTCGAGGTCATCCTCGGGGCGCTCGACGACGTCGACGCCGCGGGACTGACAGAGGGCCTCACCATCGAGACCGACGACGTCAGCACCTATGTCGGTGCGACCGTTGCTCCCGGCGAGCAGCGGCTGGCCTCCTACCTGGCGGCCCTCGTCACGGCGGCCTCACGCCGCAGCGCCGGCGGGCACGTCGTCGCGCACGTGCTCCTCTCGCGCGGCTGCCCCGGCGAGGCGTCGTGCGACCTCACCACGACCCGCCTCCCGGGCGCCGCCCCGGTGGTCCTCGTTCCGGGCGAGCTGCCGGCTGTCGCCCAGTGGTCGCTCTACCCCCTGCTCGACGGCGACGGCGGTGCGGGCGCCCACATGAGCCACATCGAGGAGGCCATCGCGACCGCCCGGCGCGACGGGGTCGCGGTGGCGCCGCGCCACTACGCGACGAGGCTCGCCGGTGACCTCTCCCAGGTCGTCGCCACGGCGGTCGACGCCTGGGCGCGGGTGGGCGCCACGGTGCCCCACGTCGTCACCCACCTGACCCTGTCCGTCGGCTCCCCCACCCCGGTGCAGGAGGAGCGATGAGCTCTCCCGCCCCAGGGATCGACGGGCGCCGCACGACGTGGGCGATGAAGGACTTGGTGCTCATGGTGGTGCTCGGCGTGGTCTTCGGCTTCGTCTACTGGGCGCTCGTGCAGGCGTGGAACGGGCTCGCCGTGCTCATGGGACCCGCCGGCGACCTCGCCCAGCACGTGCTGCTCGGCGGCTGGCTCCTCGTGGCCCCCATCGCCCTGGCGATCACCCGCCGTCCCGGAGCCGGCGTCCTGGCCGAGATCCTCGCCTCGGTCATCGAGGTGGTCTTCCTCGGGTCGCCCGTGGGTCCGACGCTGGTCCTCGCGGCCACCATCCAGGGCGCGGGCAGCGAGCTCGCCTTCGCGCTCACCCGGTACCGGCGCTGGGGGTGGACGGTCTTCGCGCTCTCGGGCCTGCTGGGAGCCGGGCTGGTCTTCTTCTTCAGCGCCTTCCGCTCGGGGTGGTACGGGCAGGACATCTTCCTGCTGCGCCTCATGGTGCAGTGCGTCTCCGGCGTCGTCCTCGGGGGGCTGCTGGCCAAGGTGCTCGTGGACGCCCTGGTCCGCACCGGGGTGGTCGACAACTTCGCCGTCGGTCAGGCGCGTGAGGAGTCGTGACGGGAGCATCACCCGCCGGTGCGGTGGTCGGGCTCGCCGGTGTCTCCGTCACCTTCGCGGCACGCCGGGACCCCGTCCTCCGGGACGTCTCGCTGCGGCTGGCCCCGGGTGAGCAGGTCGTGCTCCTGGGGCCTTCCGGCTCGGGGAAGTCGACCGTGCTGCACACCGTCACGGGCGTCGTGCCGCATACCGTGCCCGCGCAGGTCGAGGGTGAGGTCACGGTCGCCGGCACACCGACCGGCGACACGACCGTGGTCGAGCGGTCCCGGCACCTGGGCGTGCTCGCGCAGGACCCCTCCGCCGGCGTGTGCCTGCCGGTCGTCGAGCAGGAGCTGGCGCTGCCGATGGAGAACGACGCCGTCGAACCGGGAGAGATCGACGCGCGGATCGACGCCGCCCTGGAGATGGTCGGCGTCGCGCACCTCCGTGCCCGCGCGACGTCGCAGCTCTCCGGCGGCGAGTCGCAGCGGGTCGCTCTGGCGGCCGCGACGGTCACCCGGCCGCAGGTGCTGCTGCTGGACGAGCCGACCTCCATGCTGGACGGTGACGGCGTCGGGGCGGTGCGCGCCGCACTGTCACGTGTCGTCGGCCGCCAGGGGGCAGCGACGGTCCTCGTCGAGCACCGCCTCGACGAGTGGGCCGGTGACCGGGGCGTCGCCGCGCTGCCGGGGCGGGCGGTCGTGCTCGACGAGTCCGGGCGGGTTGCCGCCGACGGTCCGACCGAGGACGTGCTCGCGCTGCACGGCCCACGGTTGCACGCCATGGGCTGCTGGCTGCCGCTGGAGACCGAGCTCCGTGCGCTCACGGGTGCGGCCGGGGGCCTCGCGCACGCCGACAACGTCGCGCTGCTGGAGCGGCTGGCCGACCAGGGGGCGGAGGAGGCAGGCCCCGCGCCCGTGCCGGACCCCCTCCATCCTGCGACCGGGGCGGACGACGCCGTCCTGCTGAGCACCTCCGGCCTGGCGGTGGCGCGCACGACTCCTGCTCGGCGACGTCGAGAGCCTGCGGCGAGGCCGGTGCTGGCGGGGGTCGACCTGCAGGTGCGCCCCGGCGAGGTGGTCGCCGTGCTCGGCGCCAACGGGGTCGGCAAGACGACCCTGCTGCTGACGCTGGCCGGTCTGCTGCCGCCCGCCGCGGGCGCGGTCGCCGGGCCACGTCCGGGCCTGGTGTTCCAGAACCCCGAGCACCAGTTCGTGGCGAGCAGCGTGCGGGCGGAGGTCGCGCACGGTCTACGAGCCGTCACCGACGGGGGCCTGGACGGCGTCGTCGACCGTCAGCTGCGGCGGCACCGGCTCGAGCACCTCGCCGACCAGAACCCGTTCCGCCTCTCCGGTGGGGAGAAGCGGCGGGTGAGCCTGGCGGCGATGCTGGCGCACGAGCGCCGGGTCCTGCTGGCGGACGAGCCCACGCTGGGCCTGGACCGGCGCGACGCGATCGCCGTGGCCTCTACCCTGGCCGACGTCGCCGCCGGCGGCGGTGCGGTCGTGCTCGCCAGCCACGACCTGCGCCTGGTGGCGACGGTCGCCACGCGCGTGCTGGTGCTGGGCGAGGGCGGGGTGCTCACCGACGCCCCAACCGCCCGGGCACTCGGGGACGAGGCCGTCCTGGACCGGGCCCGGGTGCGGCTCCCCGCCCTCGTCGGCTGGCTGGTCCACCGCCGCCCCGACGATCTGCGGACGGTCCTGCGCGGCCTGGACCGCAGCGTTGCGGTCGCCTCCCCTGCGCCGGACCGCCCGGGTGGGTGCCGATGAGCTGGTCCGCGGCGGCCGTGGCCGACGGATCGTCGCTCGCCCGCCGGAACCCCACCGTGAAGCTCGCCGTGCTCGTCTCGGTCTCGGTCGCGGCGATGTTCATGCTCGACCCGCTCACCCCGTCGGTGCTCTACCTGCTGGCGCTCGGCGGGGTCCTGATCACGACCCGGGCGCCCGCCCGGACGGTGGCCCTCGCGCACGGGCCCTTCTTGCTGTTCGGGCTGGGCGTCTTCGTGGTCAACGCGCTCTCGCGCCCCGGCACCGTGCTGTGGGAGGACCTGCCTGTCCGGGTGACCGTCGAGGGCGTCGAGATCGGTGCCGCGCTGGCCGCGCGGACGCTGCTCATCGGCGTGCTCGCGATCGGTTTCCTCGTCTCCACCGACGGGGTGGACCTCATGACGAGCCTGCACCAGAACGCCCGCCTCGACGCCCGGCTGACCTACGCTGTGCTGGCGGGCTACCGGATGCTGCAGGACATGCCACGCGAGTGGGCCCTCATCAGGGCGGCGCACGCCGTCCGCGCCGGCGACCCCGGACACCCGGGCAGGATGTCACGCGCGGGTCCGCTGGCACGGTCCGTCTTCTCGCTCCTCGTGGTCTCGATCCGCAAGGGCGAGCGGATGGCGCAGGCGCTGGAGTCCCGAGGGCTGGGCCGGCAGCCCCGGACGACGTGGCGCCCGGTCGTCGTGACCGCAGCCGACTGGGTCCTCGTGGTGGCGTGCGCCCTCACCCTGACCGCCGTCCTCGTCCTCAGCGCGTGGTCGGGCCAGCTGCGGGGGCCGGGTGCGCTCTTCGGCTGACGCATCCCCGGGGGGATGCCGGTGGTGGATGGCAGACTGCGTGTTCGTGGAACCAGCATCTCCGGCCCCTCTCTTTCCCGGCGTCCCCCTCCTCGACGACCTCGAGCTGGTGCGCCTGGGGCTGCTCGCGCCCGACGCGATGGACCTGCCTCGGGGGACGGCGACAGTGGTGGACGCCGAGGGAGTTCCGGTCGCCGAGGTGGCCGAGGACGGCGCCCTCACCTGGCTGTCGGCCCGCTCCTCCCGCCCGTTCGAACGGTGGCACCTCGACGATGCCGGGGTCGAGCTGCCGGCGGCGCTCGTGGACGACCCGGCCGCCCTGGCCGAGATCCCGGACGGCACCCGGACGCTCGTGGCGCTGGCCTCGGTCGACGGCGACGACAACCAGCGCGACCTCGACCTCGTGCGCGCGGCGCGGGCGGCCGCGCAGGACGGCGGGTATGCCCTGCGCATCGCCCCGCTGGGGCTCGCCGCCCCGGACCGGGAGCGGCGGATCGAGCAGCTGCGCACCGCGCTGGCCGGCGACCACGGCACCGTCCACGACCTGACCGGGCGGGGCGAGCCCACGGCATACCAGGGACAGGGGCAGGGCGTCGTGGTCCTGCTCAGCGGGCTCTCCGGCTCGGGGAAGTCGACCCTCGCCCGGGCGCTGCGCGACCGGCTCGTGGAGGACGAGGGGCGCGCGGTGTCGCTGCTCGACGGGGACGTCGTGCGTCGTCACCTGTCGGCCGGGCTCGGCTTCTCCCCCGAGGATCGCGAGACCAACATCCGCCGGATCGGCTGGGTCGCCGCGGAGATCGCGCGGCACGGCGGGATCGCGATCGCCAGCCCCATCGCGCCCTTCCAGCGCACCCGCGACGACGTCCGCGCCATGGTCGAGGGCCGCGGCGGCCGCCTCGTCCTCGTCCACGTCGCCACCCCGCTCGAGGAGTGCGAGCGGCGCGACCGCAAGGGCCTGTATGCCGGGGCGCGCGCCGGCGAGATCCCGGACTTCACCGGGATCAGCTCGCCCTACGAGGTGCCCACGGACGCCACGCTCACGCTCGACACGACCGGGCAGGACGTCGACCCGCTCGTCGAGCAGATCCTGGCCGCCCTCGAGCTGCCGGCCACCACCGACTGAACCACCGACCACGACACCTGTGAGGGGATCCACCATGACCGACGACCACCAGCTCGCCCGCGAGCTCGCCGACCTCGCCGGTGAGCGCCTGCTTGCCGTCCGCGCCGAGCTGCACGAGGCAGGCATCGAGGGCCGCGAGCTCAAGGACGCCGGCGACATCGCCAGCCAGGAGGTGCTGGCGGACGCGCTGCGCGAGCGGGTGCCGGACGACGCCGTGCTCAGCGAGGAGGCCACCGACGACCACGAGCGCCTCTCCTCGCAGCGGGTGTGGATCATCGACCCGCTGGACGGCACCCGAGAGTTCAGCGAGGTGCCGCGGGACGACTGGGCCGTGCACGTGGCCCTGTGGCAGGACGGCGAGCTCGTCGCGGGGGCGGTGGCGCTGCCGGCGCGCGGCGTGACCTACGGGACCGACGCGTCGGGGCGGGCGGGCATACCGGCGCGTCCCGACGGCGACCCGCCGCTGCGGCTGGCCGTGAGCCGCAGCCGGCCCCCGGCCTTCGCCGAGGAGCTGGGCCGCACCATGGGCGCGACGACCGTGCCGATGGGCTCGGCGGGCGTCAAGGCGATGTCGGTGGTCGACGGGTCCTCCGACGCCTATGTGCACGCCGGCGGGCAGTACGAGTGGGACTCGGCGGCGCCCGTGGCGGTCGCCGCGGCATACGGGCTGCACACGAGCCGGGTCGACGGGAGCCCGCTGGTCTACAACAAGGAGAACCCGTGGTCGCCGGACCTCGTCGTCTGCCGGCCGGAGGTCGCCGAGTCGCTGCTCGCGGCGCTGGCGACCATGGACCTCGGCTGAGGGGTCACGGCCAGAGCAACGGGGTGAGGACCACCGTGGCGAGGATGACGAGCACGGTGAGGACCCAGCCGAGGCGCGCGTAGTCGGTGAACCGGTAGCCGCCGGGGCCGTAGACCATCATGTTGGTCTGGTAGCCGATCGGGGACAGGAACGAGGCCGAGGCCGCCACGGCCACCGCGATGGCCGCGCCGCGTGGGTCCATGCCGACCGACTCGGCGGTCGCGACCGCCACCGGCAGCATGAGCAGGGCGGCGGCGTTGTTGGTGACCAGCTCGGTGAGGACGATCGTCGCGAGCACGAGACCGAGCAGGACGCCGGCGGTGCCGAAGGTGCCGAGCGAGGCGACCAGTCCCCCGGCCACGGCGTTGGCGAGCCCGGAGACCTGCATGGCGCTGGCCAGCCCGAAGGCGGCGGCGATGACGAGGATGACCTCGAGGTCGACCGCGCGCCTCGCCTCCTGCGCGGAGAGGACGCCGGAGAGCACGAGGGCGACAGCGCCCAGCAGCGAGCCCTGCAGGATCGGCAGGACGTCGAAGGCCGCCAGACCCACGACCAGGACGAGGATCGTGACGGGGATCCACGCGCGCGGGGTGGCCGCGGGCGGCGAGCCGTCGAGCCCGGCGATGAGCAGGAAGTCGGAGTGGTCGCGCCAGCGCCGGCGGAAGTCGGGGTCGGAGACGACGATGAGGGTGTCGCCCAGCCGGATCGTCTGCGAGCCCAGCTTGCCGTCGACGAGGTGGCCCGAGCGGTGGATGCCCACGACCGCCGCCTGGTACGTGGACCGGAAGCCGGACTCGCGCAGCGTGCGGCCGACCAGCGGCGACTGCGAGCCGACGACGACCTCGAAGTACTTCGCGCTCTCGCTCTTGAGGTCGAGGACGTGCTCGAGCTCGGCCGAGCGCAGTCCCGGCATGAGCTGGGCGTCGACGACCTTGCTGACCGAGCCGACGAAGTGCAGGCGGTTGCCCCCGCGCAGCACGGTGTCGGGGCGCACGGGGGCGATGACGGTGTCCCCCCGGTCCACCGAGACGAGGAAGAGCCCCGGCAGCGAGCGCAGCTTGGCCTCCTCCACGGTGCGACCGTCGACGAGCCCGCCGGGCTGGACGATCATCTCGATGGAGAAGCGGCGGCCCTGCTCCTCCAGCTCCTCGCGAGCGGAGCGCCGCGCCGGGAGCAGGGGCGGGGAGAGCACGACGAGGGCGACCAGGCCGATGAGCGCTATCGGCAGCCCCAGCTTGCCGATCTCGAAGAAGCCGATCTCGGTCAGCCCGAGCTCGCCCATCTGGCCGGAGACGACGAGGTTGGTCGAGGTCCCGATGACGGTGAGCAGGCCGCCCAGGACAGCGGCGAAGGAGACGGGCATGAGGAACTTGCTCGCCGACAGGCCGCGCCGGTCGCACCACGCGGTGATCTGCGGGATGAGCATCGCCACGATCGGGGTGTTGTTGAGCAGCGCGGACGCACCGACCGTCGGCGTGAGGACCCGGGCCAGCGGGAGCCGGTAGGTGCCCCGGTCCCCCAGCGTGCGCTGCATGACCGGCGCCAGGGCCCCGGTCTTCTCGATGCCGGCCGCGACGACATACAGCGCCGCGACGGTGATCGGGGCGGGGTTGGAGAAGCCGGAGAACGCCTCGGCCGGCGTCACCACGCCGAGCACGAGCAGGACGATGACGCCACCCAGCACGACCACCCAGGGGCTCGTGCGCTGACGGACCAGCGCCGCGAGGACGCCGAGGATGACGACGACCGTCAGCCAGGCGTCGACGCTCATCACAGGTCGAGCACGTCGACCGGGTGCGGATGGAAGCCGACCGACTCGATCCTGGCCGTGTCCAGGGTGCTGAGGGCGGGCCGGGGCGCGGTCGGGCCCCGCCCCGCGGCATACTCCTCGGTGGACACGGCGACCACGTCCTCACCATCCCGCCCATTCGCGGAGAAGACCTCTCGAGCGATGTCGTACCAGCTGCGGGCCGCTCCACCACCGGTCACGTGGTAGGTGCCGAACGGTGCAGCTGCGTCGACGAGGTGTCGCGTGGCACGGGCGATCTCGCGGGCCGGCGTCAGCCTGCCCACCTGGTCGTCGATCACCGTGGGAGACACCCCGCGTCGAGCGAGCGACCGCATGGTCGCGACGAAGTTCGTGCCCTCACCCACGACCCAGGACGTGCGCAGCAGGTAGTGCCGCGGCACCGAACGCACGGCGGCCTCGCCGGCCGCCTTCGACTGCCCGTAGACGCCGAGCGGGGCAATCGGGTCGTCCTCCCGGTATGCCCGGTCGACCCCGCTCCCGCCAGTCCCGTCGAACACGTAGTCCGTCGAGTAGTGGATCAGGAGGGCTCCGTGCTCACGCGCCGCCTCGGCCAGCCGGGCCACAGCACTGGCGTTGACAGCCCAGGCGTCCCGCCGACCGTCTGGCGTCTCTGCCGCATCCACCGCGGTGTGTGCCGCGGCGTTGATCACCACGGCATACCGCGAGAGGTCGAAGCTCGCGACAGACTCCGGATCGGCGAGGTCGAGCTCGCCCCTGCCGACGAAGTCTGCCTCGGGAAAGAACTCGGCCAGCGCCTGCCCCACCTGCCCGCTGCGCCCGATCACCAAGGTCCGCGGCGCCGTCACGGGCACCACATCACGTAGAGGCGGATGCGCCTGGTCCTTCTCCGACAGGGTCGCCTCTGCCAAGGGGATGGGCCACGGTATGCCCGCCTTCTCGTCGGCGAGGTTGAGCATCGTGTAGGCCGCGTCCGGGCGCCAGTGGTCGTTGACGAGGTAGGAGTAGACCGTGTCGTCCTCCAGCACCTGATAGCTGTTGCCCACTCCCCTGGGCACGAAGACCGCGGTGCCCTCATCCAGCTGCTCGGTGTGGACGGCCCCGAAGGTCGGGCCCTCGCGCAGATCGACCCACGCACCGAACGCGCGACCGTGGACGATGGACACGAACTTGTCCCAGGGCTCGGCGTGCACTCCCCTGGTGACCCCGCGGGATCCGTTGTAGGCCACCGAATGCTGCACGGGCCCGAAATCGGGCAGGCCCGCAGCGGTCATCTTCGCGCGCTGCCAGTTCTCCTTGAACCAGCCACGTCCATCCCCGTGGACCTCGAGGTCGACGACGAGCAAGCCGGGGATCTCCGTCCGGCGAACGGCTGGGCGTGTCACGTTCGTTGTCCCTTCGTCCGGGTCACTGGCCCTGCCGGGCGTAGGTCTGCTCCACCGAGGTCTTGGCCGGCGACCACCAGTCGCGATGGTCGGCATACCACGCGATGGTGCGCCGCAGGCCGTCCTCGAAGTCCTGCACCACCGGTTCCCATCCCAGTTCCTCTCGCAACCGGGTGGCATCGATGGCGTAGCGCATGTCGTGCCCCGCGCGGTCCGTCACGTGGTCGAAGTCGTCGGGGTCGTGCCCCATGAGGCTCAGGATGCTTCTGACCACGTCGAGATTCGACTTCTCGCCATTGGCGCCGATGAGGTAGGTCTCGCCGATCTGTCCACGCTCGAGGATGCGGAGAACGGCTGAAGAATGGTCCTCGGCGTGGATCCAGTCGCGGACGTTGGCGCCGGCTCCGTAGAGCTTCACCCGCCCGCCTGCGAGCAGGTTGGTGATCTGGCGGGGGATGAACTTCTCGATGTGCTGCCACGGCCCGTAGTTGTTGGAGCAGTTGCTCAGGGTCGCCCGCACGTCGAAGGAACGCACCCAGGCGCGGACCAGGTGGTCGGCAGACGCCTTGGATGCCGAGTAGGGGGAGGAAGGGCGGTATGCGGTGCGCTCGGTGAACTTGTCCGGGTCGTCCAGCTCGAGGTCGCCGTAGACCTCGTCGGTGCTGATGTGGTGCAACCGGACGTCATGCCTCCGGACCGCCTCTAGGATCGTGAACGTACCCAGGATGTTGGTGCGGATGAAGGGGGACGGATCCCGGAGGCTGTTGTCGTTGTGCGATTCCGCGGCGTAGTGCACCACCGCGTCCTGTGGTCCCGTCAGGCTGGAGACCAGGCGCTCGACCAGGTCGGCGTCAGCGACGTCCCCCTCCACGACCCGGACCCGCTCGGGGGGCAGCCCGGCGAGCGCCGCGGGCGAAGCGGCATACGTCATCGCGTCCAGGACGGTCACCTCGGCGTCGGTGTCGCGCAGGACGTGGTGGACGAAGTTGGACCCGATGAATCCGGCGCCGCCGGTGACGAGAAGATGCACGGCCCCTAGCCTAGACATTCATGAAGGGAATTATTTTGGCCGGCGGCACCGGCTCTCGGCTGCACCCCATCACGCAGGGTGTCAGCAAGCAGCTGCTGCCCGTCTACGACAAGCCGATGATCTACTACCCGTTGAGCACCCTCATGCTGGCCGGCATCAGAGACATCCTGGTCATCACCACCCCGCACGAGGCGGAGCAGTTCCACCGGCTGCTGGGAGACGGTTCGCAGTTCGGGATCTCACTCAGCTACACGGTGCAGCCCTCCCCCGACGGGCTCGCCCAGGCCTTCGTCCTCGGCGAGGACCACGTGGACGGCGAGCCTGTGGCCCTGGTGCTGGGGGACAACATCTTCTACGGGCACGGGCTGGGGACGCAGCTGCGCCGCTACAACGATCTCGAAGGCGCGGCCATCTTCGGCTACAACGTCGCCGACCCCACCGCCTACGGCGTCGTCGAGTTCGACGCGCACCATCGGGCCATCAGCATCGAGGAGAAGCCGGCCAACCCCCGGAGCCACTTCGCGATTCCCGGTCTGTACTTCTACGACGCCCGGGTCGTGGACTTCGCCAAGCAGCTCAGCCCCTCCGCCCGCGGCGAGCTGGAGATCACTGACCTGAACCGGGTCTATCTGGAGCAGGGCGACCTGCAGGTCGAGATCCTGCAACGCGGAACGGCGTGGCTGGACACCGGCACCTTCGACTCGCTCAACGATGCCGCGAACTTCGTCCGCACCCTCGAGGCCCGGCAGGGCCAGAAGATCGGCGCACCCGAGGAAGTCGCATGGCGCATGGGGTGGCTCGATGACGAGCAGCTGCGGGAGCGCGCAGAGCCGTTGATGAAGTCCGGGTACGGGGCGTACCTCACAGGTTTGCTGCGGCCATCGCGCTGATGCACGTGTCGATCTCGACCGCCCCGCCTGTGGAGTGAGGAAGGTCACACCTCCAGGCCGAGGCGATGATAAAGACGCACGTCACGCCGACTGCACCGTCACCGCAGTGATCCTCGCTTTAGGTGCCTCAGACCCTGGCACCAGCAAAGCGCAAGCTTTGTCCCAGCCCTCGTCCAGCCCGTTGATAGCGTCCAGAGGTCGCCGGTCCCACCGGTGTGTCCCTGCTCCGCGATCGCGGCCCACCGTGGCTCGGTCCCCGTCCCTCCGGGGTGTCGATGATGACTTCTGTGAACCCGCCCGTCCCCTACCGCGCCGCGCGCACCACCCTGGTGAGTCTCATCACCGGGGCCACCGCCGCTGCCGGCGTCACCGTGCTGCCAGTGAGCGCGACGGCGGCCGACGCCGACATCCTGGTCGCTCAGGACCGCTTCGATGCCACCTCGACCTCGGGATGGGGATCGGCCGGGATCGGTGGGGCATACACGCACACCGGCGCGGACAGCTTCTCCCAGGGAGGCGGTTTCGCCACGGTGACGCTGTCCGAGGGCGGCCAGCAGAGGGATGCCACGCTTTCGGCCACGTCCGTGCTCGACGGGGTGGCAAGCCTCGACATCGCCATGGACGACCTCCCGACGGACGGGGGTGGCATCTACCACTCGCTGCATCTGCGCAAGGACGGTGATGTCTCCTACCGAGCCACCCTTCGAGTCCTCCCGGACGGCTCCGGCCACCTCTACCTCGCCCGCGTGGACGGTGATGGGGTCATCGAGAACCTCGGGCACCACGCGCTGTCCGATCCCGTGCGTCCGCACGGCTGGCTCACCATGGAGTTCACCGTGACGGGCACCTCCACGGTCGCGCTCGCAGCCCGGGTCTACGGGCGCGGCCAGGCACAGCCCGAATGGCAGGCAGAAGCCAACGATGGTTCCGCACAGCGGGTGCAACGACCGGGCGCCTTCAGCGTCCAGACGTACGCCTCGAGCTCGGGGCCGGGGGCCACCGCCTTCTACGACTCTCTCGACGTCCGCACCGCCGGCGTCGCGGTACGGCCGGGGCCCAGCCCGGTACCCCTCCCCCCGCCGCCCGCTCCAGCACCCATCGTGCCCAATCCTCCCGTCGAGCCGACGCCGCCGCCGGCCGATCCGACCCCGCCCCCCACCGACCCCCCTTCAGGCCAGCTCGGATCCACGGGAGCCTTGCCCCTGGGTCAGGCGTCCTACCCGGTCCCGGCCAACGCGGTGTTCGTCTCGCCTCAAGGCTCGGACTCCGCGGCCGGCACCCAGTCACAGCCTCTGCGCACCGTCGAGGCTGCGCTCGGCCAGGTAGCGGCCGGTGGCACGATCGTCCTGCGCGGGGGCAGCTACCACCAGCGGTTCACCGTGAACGACCGAGTCACCATCCAGAATTATCCGGGAGAGGCGGTGTGGTTCGACGGCAGCACCACCGTCCAGGGGTTCGTACGAGACGGCCAGACCTGGCGGCACGACGGCTGGACCGCGTCGTTCGACAGCAGCCCCAGCTACACCCGCGGTGACCATTCCGGTGGCTTCCTCAACCCCGACTACCCCATGGCCGCCCACCCGGACCAGGTGTGGATCGACGGCATCGCTCAGCGACAGGTGGGGTCGCGGGGCGCCGTCACCGCCGGGACGTTCTACGTGGACTATGCCGGTGACCGCCTCTACCTCGGGACCGACCCCGCCGGCAAGAACGTCCGGGCAAGTGCCCTGGGCCGCGCCATCGAGGTCAGAGCGCCCGGCACCGTGCTGCGAGGATTCGGTGTGCGCCGATATGCACCGTCGGTGCCAGACATGGGCGCCGTCACTCTCGAGCGGCCCGACACGACCGTGGAGAACCTTCATCTGGTCGACAACTCCACCACCGGCGTGAGCCTTCTGGCCGCCGACATCACAGCACGACAGCTGACGGTGCTGCGCAACGGTCTGCTGGGCGTGCACGGCAACCACTCAGACCGTCTGGTCATGGAAGACATCGTCTCCTCGGGCAACAACCTGGAGCGCTTCAACCAGGCACCCGTCTCCGGGGGCATCAAGATCACCCGCGCCAGGGACGTCTCACTCGACCGGGCGACGTTGACGGACAACCTCGGGCCGGGATTCTGGCTGGATGAATCCGTCTTCGACGGCTCCATCACGAACAGCCTCGTGCACGACAACTCAGGCCACGGTGTCTCGCTGGAGATCTCCGCCACCATGATGGTCGCGGGCAATGTCATCCGTGACAACGGGCGTTTCGGGGTCAAGGTCAACAACACCAGTGACGTGTCCCTGTGGAACAACACCGTGATCCGCAACGACCGTCCCCTGAACATCGTCCAGGACGACCGGCGCGGTGACGACCCAGGGACGCCTGGACACGACCCCCGCCGTCCCTTCCCGGACCCCACCATGCCCTGGGTCAATGGTCCGGTGACCATCCGCAACAACGTGCTGTCGGCCTCTTCCGGCAACTGCCTGCTGTGCGTCGAGGACTACTCCGGTGAGTACTCGGCCGAGCAGCTAGGGGTCTCGGCGAACAACAACGTCTACCAACGGACCAGCTCGTCTGCGCCACAGTTCACCGTCATTTGGTCCCGCGGCGCCGGCAACCCCGCGGTCTTCCAGGACCTCCAGGCCTTCAAGTCGGCGTCGGGCCAGGAGACACGCTCGCTGCAGCTCGTGGGCACGGCAGCTGCAGATGCAGAGGGAAGGACCACGTCCGCGGTACGTCAGGTGGCCGACACCGTGTCTGTCGCGCTGCCTGCCTCGATTGCTCAACGACTGGGTCTGGACGCCGGCGCCCGGGTGCTTGGAGCCCCACTCGACTAGGACGGACCTACGCTCATAGAGGGAGAGGCGCTGCGGTCGCTCAGGGCGACTGCAGCGCCTTCTTCATACTCTGGCGCGGCGTGCGCGGCACAGCATGCCGGGCGGTGGTGCTCTCCCCCCCATACGGCATGTAGGTATGGGAACGGTTCGGGCCGCGTCGAGGGGCCTTGTTGATGACGAAGCCCAGCAGGTCGGCGTCGACCGTGCGAAGGATCTCTACCGCGTCGGTCAGCTCTTGACGATCCACAGCCTTGCGACCGAGGGCGACGATGAGGAGAGCGCCCCGGCACCTCTTCGCGAGGATGGCGGCATCGGTGACAGGCAGCAGGGGCGGAGCGTCGACGAGCACCACGTCGTAGTCCGCCTCAAGCCTGTGGAGCAGCGAATCCATCGCGTCGCTCGACAGGAGCTCCGAAGGGTTCGGGGGGACGGCACCGGCCAGCACCACGTCCAGATTCGTCGACGCTGGCTGGAGGACGTCCTCCAGCTCAGCCGCCCCGATCAGGACGTGGGTCAGGCCCACCGCTCCCTCGAGCGACAGGTAGTGAGCAGCGGCGCCCTGTCGCAAGTCTGCCTCGACATAACAGACACGCTGCCCTGCCTCAGCCAGAGTGGCGGCAAGACTGAGCGCGGTGACAGACTTCCCTTCGCCCGGCAGCGAGGAGGTGATGACGTAGGAACGCCTCGCCGAGGGCAGGTCCAGGAACTGCAGATTGGTCCGAACCTGTCGGAGAGCCTCCGCCCGGGGCCCGACGAGGTGCTCGCCCAGAGCCAACGGAGCTCTGGTGGTCACCAGGTCCACCGGCAGCTGACCGACCATCGGTACACCCGTCAGCTCCTTGGCATCGTCCTCGCCGCGCACCCGGCGGTCGAGCGCCTGCCTCATCACCGCTGCAGCCACTCCCGCCCCCGTCCCCAGCAGGAGCCCCAGCGCGAGATTGACCACCGGTTGAGGAGACACAGGTGACTCCGGCTCGCGGGCCGAGTCGATGACCGTGACCCTCACGACGGAACCGCCGTCGCCACCGCGCTGCGGCTCGAGCTGAGCGGCGTTCTCGCGGAACTCCGTGGCGACAGCGTCTGCCAAGGCTGCTGCCTCGGCCGGCGAGTCCGCCCGTGCAGTGATCTGCACGACCACCGTCTCCTCCACGACGTTGGCGTCCACATCCTCCGAGAGGTCGGCTACCGTCGTGTCCAGATCGAGGTCGTCGATGACCGGGCCGAGGACGAGTTCTCGGTCGATCACTCTCACGTACGACTTCACGCGGTCGAGGACGTAGGAGGATCCTTGCGCCAGTTCCGCGGAAGTCGTCCCGGTGTCCGGGGCGACGAACAGTTCCGTCTGCGCCTCGTAGACCTTCGGGGCCATGGCGGTGGCAGCGACGGCCGCACCTACGCCAAGGAGGACCATCGTCACGACCAGCCACCAGCGCTCCCTGAGCGCCAGCAGATAATCCTTCAACTCCACGTTCTAACCCCTGTCATCATCAGGCGGACGGAGGTATCGTGACGCTGCGCAGAACATCGTGACCCCGACCATCGATGATAACAAGGCGGTCGCAGTCACGAGACCGCCCTTATCATTGACCTCATGACGGTGGCCACGGGACATGACCTCGTGGGGACGGCCGCTACCCTGCCGCGCCCCTGGGCCCGTTCTTCCCGTTGGCTCATCCTCCTCCTGGTGTTGTCGGTCGTCACCTGGCGGACGCAGACCACCTACTCAGGTGGGGTGGATGCCGTGGTGGCGGCGAAAGCACTGCTCGGCCTCATGACTCTCGCGTTCGCGTGGGCCGCACGTGTCTCTACGCGGGCTCCACAGCCGATGGGAAACGCCGTCGTCTGGCTCGTGGTGGTGTATGTCGCGCTGTCCACCTTCGGGGCGTGGACCGACGGCGGCCTCCGAGTCTCCGGCGTGGTGTCGGTGCGGCTGTTGATCGTGGCCCTGACCGTTGTCCTGCTGGTGAAGACCTTCCCGCGAGCCCAGCTGCTGGATGATCTGCTGGCCAGCTTGGCCGCGGTGGCCCTCGTCGCCGCCCTCACCGGACTGCCGAGCATTTGGGCGACCGGCCGGCTCGGTGGCGGCATACCGCAGATGCACAGCAACGAGCTCTCGCTCCTGTGCGCCCTCCCAGTGATCGGCCTGCTCCACAGAGTCATTCTGCGGCGGGCCGCTCCCGGCCATGTCGCGGTGCTGCTGTTGCTCAGCGCTGCCATGGTGGCGACCGGGTCGCGCACTGCGGTGCTGACCGTGATGGTGGCGGGTGCGGTCATGTTGGTGCAGGCCAGACGTCTCGGCCGTGGGCTCGTCGTCACCCTCGCGCTCACCATCCCCCTCCTTGGTCTCATCGCGACTCGCACAGACGCCGTGACGTCCTTCATCGCACGGGAGGGGGCAGACGAAGGGGATATCGCGACCCTCAACAGTCGCAGCATCGTGTGGGGTGCATCGGTCGACTATGCGGACACCGTGTGGACCCGATGGATGGGGAGCGGCCTCGCCGTGAAGCAGATACCTGTCCTGGGACAGTACTGGGACACTCAGAACCTCGACAGCAGCTGGGTGTCAGCCTTGGTGCAGGCGGGCTTGATCGGGGTCGTTCTTCTCGGCGTCTGGGTCGCTCTCACCGTCCTTAACTCGTTCCGCCTGGCAGTTGAGCCGCGCATGCTCGTGCAGGGCTTGCTGGCGGCCATCTTGCTGCGCAGCGTTCTGGAGAGCGGACTGGTGGACGGCAGCCCGGCGTTCCTCACCTTTTTTCTCGTGTCGCTGTTCACCACCCCAGCCAAAGTCCCCCGGACGGGTTCGCCTCTCAGGCCATCAGCTGGCGCACTGACCCAACCATCAGCTCGGAGTATGTCTCGGGGCTGAAACGGCGTCGTGCTTCGCCCTGCGCCGCGCGAGCCAGGCCACGCGCCATGCTCGGCTCTCTTGCGATGCGCAGCAGGGCGTCCGCCAAGCTTTGGGAGTCTCCTGGGCGTACGTGCAGGCCTGTCGAGAGGTCGGTGACGACCTCCAGCAGGCCCTGAACACCACTGGCCACGAGCGGACGGCCGGCCAGCATGGCTTCGACCGCAGTGTTCCCGAACGGCTCGACCCGCGAAGGCACCAGCACCACGTCCGCGCGTTCCAGGGCAGGCCAGGTCGGAGAGACGTACCCGTGGAAGGTGACCGCACCGGCAAGATCCGGCATCGCCGCTCGGCGCCGAAGCTCCTCCTCGTACCACTCGTAGCCGTCGAAGACCGTCCCGCAGATGTCCAGGGAAACGTCCTGCCCCTCGCGACGCAGCTGTGCCACCGCCTCCAGGGCCACGTCGACGCCCTTACGTGGAGACAGGCGGGCAACCAGAACCGCCCGCAGCGGCTCATCAGGAGTGCGTTGGCGAAGGTCCGACAAGGGTGCCGGGGGACCTGGAACACCGTTGTGGACCACACGCAGGCGACGCTCGAGCCAGGGCACCACCTGCACGAGGGCACGGCGGGCGGCCGCGCTGTTCACGACGATGCGATCCGCCAGGAGCAGCTGCCCGGCCAGCAAGGAGCGGACGACCCGCCCCTGCTCCTCCTCCGCCTCGTGGACGTGCGACAGCACCGGAGTCCGCGCCAAGCGGGCGCCCAGCAACCAGGTCGGAATGGTCACGGTGTTGACGAGCACTACGTCTGGCCGCCGACTGCGGACCATGCGGACGGAGCGCCACGTCCCCGAGAGGCTCTGGGCAAGGAATCCCACCAACCCTCGTGGTGTCAAGACGGACTTGCGCAGAACCGGCATGGCGGACACCAAGACCTGCGCGCCACACGCCCGCAGCCTCGACGACAGGGGGCCATCAACCGGGATCACGACGGTCACCCCCCATCCCTCCTGCATCAGCGCCTGCACGGTGACCAGCATCTGCAAGTCCGAACCGTACAGATCGGGCGACGGGTGAGCCACAAGAATTTCGCAATGGTTCATGGCTCCCTTTCTACCTGGCGCTTCAGTATGGCTCGCAACCACAGACCCCCCACCCCAGAACCGATTCCGAGAAGGAGAGGAGCCCACGTGATGGTCGAACTCCACCACAGGACCAGGAGGACGACGCCCGCCGCCACGGCCGATTCAGCCACTCGGACTCCCACCACAGTGCGCTGAGATCCGCGGACGGCAGCGAGCGTGCTGTAAGGAGCAGTGAAGCCCGTCGCCACCGCATAGGCACCCCATCCGAGCAGGGTGATGAGCGGCAAGGAGAAATCACCTCCCGTGAGCAGCGGCGCGGCTACCGGTTCCAAGGCCAAGGCAGCCCCGACAGGGAGGAGGCTGAGGCCACTGATCCATGCAGCCGACCTATCCGCGGCCCTGATCAGCTCGTCAAGCCCGTCCCCCTTCCTGGCGGCAAACCGCGCCAGCATGACGGTACTCAAACCACCGATGACGATGAGGACTGGGGACAGATAGACGCGCGACGCCTCGAGTTGGCCAACGGCTGCCGCCCCCACAAACCCCAGCCCGGCAATGCGCACGAACGCGAGCAGGGCTGGCTTGATGCTGGCCTGAACCGCCCTCCACGATCCGTAGCGGGCGACCGTCCCCAAATTAGCTGACCCTATGGGGGCCCACCATCGTTCAGGCGCGGGAAGAACTGAGAAGGCGACGACGAGCGCAAGGGCCTGTCCAAGAGCCAACGCTAGGAAGAAGTGCCCGACCTCGAGGGTCGAAACGGTCGCGATGACGACCAAGGTGAGAGAGCTGGATGTCAAACCGCACACGTCGACGATGACAATGCGCCCGAAGCGAAAATTGGCCATCAGGAGGCGCCGCAGGAGGTCCTCGATCAGGAACAAGGATGTAGACACGGACAGAGCGACGGCGAACCACGCCGTGAGCGCTCCTGCGGCCCAGGCACCGACCCCCAGCATGGTTCCGAAAGCCAAAGGAACCATCAGTCCCCACACCTGGAGGGCCGCCCGAATGCCACGCTGATGCCGACCTAGGACCGTGAGCGAATCACCCACCAAACCCGTGTTGATGGCGGTGCCTAGGACAACGACCCCATAGATCGAGGCGAACACCCCGAGCCCCTCAGCGCCCAACAGTCGAACCGCCAGAAGCTGCAAGACGAAGCTCGACGCCGCCTGGGTACCCTGCGCAGCAACCCCCCCGAGTGCCTGCGACCTTCCGCTGCCGCGCTTCACGGAAGCGCGGCAGCGGAAGCGGCCAACAGTTCGGTTGCTCTCACTCCGCGCCGGTGACGATGAACTCGTCGAAGCGGGCCACCACAGGTGCGTTCGTCGCCACCCCAGACAGGTACGCCTGGAACCCGAACGAACCACCGTCCTGCAGTCCCGGGGTCGTATCTGTCGTTTGGACCAACCAGCCCTCGGGCTCGGACTCCCCAGCCGGCCACACCTTGGCCTGCAGACTTGAGCCCTGCGCACGGATACGCACGCCGAGCTGCTCGTCCGCGGAGTAGGCCGGGCCGGATGCGGTGGCCGACGTCAGGGTGGTCTCCGTGCCGTCGACGACTCGGGTGAGGATCATGCTGGTGGAGGTCGGACGGATGCGCAGCTTCACCCGGTACTGGTCGTTCGTGTCGGGATCCCGGCGCACCGAGGTAGTGACGTAGGTGTCCCCACCGGTCGGTGCCTTGTTCAGGCTGACGGTGAAGGCCGCGTCCACATCCGCCTCCGGGACGGCGCCCGTGAAGATCCTCGGGCCGCTGCCCGGGGACCCCATGGTCACCGTGCCCGCCCCGTCGACGACCGAGAAGGGCGCACTCGACCCCTGCGGTGTCCAGGCGCCGCCGATGTCGGCGGTCCCCCAGCCGGCCGAGACCTGACGGGAGAAGGTGTCACGCTTGAGCACGTCCGGGCCTGCCACCTCTCCGACCGTGACGTCCTGGGTCATCGAGTCCGTCGCACCTTCGTCATCGGTGACGGTCAGCTCGACACTGTAGGTTCCCGGCTCCGTATAGACGTGCTGCGTGACCTCACCCTCACCTGTGGAACCGTCGCCGAAGTCCCAGTCGAACGAGGCCAGGCTGCCGTCGGGGTCCGAGGATGCGGACGCGTCGACGTCCAGGTTCAGGCCCTCCACCACGCTGTCGAAGTCGGCGACCGGTGGCTGGTTCACCTCTGGGTCGACCACGGTGAACTGACGTGTCACGGTGTGCTCCGCCCCGTCGTCGTCCGTGACGGTCAGGGAAATGTCATAGGTGCCGGCCTCGGCATAGTCGTGGCTGGCATCCACGCCCGTCGCCGTGCTGCCGTCTCCGAAATCCCAGGCGTACGCCGCGACATCACCGTCCGGGTCGGAGGCCGAGCTCGCATCCACCTGCACCGTGAGCCCGTCAACCAGCCCCGTGAACGCCGCCACCGGGGGGAGGTTGGGTTGCGGAGCTCCGGTCGAACCGACGACCAGGTTGTCGACGCCACCCACGACGGGCGCGTTCGCGACCGACCCGCCCAGGTAGTTGAAGACCGCCACCGAGCCGGCGTCCTGCAGCCCAGAGGTCGAGTCCGTGGCCGACAGCTGCCAGACCTGTGGTTCGGCCTCGTTGGCACGCCACACCTTCCCGCTCAGCTGGGTGGGGGAGGCCCCGTCAGCCACGAGCCGGAGGCGGATCACCTCGCCGGGCTGATACACCCACGGCACGGTCGTGTTGTCCAGGTAGACCTCGGAGCCACCCGAGACGCGACTCAGGAGCAGCATGGTCCCCGTGGGCATCAGACGGGCACGCAACCGGTACGAGTCCGTGGCATCCCGTCGGACCATCACGGTGCCGTAGATCCCCGAGCCGGTAGGAGCCTTGTCGTAGGTCAGGTCGACGGTCGTGTCCACATCACGCGCCGACACGGCACCCAGCCCGGTGGTCACGCTGCTCCCCGGGTTGGCCAGACGCATGGTGCCGACCCCGTTCGCGACAGAGAAGAGCGAACCGTTCTGGGTCGAGGACCACGCCCCTCCGGTTTCGGCCGAACCCCAGCCGTTGCTGACGGAGCGCTGGAACGTGTCCAGGGCAAAGGTCTGAGCACCCGGGTCAGCGGCCACCGTGAGCTGACGTGTCACCGTGTCCGAAGCGCCGTCGTCGTCCACCACGGTGAGCGTCACGGTGTAGGTTCCACCCGCCTGGTAGGTGTGTGCCGGCGCACTTCCCGACGCGCTCGCGCCGTCGCCGAAGGACCACGTCCACGTGGCGATCGTCCCGTCCGGATCGGCCGAGCCGGTGCCGTCGAACGCCACGTTGAGACCGGTCGCAGTGCTCTCGAAGGCGGCCACAGGGGATTCGTTCTCAGGGACCGGCGCGACCACGGTGATGGTGTCGCTCACCGAGTGTTCCGCGCCGTCGTCGTCGGTCACCGTGAGGGTGATCTCGTAGGTGCCGGCACTGTCGTAGGTGTGCGAGACGACGGCCTCATCGGCCGTCGCACCGTCCCCGAAGTCCCACGCGTAGGACGTGATGGTGCCGTCCGCGTCACTCGATGCCGAGGCGTCCAAGCTCACGGACAGGAACGACACATCGGCGGAGAAGTCCGCGACGGGCGGGGTGTTCGCCGGCGCCGCCGTGACCGTGACCTCTTCGGAGGCACTGTCCTGCAGGCCATCGTCGTCCGTCACCGTCAGGGTGACGGTATACGTGCCGGCCGAGGCGTAGGTGTGCGTGGCTGTGGCCCCTGTCGCCGTCGCACCATCACCGAAGTCCCATGCGAAGGACTCGATGGTGCCGTCGGTGTCGATGGAGGCGCTGCCGTCCACGGTCAGGTTCAGGTCCTCCGCACTGAGCGAGAAGGCTGCCTGCGGCGCCACCTCGGCGGGTGGTGCCGTGACCGTGACCTGCTGGGTCGTCGATGCGCTGGCACCGTCGTCATCCGTGACGACGAGCGTGACCTCGTAGGTCCCGGCCTCGGCGTAGGTGTATGACGTCTGCACACCGCTGCCGCTGCCACCGTCACCGAAGTCCCAGTCGTAACTGACGACGTCGCCGTCCGGGTCGTCAGATTCGGAGGCGTCCACCGCCACCATCAGGTCGGTCACGCTCGCCTCAAAGGCCGCCTGCGGCTCCTGGTTCGGCGGTGGGGCAGTGACCGTCACGTCCTCCGACATGGTCGCGACGGCACCGTCGTCATCGACCACCGTCAGCTCGACGGTGTAGGTGCCGGGCTCGCCGTAGGTGTGCGAGTTGACCGGCCCTGTGGCGGCGCTTCCGTCACCGAAGTCCCAGGTGAACGAGGTGATCGACCCGTCCTCATCCTCCGATCCGGTGGCATCGACCGAGATCTGCAGGTCAGAGACCTCTGAGCTGAAGGACGCGACCGGTGGCGTGTTCGCGACGACCACGACCTCGTTGCTGACCTCGTCCGTACCTCCACGGTCATCGGTAACGGTGAGAGTCACCTCGTAGGTGCCTCCGTCCGAGTAGCTGTGCGTCGCCTGGATGTTGGTGCCCGTGGTGCCGTCCCCGAAGTCCCAGGCGTAGCTCTCGATGGTGCCGTCGGGGTCTGTCGAGGCAGACGCGTCGAAGGTGACGTCGAGATGGTCTGCCTCATGGCTGAACGCAGCGTTCGGCGACTCGTTCGGCACCGTGCTGCTGCCGATGGAATAGTGCTCCACGACCTGCTCGGCCGTCAAGGGGCGCGAGTAGACCGCCACCTCGTCGAGGTCGCCGGCGAGGTAGTTGCTGGAGGCGCCGCCCCAGACCCGGTCACCACCCACGCGCCAGTAGCCGGAGTACGCCTGCGCCACCGTGTTCGGGTTGGTCGCCACCAGCTCACCATCGACGTAGAGGCTCATCCCACCATCGCCCAGTGTGGAGACCACATGGTGCCACTCACCGTCGTTGTATGCCGTGTCAGAGACGGCGGTCTGCTCCTGGCCGGTCCACGCACCGAACACGAGGCGACCGTCGTTCCGCATGTAGGTGTGCCGGTCATAGCTCGAGGACAGACCTGTATTGCTGTTCCCGAAACCGATAATCTTGCCGCCCGACGTGCTCGTCGTACGGAACCATGCCTCCGTGCTGAACCGTTGCGGGTCGGACGTCGGCGCATCCGCAGAGATGAAGCCGTTCGAACCGTTGACGGCGACGGCCGTGTCCTCGACGTCGACCAGCGCGCCGCTCACGCCCTTGGTGTGCCCGCCACGGTAGGTCCCCGTCTTGTTGAGGATCGAGGAGTCGCGGGCGACGGACCCGTCCGTCTCGTTGAGTCGCCAGTACAGGTCTGGCTCACGCTCGAACACCGCCTGTCCGTAGGCATCGTCGGGCTCCTCCGCGAAGGCTGCCTCGCGGCCCGATGCCTCGTAGAGCCCGTGCACCTCAGCCCTCGTCAGGGCCCTGTCGTAGATCGACATGTCGTCGATCCACCCGTTGAAGTTGCTGTTGCCCGCTGATGGCCAACCGGACTGGCTGTCGCCCCCGAGACGCCAGTGACCGACATATTCCTCGGGCTCGCCCAGGTCGTGACGCTGAGCGACGAGAACTCCGTCCACGTAGAGCCGAGCCGTACTGCCACTGAGGGTGGCCACACCCTGGTGCCACTGGCCATCGTTGTAGGTCTGGCCGCTCGTAACCACCGAGGTGCCTCCGGTCCGCACACCGAAGTTCAGACGGCCGTCGCTCCCGATGTAGAGCTGACGGTCCCGGTGGCCTGAGTTCCCCGTGGCCAGGTCACCAAAACCGAGAAGGCGGCCGCTGCTCGTCGTCCGGAACCACACCTGGGCGGACATCTCGGTCGGGGCGTGGCTCTGGGCACTGGCGTACACCCGACCGTTGTTGCTGCCGTCCACGCGGATGGCCGTCTCGCCGTCCATGGCTCCGGGCTGGCCGAAGATCACCTGGGAGCCGGCGACTCCCTGGTACCCCCCTGCGTGGTCACGGACGGGCGAGCCCGTGTCGTTGAGCGGCCAGTAGATGGACGGCTCGCTCTCGAGCACGGCCTGCCCGTAGTCGGAGCGCTCCACGCTGGTCGGCATCGTGATGCTGCGCGAGCTACCGAAGACCTGGTTGCCGTCACCGTCGAGGGCTCGGACCGAGTACGTGTACGACTGTCCTGGCGTGACGTCGTCATCAACCCAAGCCAGGGCAGGCGTGTCCCACCACGTCGAGGCTGCGGTGGTCTCGTGGACGACTCCGGTGCCCGTTTTCACGACCCGGTAGGTCAGGTCACGGTCGTCTGCGTCGTACCCGGCGGTCCACGACACCTTCACCTTGTCTGCAGCGACCGCGAACAGTTCGGGGGCGAAGACACCACCATCGAAGCGCGGACCCTGGTTACGAGGCGCAGCTGTCCCCTTGGCGAAGCGGACCAGGCCCTGCTGACCTTGGCTGTTGACTCGTGGGAATTCTCCGCCGATGACGACGTAGTCATCATTGCCCTCGACGGTCCAGCCTGCCTGGTAGGCGCCGGTGAAGCTGCCGATGCTCATCGAGGGCAACCAGGTCACGATCGAGGGACTGGGCTGGCCCTCCCAGTTGGCGTAACCGTGGACCTCACGGATGTTGGTCCCGGTCGCTTCCCTGGTCCAGGCCATGGAGTGCTGGAACCGCCAGGTGCTGTACTGAGGGAATCCCATACTGGTATTGCCGCAGTAGTGAGCGTGACCGACGGCGTAGACCACCGAGTCGGGGTAGATGTCGTAGGTATCCCCATGGCAGTCCGCTACCCAGACGGTGTCACCCGTCTCGACGTCCAGTTGGAAGGGACCTTCCATGTTCCCACCTGGCCCGAAGTGGAAGCCGCTACCGAACACCGTCTCACCCTCGACCTTGAGGTTGTTGATGGCCGCGTCCGGCCCGGCGTTGCTGACGGCCACAGGCCACGGAAGAAGTGCACCGGTTTGCGCGTCCAGCTTGGCCAGCCCACGGACGGCCGCACCGTTGATGCTCTCGAAGTGGCCGCCGACAAGAACCTCAGAGTCGTCTTCCGAGAGGGCAAGGGTCAGCACCTGGTTATCCGCCGAAGGGGCCCAGCCCAGGAGCGCCCCATTGGACGCGCTGAACGCGGCAAGGTTGGACCGCTCCTGAGACCCAACGCCGGCGAATGAACCTGCAACGTACACGACGTCATCGGTCGCCACGATATCGTTGACCTGGTAGCCGACGGGCGGTGCGAAACTGCCGATCACCTGGCCGTTGGACGTGTTGAAGGCGGCGATCCGGCTACGCGACTGGCCGGCCACCTGGGTGAAGTCGCCACCGACGTAGATGCGTGATCCGTCCGGCGATCCCGACACGGCGCGCACCTGCGCGTTCGCACCCGGGTTCCAGGACGTCATGACCCCTGTGCTCAGGGAGTAGGACATCAAGTTGGCTCGGCCGGTCTGGTTCGTCCCGGGCGCTGCTCCCGCCGGACGCGCCTGGCTGAAGTTCCCGCCGACGTAGACGGTACCGCCGACGACGGCCTGGTCCCAGGCCACGCCGTTCATCTGGGCGGTCGGCAGGGCGTCCGCCGTCACGACCCCGGAGGAGCGTTCCTCCACGGGGCTGATGGCCGCCGAGGCTGCAGGCGGGGAGACCAGCGGCACGACGGCCCAGCCCAGGAGCAGCGCGAGAAGGAGCAGGACGGGGGTGACGCCCCGGCGGCGAAGAGTATGCATGGTCGTGACTCCGACTAAGAAAGAGCACCGGTGAAGACGGCCACTGGGGCCGACGGGGCTGGGTTGACCGTGATGGTGATCGGACGCTCAGCGTCCTCGGGGAGATGGAACACGTAGACAGCTGTGCCGGTAGTGCTGGCAGATACGGGCTCCACAAACGGGGCGGCTGGCTCGTTGAAGAGGGGAGTTAGCGGGGCGTCGTCCGCCCCAGCAGCGGTGACGGTCACCAAGGTCGGGTCGAGGTCTGCCTCGGTGTCGTTCGAGATGGCCACCGTGACGGATATCGCGGGCCCTCCGATCTCGCCGGCAACGCGAGCCTCGACCTCGACCTCTTCGACCTTGTGGATTTCAACGGAGATGTCAGGGGAGACCGCCACAGAGTCTGACCAGTCGACGGAGTCGAGTTCAGTCTGTTGCTCGACGTCGATGATGTCGTCGATGTCGGTCGCCACGGTGGGCTCCACGGTCTGCGTGACGACCTCACTGTCGACCTCAGTTGTTGAGGACGCCGGCTTCTCACCTGTGGGCGAGGACGTAGCAGCGGCACTCGAAGAATCGAGAACGTTTCCAGGAGGGGCATCAATACCGCTGCACGAGGCAAGGATGATGGCCAAGGCCGATGCGCCGCACACTCGCCGGATGATGGTTTTAGTGCGCATCGACGTGGCTCCTGATGTAGCGAATTTTTCCACCGTCATGAATCAATTCATCGACCGACTCCCACGAGATCGGAACTTGGTAGTGGGTACGATGCCGCAGACTGGACAGTGTCTCGTCTACAAAGTCTCGTGCACGCGGGCTGGCCCCTTCTACGACTCGGACCAGGATCGAGTAGTCGGCCGACTGCACGACCTGAAACTGGCGAACACAGTCCGGCTCCTTGCTGAAGAGCGGAAAGACTCCCTCTGGAGCAATCCACGTGCCGTCCGGCAGCCTTAAGCCATCACCTTCACGGCCGACGATTCGGGCGATACGTGGAAGCGTCGAGCCGCAGGCACAGGGTTCTGTGATGGCACGCGACCTGTCCCCTATGCGGTACCGGATCAGCGGAAACACCTTGTTGGTCAGGTCGGTGGCCACGACGTTGCCCAGATCACCTGACTCAGCATCCCTATCTAGCACTTCCACCACACGGTCATCCGCAAAGATATGGTGTCCGGCGCGCTCCGCACACTCGCCACCCATCCAAGGAATTTCGGCGGACCTGTAGTGATCGAACACTGGCGCCTCGAGACGATCCTCGACCTCCTGACGGTTCTCATCGGTCAGTGGAGAGGCTGTTGTGGCGACGGCCCTCGGCGCAGGAAGCCGTAGGTCGAGTCCTTCCAGAACGCGGGAGAACTCCAGCACGCCTCCCGCATACCCGGTCAGGAGTGTCGGCGTTTGGACACGCCACTGCTCTGCGAAATGACGGACCGAGGCCTCATTGATGTCGTAGGCATCCAGCTGCATACGCCGAGTTGGCCACCACTTGACTCCGTGGAGAAGTTCCTGTCGCCCGCTCTTCACGTGGCGCCACACGAGAGCGATGTTGTCGTGAGGCTTGACCCCCCACCAGCGAAACAGCCGCCACTCCAGCGGCTGCGCCGAGACACGCTTGTCACGAAGGAGGTGCAATGGTTGACCAGTGCTGCCGCCCGTTACAGAGAGAACACCAAAATCTTCGGCGTCGGGGGTCTTGAGTTCTTCGAAATGGTCCCGCACCGATTGCTTATCCACAGTAGGCAGTGAGTAGAATGCTTCAGGGTCTTCTTGTAAATCTTGTTCCGTGAAGCCGTGAGATTCGTAGAGTTCGCGATAAAATCTCGTCGAACGCATGGCATAGAGAGCCTGCTCTGCGGCCTTACGAGTCTGGTAGGCGCGCAAGCGCTCGACTGGCCACGTTTCTCTTTGCACTCCCAGCATATACAGCTTCTGGCTCTTCCGAAGCACAGTACGCGCCTTCGCCTCGAAGACCAGCTGCCGGGCCGAAACCTTCATAATGAACCCAACTGTGACATGTCGCGGTACCACTTGGGCAGTGCAAGGACCAGGAACCCCGTCGCGCAGAGCAGCAGCACGAGGTAGATGCCGCCGAACACCATGGGGGCTCCAAGCATGAGGAAGACCAGGCACAGCAAGCCGTAGTCGGTAGGGATGACGAGGAGGGAACGCAAGGTAGACGTCCGTGGCCGCTCGACCGGCTGACCTGTCCGAGCAGTGTGACGGTCTCGCAGCAGACCGTTGAGGATCATGCCGAAGAAGGTCACGTTGGCGATGAGGGTGAAGGCGATAGGCACCAGGAGCCAGCCCGGGGAGAGCTCTGTGAATCGAGCGGCTCCAACCAGCACAGCCAGGTGTAGCGCCGAGATCTTCCCGGCGTCGACGACGTGGTCGAGCCACTCGCCCGACAGGCTGCCTCCGCCCCGCAAGCGGGCGAGCTGACCGTCGGCGGCGTCGAGGGCGTACCCCACCACCAGGGCAGAGGAGACGGCCAGCCCGCTCCACCACGAGGGTGGCAGGAGCGCGATCAGGGCGATGCCCGCGTAGGTGAAGAGGGCGCTCACCGCTGTCACCTGGTTGGGAGTAGCCCCCATGACGTGCCCGATGGCGGCAAACCTCCGCCCCAACGGCCGGTTGATGTAGCGGGAGTAAGCGGGAGCGCCCGCAGAAGACTTCTGGGCTCCCTGCAACTCACTGAGTGACCGCGAGTACGTCACCTGGCGCTGCTGGAGACCTGAGTTCGTGCTCATGCTGGCTGCACCGCGCTCTTGGGGCTGCGCGCCAACTCGAGGCAGAGCGCCTCGTAGCGGTCGGTCACGTCGTCCCAGTCGTAGTGCGTCGCTCGCTCACGGGCCTGTCGACCTTGCTCTCGGGTGGCTTCAACGTCACCCTCGGCGCTTTCCACCAGGCTGGCTACGTCCGCGTCCCCACCGAAATAACGTCCAGCCGCGCCTAGCACGTCGTGGTTGAAGTTCACGTCGTAGGCCAGAACAGCTGCTCCCGCTCCGATGGCGCGCAACAGCGAAGGGTTGGTGCCACCTACTGAGTGCCCGTGCAGGTACGTGCGCGCCCCTGAGTACAGCTGGTCGAGCAGCTCCTGGTCCCAAACTCCCCCGAGGAATCGCACACGCTCGTCGGACGCAGCCTTGATGGCGGCGGTGTGTTCGTCGGAGTAGGGGGCCGACCCGACCACGACGAGTGGCAGGCGCGCATCGCTCTGCACGTAGCCCCTCACGATCATGTCGACATGGTTCTCGGGCTCGAAACGGGCCACGACGAGGTGGAACTCTTCGGGCTTCAGACCGAGGTCGTTGAGACGGTGGGTGCTACCGTCGGTGATGGGCGCACCGTAGGCGATCTGGGTCGTTGGCGCGTCGAACTTGGTGCTGTAGTAGTCAGCGATACCGGGGGCATCAGCGATCAGGGCGTCCGACCACCAGACCGACAGACGCTCGACCCCCTTGTAGTACCGCTGACCGAGACCGCTCCACTTGGCGCGCCTCCACTCGAGTCCGTCGACATGCGTAGCGACGGGGACCCGCGCAGCTCTGAGCGCCGGCAGGTAGGGAGCGTTAGCGGCGTTGAACAGCAGTGCGACATCCGGGCGGTGCCGCAGGAGATGACCGACGGAAAGGCCGGTATGGCTCAGTGTCTCGAGAGAGCGACGCCGCACCGCCGGTAGATGAACTAGGTCCATCCCGAGATGTTCGGCCAGAGGAGTGGCGTCCTTGCCCGCCGACCGACGGCAGTAGACCGTGACCCGATGCCCCCGCTCGACCAGTCGCCGCCCCACCTCTTCGACGGCGGTCTCAAATCCGCCGTATCGAGCGGGGACCCCCCGTGTGCCCACCATCGCGACCGTCAAGCCGCCTTCCGCGCCAGCCTGCCCTGGCGCACCATCCCTGCGCTGCAACTCTCCCACTCCTTCGATCTGCGGTCCCGAGCGGGCCGCTCATAGCCTTGCGATTCGGTAAAGCCAGGACAACCTCCATTCTCAGGGCCTGGACCCCTGAGTAAGAGGGCTGAACGGCTTTTCAGATACCTCGCGCGCAGCCTCGGTGCCTACGACGCCGCAGCTCGTTCCAGCACCCCCCGCAGCAAGCTGCTCGACGTGTGCACGGTGTAGGGGAAGTACACGACGTCGACACCGACAGCGGCGAACGTCGCCTCCAGCTCGGCGCCCTTGGGGGTACCCCGCCAGTCGTCACCCTTGAAGATGACATCGAAACGGAGATCTTCCCACATCTCGAACTTGGTCGGCACCTCTTCAGCTACCACCCTGTCCACCAGGCTGCAGTGGCTCAGGATCTCCAACCTCTCCGCCAAGGGAATGATCGGCCTCCGACCCTTGACTGCCGCAGCCTTCTCGTCGGACACCGCACCAGCGATGAGCATGTCGCAATGCGCTCGCGCGTGACGAAGGATGTTCAAGTGACCTACGTGAAACATGTCGAAGACGCCGGGCACGTATCCCACCCGCTGCGCTTCTGTCTTGGCCTGCACCATGCCTGACCCCATCGGCACTCCTGAATCGTAAAGACTTGGTAAAGTGCCTGCAGCCTACAGCAACGCTGGACTAGAAGACCAGCCTCAATTTTTCCGATGACGTCGAACCTTGCAGCCGGCGCCTTCACGAAGGGATGACCCGATGGAGAGCCACGTCCTGCTCATCTCCGCGCAGGCATCGGCGGGCGACGTTGATGCTACCGCGCACGCCCTGGTCTCTACGCAGCTTCCCTTCTCCGGACCACACCCCGCACGACAGCGCCGCCTTCCGCGAGAGGCCGCCGCCGCCGTGCTGGTCGGGCCAGAGATGGACGTTCCACTGGTTGATGCGCTGCGTCACCTGACCTCGAATGGCATCCCGACCTTGGTTCTGGTGCGCGGGCTCACCGAGCAGCAGGAGACCGGTCTGCTCGGCCTCGGCGCTCACGACGTCCTCGGACTACCCTCGTCGGCCGCCCGGCTCACGAGCCGCATCAGCGCCCTCCACCGGAACCGGACCCCTCGGATCGCTCCCACGGGCGCTCCAGAGGAGACCATCGCGGTCAGCCGAGAAGTGGTGCTCTGGCCTGAACGTCGTCAGCTCCTCGTCAACGGCGCCGTGATAGCCACCACGAAGAGCGAGTTCGACCTTCTGATGGTCCTCGCCCGGCACCCAGGTCGCGTGGTGTCCCGGAGCCAGCTGCTCACCGAGATGTCGAATGGCGCACCCGGCCCCGCGTCGCTGGAGTCACACATCAGCCGCATACGACGCAAAGTGATGGACCAAGGGGGACCTCGATTGATCGAGTCGATACGTGGGGTCGGCTACCACCTTTCGGACAGTGGGCCTGCAGCGGGCCCGCGACGGGCTGCGGGCGACTGACCCGTCAACCCCGCTGGTCGGTCACCCACATCCCCGTCAGCCCCCGGAAGTGTGCGATGAACTTGTCGTGCTCGTGCTCCGGGTAGTGCCCGCGCACGGTGTCCGTGAGCAGCCGGTCGAAGTCGTCGGACTCGACCCACTCGAGCACCCGCTCGGGCAGGTGGGGCAGGTTCTTGTCGCACCACTCCCAGTAGCGGCCCGTCTCGAACTCGGCGTCCGCGAGCTCGCGGTAGGCCTGCATCTTCTCCTGGTAGGTGCGGTCCGGGTCGTCGCCGATGGCGAAGTACTCGCGCGGGTTACGCACGCCGATGGCCGACTTGCGACCGGTCACGAGGCAGTAGGTGGACCACCGCACGAGGGCGGTGATCGCCCAGGGGAAGTAATAGTGCAGCGAGGTGATCGCCACGTCCGGGCAGGCGTTGGCGTAGTCGATCGGGTAGACCTCGTCCCCGGCCACCAGCATCTCGGCGGAGTTGAACTCCCAGCCGAAGAAGGCGTTGACGACCTTGCTCACCGTCTCGGCCTCCCAGCCGGCCTGCGGGGAGAGGAAGTCGTGGGTGACGGCATACCGGTTGTGCATCGGCTCGTCCGGCCGGAAGTCCATGACCATGGTCTCCGGGCCGATCGTCAGCGCCCGGGCGAACTTGTCGTAGTCGACCGTCGCCTGCAGGTGCATGAGCATGCTGCCGGACTCGTCGTAGGCCTGGTGCAGCCCCTCGACGTCCTTGACCTTGGAGACCCCGCGCCAGCCGCCGCCGTCGAACGGCTTCATGAAGAGCGGGTAGCCGACGTCCGCGGCGATGGTCTCGAGGTCGAAGGGGTCGTTGTACTTGCTCGAGGTGTAGGCCCAGCGCACGTTGTCCACCGGGTTCTTGTAGGGCACCAGCACCGTCTTGGGGATCTTCATGCCGAGCCGCAGCATCGCGACGTAGGCGCTGTGCTTCTCCATCGACTGGAACGTGAACGGGCTGTTGAGCAGGTAGGTGTCGTTCATCAGCGACGCCTTCTTGAGCCACTCGCGCGGGTGGTAGTACCAGTACGCCAGCCGGTCGATGACGAGCCCGTGCCGCACCGGGTCGGTGAGGTCGAAGGGGTGGATGCGCACCCGCTCGCTGGTGATGGAGTGCGTCACGCCGTCCGCCTCCACCGGCCCCACGAGCGAGAGGATCGACTCGAAGGCGCGCGGCCAGTCCTCCTCCGCACCGAGCAGCAGACCGATCAGATGCGTGCGCACGTCGTTGGCCATGGGCGGAAGGTTAGCGCCTCGGTGTCCGTCGCGTCAGGGGGAGGCCGGGTATGCCCGTGCCCGGGCCGTCGCGGACAATCGAGGAGTGCTCTCCCCCGGTCCCGGTCGCCTGCTCCGCCTGCTCGCCGACGCCGAGGCGGTGACCTGGGTGCTGCTGCTGGTGGGCATGGCGCTGAAGTACCTCACCGGCACCACCGACCTGGGCGTGAGCATCGCCGGTCCCGTCCACGGCTTCGTCTTCCTCGCCTACTGCGTCGTCGTGGTCATCGTCGGGATCGACCAGCGGTGGGGCGCCGGGCGGATCGTGCTCGGCCTGGCCAGCGCCATCCCGCCCTTCGTGACGATCCCCTTCGAGCGTTCGGTGCGCCGCCGCGGGCTGGCCGGCCAGCGCTGGCGGCTGCGCGATGGCACCGGGCATACCGCGGTCGAGCGGGCGCTCGCGGCGGTGCTGCGGCGGCCGCTGCCCTCGGTCCTGGTGGCGCTGCTGCTCGTGGCGGCCGTCTTCTCCGCCCTGCTGGCCGTGGGACCTCCCGTCGGCTGACCGGCGCGGGCCGCCTCAGCAGAAGCGCGGCAGGTGGTGCTCCAGCTGCTTGCGCCACCACGGCCAGTCATGGGCGCTGTCGTGGCCCCACAGGTCGAACTCGTGCGGGATGCCCTTGTCCGCCAGGATCCCCGCCATCCGGTGCGCCCCCGGCAGCGACTGCGTCGGGTGCACCTCGAAGGCGCCCTGCCCGGCGACCAGCAGGATGTTGGCGTGCTCGCGCACCCACTGCAGATGGTCGCCCTCCATGCCCGCGACATACGCCGTCGGGTTGGCGAAGTAGGTCGCCTCGCCCAGCTCGCCCCACCCGTGCCACGAGCTGGGGTCGAAGTTGCCGGACAGGCTGATGCCGACGCCGAAGACGTCGGGCCGCTTCAGCGCGAAGTTGACCGCGTGAAAGCCGCCCATGCTCGCCCCGACGGTCACGATGCGGTCGTGCCCCGGTGAGTCCTCGTCGACGAGCGGCACCACCGTGTCCAGGATCCAGCGCTCGTATGCCCCGTGCCGGCGCGCCCGCTCCTCGGTCGGCAGGCTGTTGTCGCTCCAGGTCAGGTGGTCGAAGGAGTCGACCGCGTAGAGCTTGATCCGTCCGTCGGCCAGCAGCGGGGCGACGGCGTCGAGCATCCCGTTGTTCTCGAAGTCCCACGCCCGGCCGGCCTCGGAGGGGAAGACCAGCACCGGCCGGCCCCAGTGGCCGTAGCGGATGACCGCGCCCCGTCCGACGCCCTCGGTGTCGAGATCGATCTGCTCGCGCTCCATGGCTCTCCTCACCCGGCTCGACCGCCGGCCGACCCGACGTGGGGGCAAGCCTGCCACACCTCATACATCGCGCACCGGCGCTTCACAGCAGGCACATAGCCCCGGGCGGCGGAATGGACTCACACCACCGGACACCGCCCCCGAGGAGCACCCATGAACGCCCTGATCCTGCCCGCCGTCGACCTGCTCGCGATCGTCCTGCTGACCTTCGCGATCTACCTGCCCCGGCACCGACGCACCGAGCTGGTCCCGGCCTTCCTCGGGGTCAACGTGGGGGTGCTGGCCGTCAGCATGGCCCTCACCTCCTCGGCCGCGACGGTCGGTCTGGGCCTCGGGCTCTTCGGCGTCCTGTCGATCATCCGGCTGCGCTCCAGCGAGCTCAGCCAGCGCGAGATCGCCTACTACTTCGCCGCGCTCACCCTGGGTCTGCTCGGCGGCATCGGGGTGACCAGCCTCGTGGTCGGCATCGGCCTCATGGCGCTCGTCGTGCTCGCCCTCGCGGTCGGCGACCACCCCCGGGTCGCCGGGCCGCAGGAGGAGCTGCAGCAGCAGCTGGTCGTGCTCGACCGGGCCGTCACCGACCCCGACGAGCTGCACGACCGGCTGCGGGCGCTGCTCGGCGGCGAGGTCGTCACCGCCCGCACGGTGCGCCTGGACCTGGTCAACGACAGCACGCAGGTCGAGGTCGGCTGGCGCGCGTCCGGCATGACCTCGCCGACGGTGCAGGCCCCGGCCGGCGCCTCCGTGACCCGCGAGGCGGTCGCCCGATGAGCCCGCTCGCCAGCCTCTCCCCCATCTCGCTGACGGACCTGGTCGCCGAGTCGGCCCTGCTCACCCGGGTGGACCGAAAGTACCTCCTCACCACCGCCCAGGTCGACGCCGCCCTGGTGGATCTGCCCGCCGGGACGCGCGTCCTGGAGATCGAGGGCCTGCGCCGGTTCGACTACGCCTCGACCTACTTCGACACCGACGACCGGCAGAGCTACCGCCTCGCCGCCACCGCGCGCCGCCGTCGCTGGAAGGTCCGCACCCGCTCCTACCTCGACACCGGGACCTGCTGGCTCGAAGTCAAGACCCGCGGTCCGCGCGGCACCACGGTCAAGGCGCGCCAGCCCCACCCCGTCGGTATGCCGTCTACCCTCACCGCGGACGCGGCCGGCTTCGTGGAGCGCACGCTGCGCGACCAGGGGGTGCCGCGGCCCCGGGACGGGTGGGACGCGGCACCGGCGCTCGACACGGCATACCGCCGGACGACGCTCGCCCTCGCCGACGGCGCCCGCGCCACGATCGACACGGCGCTGCGCTGGACCTCGCCGGACGGCACCGAGCTGGCGCCCGAGGGCGTCGCCATCGTCGAGACCAAGGGCGGGTCTACCCCGACCTCGCTGGACCGCGCGCTCTGGTCCGCCGGTCACCGGCCGGTGCGGATCAGCAAGTTCGCCACCGGCCTGGCCCTGCTCGACCCCACCCTGCCGGCACACCGCTGGCACCGCCTGCTCACCACCACCGGCCCGCTGGCCGCCTGACCCACCACCCACCGAAGGAGAACCACCATGAGCACCACCCGCACCCGCCTGCGCACCACCGCCGCCAGCCTCGCCGTCGCCGCCCTGATCGCCGGCTGCGGCGTCCAGGAGACCACCGGCAGCACGGCCGCCGGCAGCACCGTCAGCACGAGCACCTCCGACAGCGAGGGCTCGACCGAGGAGACGAGTGGCACGGCCGGGGAGAGCGCCGCGGCGTCCGAGGACGGCGAGGCCGCCGACGACGACACCGAGGACGCGATCGGCAGCGTCGGCCTCACCACCCACGCCGACGGCGACGAGGCCGACTACGACGCGGCGAGCGCGGTGTCGGTCGAGCTGGCCGACGACGGCGGCAGCAGCGCCGGGAGCGGTGTCGAGGTGAGCAGCACCGAGGAGGGGACCGACCTGGTGACGATCACCGAGGCCGGGACCTACGTCCTCTCCGGGACCCTGACCGACGGCCAGGTCGTCGTCGACGTGCCCGAGGAGGACGACGTCACCGTCGTGCTCGACGGGGTCGAGATCACCAGCTCGCTCGGGTCGGCGCTGCAGATCAGCTCCGCCGAGGACGCGACCGTCGTGCTCGCGGACGGCTCGGACAACGCCCTGACCGACCCCGAGACGTATGCCCAGACCGAGGCGAGCGTCGACGAGGAGACCGGCGAGGAGGTGGACGCGCCCAACGCGGCGCTCTACTCCACCGCTGACCTCACCATCGCGGGCACGGGGGCGCTGACCGTCGAGAGCTACGGCAGCGACGGCATCACGAGCAAGGACGGCCTGGTGATCCTCTCCGGTGATATCACCGTCAACGCCGTCGACGACGGGATCCGCGGCAAGGACTTCCTGTCGATCCAGGGTGGCACCCTCACCGTCACCGCCAACGGCGACGCGTTGAAGTCGGACAACACCGAGGACGGCACCGGCATCATCGCCGTCTCGGGTGACTCGACCGAGATCACCGTCGCGGCCGGCGACGACGCCGTGAAGGCCGAGAACGTCATCGACCTCGTCGACGGCACCCTGACCGTCACCCAGTCGCTCGAAGGACTCGAGTCGGCCCGGATCGTCGTCGAGGGCGGCACCACCGACGTCACCGCCAGCGACGACGCGCTCAACGCCACCTCCGACACGGTCACGCCGAGCGTGGAGATCAGTGGCGGCGAGCTCACCCTCACCTCGGACGGTGACGGTCTCGACTCCAACGGCACGGCCACGATGACCGGCGGCACGGTCGTGGTCAACGGACCCACGATGGACAACAACGGCGCCGTGGACGTCGACGGTGACTTCCTCCTCTCCGGCGGCACCCTCACCGCGGTGGGCAGCGCCGGGATGATGATGGCACCGTCCACCGACAGCGAGCAGGCCTCGATCGCCACCGCTCTGTCCGGCTCGGTCGCGGCCGGCGAGACGCTCACCGTGACGGACGCCGACGGCGCCGTCGTCGCCGAGGTCGAGGTGACCAAGGACACCGCCTCGCTCGTCCTGTCCACCGCCGACCTGGTGGCCGGAGAGACGTATACCGTCAGCGCCGGAGGGACCGAGGTGGCCACCGCGACCGCCGGCGAGTACGCCCAGATGGGCATGGGCGGTATGGGCGGCGCCCCCGGCCCTGACTCCCCCTCAGGACCCACGGTCTCCGGC
This sequence comes from Serinicoccus hydrothermalis, assembly GCF_001685415.1. Lineage (NCBI taxonomy): Bacteria > Bacillati > Actinomycetota > Actinomycetes > Micrococcales > Ornithinimicrobiaceae > Serinicoccus > Serinicoccus hydrothermalis. Next base: position 2,608,353 of record NZ_CP014989.1, on the reverse strand, counting down.
ACTTCCCCGACGGAAATCCGTCTGCAGGATGACGCCCCGGTCTGGTGACCCCGCCAGACTGGGGCGCGTGCAGTCACAGGATCACGTGCGGGTCGTCGAGGGAGACGCAGAGGGACACTCGGGCCGGACCATTGGTCAGGCCGAGCTGGTCACCTCGGACCTCGCCGTGATGCGGGTGGGCGACAGGGAGCCTGCCCCGACCCTTCCGCTGCATGTCGTGCCCGTCCCTGTCGCGGCAGGGGGCGACAGGGACGGGCACGACCGCATCGACGTGGTGGAGGTGCTCTCAGCCGAGGACGGCGAGAGTATGGTGGCGCTCCGCCTCGCGCGGGCCGTCCCCGGGTGGACGGAACCTCGGGCGGTCGGTCTCGCCACGCTCACCTCGAAGCCGTGGTGGTGCAAGCTCTTCCCCTCGATGTGCTAGACCCGTCATCTGCGTTGATGACGAACCACGGAAGGAGTGGTCGTGACCGGCACTGCTTCTGAGGTACGACGGACCCCGGCGCAGCAGCACTGGCGACGAGCAGGTCAGGCGGCGAACGTCCTGGCCGTGCTGACGGCCGGGCTGCTCGACCTCGGGACCGCCGGAGTGCTGTCCGGTCCGCTGCGCACCTTCGGCGGCATGGAGATCTCGGGTCTGGCCATGGCGCCACCCGTGCTCGTCATGGTCGCTCTCCTCTTCGTCAGGAGGCGCTATCCGCTGCCGGTCCTGCTGGCGACCACCGGCATCTCGATCGCCGCCATGCTGGTCTTCACGACGGCGCAGCCGATCTTCTGCGTCCTGGTCGCCGTGCACGCCGCCGCACGGCGCGGCACCCTGCGGCACTCGCTGCTGGCGCTGGCGATTGCCCTCACCGTGGTCCCGCTGGTGATGCTGGCGGTGCTGCGCTCCTACGACGATCCGACGCCGATCGACTGGATCTTCCCCGGGGTGTTCTTCGCCGTCCTGGTGATGACCGCCTGGGGGGTGGCCACTCGGGACCGGCTCTCGCACGAGCGCAACCGTGACCTGCACGGCGAGATCGACGTCCGGGCCGAGCAGGCTGCGCACGCCGAGCGGCACCGCATCGCCCGCGAGCTGCACGACATCGTCGCCCACTCCGTCAGCGCCATGATGATGCAGGCCGCCGGCGCCCGGGCCATGAGCCAGTCCGTGTCCAAGGACGTGCCCGACGACGCCCGGCTCGACACGGTCCAGCGCGCCCTCGGCACGATCGAGTCGACCGGGGCGCAGAGCATGCGCGAGCTGCACCGGCTCCTCGGAGCGCTGCGCGAGGACCAGATCCACGACCACCTGCCCAGCAGCCTCGACCTCGACCACGCCCCCAGCGCCCAGCCCGGGCTGGGCGACATCGACGCCCTGGTGGAGGTGCCGCGTAGCAGCGGTCTCATCGTCGAGGTCCACCGCTCGGGGCACGCGCGGACGGTCGACCCGTCGGTGGGCGCGGCGGCATACCGGGTGGTGCAGGAGTCGCTCACCAACGCGCTCAAGCACGCCGGGCGCGGTGCGCTCGTGGACGTCTACCTCGCGTGGCAGGACACCGAGCTGCAGGTGCAGGTCCGCTCCCGCGCCAGCCACGGGATGCGTCCGGGGACGCCCAACGGCGGCACCGGGCTCCGCGGGCTGCGCGAGCGGGTGGGGCTCGTCGGCGGGAGTTTTGAGGCCGGGTGGTCCGGTGAGGAGTTCATCAACACCGCCGTCCTGCCGGTGCGGCCGCCCACGAGCGGAGGCCCGGCCGAGCGGCCGGCACCCGGCACGGCGGGGCGGGAGTGAGCATCACGGTCGTGATCGCCGACGACCAGCAGGAGGTCCGCGAGGGCCTGGAGATGCTGCTCGGCGTGCACGGCGACATCGAGGTGGTCGGCCTCGCTGCGGACGGCGACGAGGCGGTTGCGCTGACCGAGCAGACCTCGCCCGACGTCGTCGTCATGGACATCCGGATGCCGGGGACGGACGGCATCGAGGCGACCCGCCGGATCGTGCAGGAGTGTCCGGAGCAGGGGGCCGTCACGACTGTCCTCATGCTCACGACCTTCGACCACGACGACGCGCTCTACGGCGCGCTGCGGGCCGGGGCGTCGGGCTACATGCTCAAGGACGCCGCCCCCAGCCGGCTCCCCGACGCAATCCGGCAGGTCGCCGCGGGTGAGTCCTGGATCGACCCGAGCGTGGCCGGCAAGGTCATCGAGACCCTGCGCGACACGGCACCGCGGGATGCCCAGGGGCTGCCGGACCTCGACCTGCTCTCCCCGCGCGAGCTCGAGGTGCTGAAGCTCATGGGCGACGCGCCCTCCAACACCGACCTCGCCCGCCAGCTCTACGTCTCCGAGGCGACGATCAAGACCCACATCTCCCGTTTGCTCATGAAGACCGGCAGCTCCGAGCGCGCCCAGCTCGTCGCCCTGGCGTACAAGACGGGCCTCGTGCAGCCCTGACCCCTCCCTGAGGGCCGCGCGGCGTACCAACTTTGTGCGGCGCGGCGGGAGGACGGCGAGCGCGCCCGGAGCCAGGCAGGACATCTTGCGGTGAAGTGGTGTGATGACAGGACAGGTGCCCTGACCTGCGGAAACAGCGCTTGCGAGAGCTTCCGGACCCTCGACATACTCGACCGGTGCCCACCCGCATCGGACTCTTCGGCACCGGACGCCTCGGCTCGGCGGTCCGGCGGCTCGCCGACCTCCGCGAGGACGTCGACGTGCGCTGGGCGGTCGGCAGCAGCGACCCGGAGCCCAGGGAGGCCGTGGACGTCGCGATCGACGTGAGCACGGGGTCCGCCGTCGCCGCCCACCTCGACTGGGCGCAGCGCACCGGCACCGACCTCGTCGTCGGCGCGACCGGCTTCGACACCGTCCTGCTCGACCGGGAGCTCGGCGTGCGGGTCCTCGTCGCGCCGAACTTCTCGCTCGGCGTGGCCCTCGCCCGCCGGGTCAGCCGCCTTCTCGGGGGGTATGCCGCCGCGCACCGGGCAGAGGGCATACCGGTCGACCTCGCGGTCACCGAGACCCACCACCGGCACAAGGTCGACGCTCCCAGCGGCACCGCGCTCGCGCTCCGGGACGTCCTGGCCGACGCGGCCGGCGCCCCCGTCGGGGACGTCCAGACCACGAGCCTCCGCCTGGGCGAGGTGGTGGGTGACCACGAGGTCACCCTCGCCTCCCCCACCGAGACGATCACGCTGCGGCACACCGCGCACGACCGCGACCTCTTCGCCGCCGGGGCCCTCACCGCGGCCCTCTGGCTCACCGACCGGCCCGGACCGGGCCTGTACACCCTCGACGACCTCGCCGAGGACCACCTCAAGGAGACAGCATGAGCACCAGCCTCACCGCAGCACCGTTCACCGGTCTCGGCGTCGCCCTGGCGACGCCGTTCACGACCGGGACCGACGCCGTGGGCGGGGCACGAAAGCCCGCTGTCGACCACGAGGCGTTCGGCCGTCTTGTCGAGCACGTGCTCGTCGAGGGGCACGGGGTGGACTGGCTCGTCGTGCTCGGCTCGACCGGCGAGGCCGCCACGATCACCGACGTCGAGCGGCACGCGCTGGTGCGCCAGGCCGTCGAGCTGGCCCGCCGCGACGACCGCCGCATCCCGGTCGTCGTGGGGGTCGGGCACAACGACACCGAGCGCACCTGCGAGCTCGCCGGGCAGGCTGCGGCCGCTGGTGCCGACGCCCTGCTCGTCGTCACGCCGTTCTACAACAAGCCCCAGGTCAGTGGCCTGGTGGCGCACTACCGCGCCGTCGCCGACGCGGCGCCTGGGCTGCCGATCATCGCCTACAACGTGCCCGGGCGCACCGGCTGCAACATCACTCCCGCGGCGCTGCGGGCGATCTGGGAGATCGACCAGGTCGTCGCGATCAAGGAGAGCTCGGGCGACCTGCGCCAGGTCGCCCGGATGTGCCAGGAGGCGCCGCAGGGCCGTGCAGTGCTCGCCGGGGACGACGACCTCGCGCTGGCCGGCATCGCCGTCGGCGCGCAGGGGCTCGTCTCGGTGTGCGCCAACGTGGTGCCGACCGAGACCCGGCGCCTCGTGCACGCCGCGATGGCCGGCGATCTGCCCCTCGCTCGCGAGAGCGCTGCGCTGCTGGCGCCGACGATGGCAGCGATGTTCGTCGAGACCAACCCGGTGCCGGTCAAGGCGGCGCTGGCGTGCCTCGGGCTGGCCACCGCACAGGTACGACTGCCGCTCTCCCCCGCCGAGCCGGACACCTGGTCGCAGGTCCAGACCGCCCTCGCCGACCTGCAGACCTCCCGCCGCAGCGGCTCGGCGTCGATCGGCCGACTACCGGAGTGGGTCGCCGTACCGCACGACACCTCGGCGCTGGCGTCGTGAGCACCGTCGGCACCATGGAGTCCATGACTCCGCAGGACACGACCCACGGCACCTCGCTGCGCCAGGTCTTCGCCGAGGGCAGCGACATCGACCCGACGATCCAGCACGTGGAGGAGCTGCTCGCCGGGCTGGAGGACGGCTCGATCCGGGCCGCCCGCCGCGCCGAGGACGGCAGCTGGGTCGCGCACGGCTGGGTCAAGCGGGGCATCCTCGCCGCCTTCCGGCTCAGCGAGACCGTCGAGCTCGACTGGCCGGGCGGCAGCGTCGACAAGTCGCTCGTGCCGGCGCGCCGGATCACGGCGGGCGACGGCATACGCCTCGTGCCGGGCGGGACCTCCGTCCGGCGCGGCGCGCACCTCGCGCCCGGGGTGGTCGTCATGCCGCCGAGCTATGTCAACGTCGGCGGGTATGTCGGCGCCGGCTCGATGGTCGACAGCCACGTGCTCGTCGGGTCGTGCGCGCAGGTGGGCGAGCGGGTGCACCTGTCCACGGCTGTGCAGCTGGGTGGCGTGCTGGAGCCGGTCGGTGCCCGCCCGGTCGTCGTCGAGGACGACGTCTTCGTCGGGGCGCAGTGCGGGCTCTACGAGGGCGTGGTCGTGCGTCGCGGTGCCGTGCTGGCACCGGGCGTCGCGCTGACCGCGGGGACGACGATCTACGACCTGGTCGACCAGCGGGAGCTGCGCGGCGAGGTGCCCGAGCGCGCCGTCGTCGTGCCCGGCTCCCGCCCGGCGCGCGGTGACTACGCCGACGTCCTCGGGCTCTCGCTCTACGCCCCGGTGATCGTGAAGTACCGCGACGACTCCACCGACGCCTCGACGGCGCTCGAGGAGTCGCTGCGGTGAGGACGGCCTCCAGGGTGGCGGGCCAGGGCCTGTCACCCATCCGACGCATGTCGCTCGGCGCCCCGCCGGACGCGATCAACCTCGGGCTCGGCGAGCCCGGGTGGCCGCTGCCGACCGGACAGGCCGTGCGTCCGGACGAGGGCTCGGTCGACCTGTCCTACGGGCCCAACACCTCCGACCCGGCGCTGGTGGACGCGATCGCCGGCTACGCCCAGGCCCGCGGTGCGGACACGGTCGGTCCGGACGGGGTCATGGTCACCGCCGGCAGCCAGGCGGCGCTCTTCGCGCTCTTCCAGGCTTATGCCGAGCCCGGATCGGCCGTGCTCGTGCCCGACCCCGGCTTCGTCGCCTACCCCACCCTCGCCCGGCTGTGCGGCGCGACGCCCGTCGGCTACCCCCTCGCCGCCAGCGGAGACCTCGACGCCGAGGCGCTGGTCGCCCTGCTGGGCGAGCAGCCGCATACCTCGATCGTCGTGCTCAACCACCCGGCGAACCCGACCGGCGGGCTCGCCTCGGCGCAAGCCCTGTCGCGGGTCGCCGAGGCCTGCGCCGAGCGCGGGGTGCTGCTCGTCAGCGACGAGGTGTATGCCGAGCTGTGGGCCGACCGGCGCCCCGCGTCGCTGCGGGACGTGAGCGCGGCGGGGGTCGTGCTCAGCTCGATGAGCAAGGCCTTCGCCGCCCCGGGGCTGCGGATCGGCTGGGCGCTCGGGGACCCCGAAATGCTCGCTTCGGCACGGCTGGTGCACAACGCGATGACGACGGCCCCCTCGCGACTTTCGCAGGCTGCCGCGCTGGGGCTGCTGGGCGCGGCCGGGGACGTGCTACCCGCAGCCCGCGAGCAGATCCGGGTGCGCTGGGGGACGGTCGACCGGGTCGCCCCCCAGCTCCTCACTTCTGGACATAGCTTTCTGGGCGACGGGCACCACATTCCCATGTCCAGAACGGCGACGAGGGCCGGGTTCTACCTCTGGCTCGCCCTGCCCCACGACCTCGACGACGACTCCACCTCGCGCGACGACCCTGCTGTCACCGAGGCGTTCGCCCTGCGCCTGCGCGACGAGGCCGGGGTGACGACGATCCCCGGGACCGCCTTCGGACCGCGAGGAGCGGGTTTCCTCCGCGTGAGCCTGGGTGGTCCGGTGGACGCGCTCGAGGAAGGACTCCGGCGCCTGGCGCCCTGGTGGAAGGCATGATCTTGACCGCTGCGACGACTGACCTCTTCGCCTTCGACGAGGCGAGGCTCGACGAGCTGGCCACCTCGCACCCTGGCCCGTTCTTCGCCTACGACCTGGCGGCGGCACGCGAGCGCTTCGACCGGCTCCGCGCCGCCCTTCCCGCGCGGGTCCGCCTGGCGTATGCCGTGAAGTCCAACCCCGGGTTGCCCCTGCTCGAGGCCTTCGCCGGCCGGGGCGCGTGGTTCGACTGCGCGAGCGCCGGTGAGGTGTCGGCCGCGCTGGCCGCCGGCGGCACCGGCGCCGGCATGGTCTTCGCCGGCCCCGCCAAGACCGAGCGCGACCTGCAGGCCGCCCTCTTCGCCGGGGCCCGCGTCCAGGTCGATGGCATCGAGGACGTCGAGCGGCTGCACGCCCTGCACACCGGCGAGACCCCGCTGGCGGTCAACGTCCGGGTCAACCCCGCCGGGGGTGTGTCCGAGGTGGCGAGCATCATCGGTGGTGTCGGGCCCAGCGCGTTCGGGGTGGACGAGGAGGTGCTGGAGGCCTTCGTGACCGAGGCCGCGCGCTTCGACCGGGTCGAGATCCGCGGGCTCCAGGTCTTCTCGGCCAGCAACGAGCTGGACGCCGGGCGGCTGCTGGCCAACCACCGGACGGCGCTGCGCATCGGGCGACGGCTGCAGGAGCTGCTGGGCCGCGAGCTCGACCTCGTCGACCTCGGCGGCGGTCTCGGGATCCGGTATGCCCTGACCGAGCCCAACCTCGACGTCCGGGCGGTCGGTGCGGGCCTCGGGCGCATCCTCGGCGAGAACGACTGGTTCACCGGCGAGCTGTTGCTCGAGCCCGGCCGCTGGCTCTCCGGACCCACCGGCGTCTACGCCGCTCGGGTCGTGCGCACCAAGGTCTCCCGCGGCGAGCGCTTCGTCATGCTCGAGGGCGGCATCAACCACCTGTTGCGGCCGCTGCTGACCGGGCAGTCGTTCCCGACCCTGGCGGTGCGCCCCGGCGAGGGGGTCCTGAGCGGGGAACGGACGACGACGACGCTCGCGGGACCGCTGTGCACCTCGCTGGACCGCGTCGGCACCGGCGACCTGCCGGAGGACCTGCGGCCCGGCGACGTCGTGGTGTTCGGCCAGACCGGCGCCTACGCCTACACGCAGGCGATGAGCCACTTCCTCTCCCACGCCCTGCCGGAGCAGCACTGGCTCCAGTAAAGAGATCAGAGGTCATGGTTACAGGTGACGGCTCACAGGGGTAGTCTTCCACGTGGTCGCCCTTGGGGAAGGGGGACAGAAGCCGTCCGTGGAGGCTGTATGCAGACAAGCACGACATATATCGCATTGCGAGCTCGATGGTTCTCCATACTTGCGGCGACCCTGGTCGGTGGCATCGTCGCGTCCAGTGTCACTTTGGCTACTGAGCGAGTCTACGAAGCCACCTCAGAGATCTTCGTTGCGCAGCAAGGCGGCACCAGCAGCGCTGAACTGCTGCAGAGCTCTGCCTACGTCATGGATCGTATGGACTCGTACGCCCAGACCATGAACTCCGGTCTCGTGCTCCAAGCAGTCATCGATGACTTGGACCTGGACACCACCGTCCCGGATCTCTCTTCGGACATCTCCACGCTCGTGGTCGAGGAGACCGTCGTCATCGAGATCACCGCTCGGTCCGATGATTCGGCAGAGGCCATGGAGTTGGCGAACGCGGTCGCAGCACGTTTTCAGGAGGTCTCCGCTTCGCTGGATCCTCAACGAGCTGACGGCTCCTCCGTCATCGAGGCCACCGTCATTCAGTCAGCCACACAGCCGGGCCGTCCCGCCAGTCCGCGACCATTCCTCAACCTTTTCCTCGGCCTTCTCGTCGGGAGTGCCGTAGGCGTCTCCTACGCTCTCATTCGGCGTGTGGCAGACCGGCGCGTCAGGACCGAGGCAGAAGTGCAAGAGCTGCTAGCAACCCCCATCCTCGCCCATGTGCCGCTAGACGAAGCCGCTTGCGATCCCGGGGATCTGTTCGAAAGTGCGGTGTGCTCCGAGTCCATCCGACAACTCCGAACGGGGCTGCAGTTCCTCACTCTTCCCCGAGGTGGTCGTTCCTTCGTCATCACGTCCGCACGTCGGGACGATGGAAGGACAGCCATCGCACTCAGCTTGGCTGCAGCGCAGGCCAACGCAGGCCACAGGGTGTGCTACGTCGAGGCCGACCTTCGTCACCCCAGTGCCGCGCAACGTCTCGGACTCGCCGAGACCATGGGACTGACCGACGTGCTCGTCGGTGTCGCTGACCTCGACTCGGTCACCGTTCGCTCTCGCCATGGTTTCGACGTCATCCTTGCTGGTTCGGCACCCCCCAATCCCGCAGATCTACTCGCACGGGAATCAACCCTGCCTGTCATCCGCGAGCTGGAGACCACCTACGACGTCGTCATCCTCGACACTCCGCCACTTATCCCTGCGACGGAGGGCGCCATCCTGTCTCAGATGTGCACCGGCACGCTCTTTGTTATCAGAGTTGACCGTCGGGCCACCACGCGGCGAGAGGTCGGCCAGAGTGCCGCTGCCCTGGAGAACAGCGGCGCGCCGCTACTCGGGGTCATCTTCAACTACTGCTCGACCACCTCCTACCAGCGCGCGCAGCGTCATGCCCTTCCTTCGATCAGGACGCCCAACAGAACGGCGCCCACCGAGTCGCCACCCACGCACCACGACACCCATTCCCTCCAGGTTCAGTAGGGCCTGGCCCTCCCCTCCGGTCGTCCTCAGGATCCATCTTCAGCGAAAGCAGCAGTCATTCCCATGAGACCAGACACAGGTGCGACGGCGGCGACGGCTAGAGCTTCGGCGACGACTCGGTTCCGCACCGACCTAGAGGGCCTTCGTGCCCTGGCAGTCGTCCTGGTCCTGCTCGACCACGTCATTGGGTGGCCCAAGGGCGGTTTTATCGGCGTCGACGTCTTCTTCGTCCTTTCCGGATTCCTCATCACTGGACTTCTTCTGAAGGAGTTCGAGCGCACCGGGGGCATCTCTTTTCGCGCTTTCTATGCCAGGCGGGTCAAGCGAATTTTCCCCATGTCCATGCTGGTCATTGCTGCGACCGCGGCCACGTCCTACCTTGTGTTCCTGGGTCCGCGACTCAACCAGATCATGATGGACGCGGTGTACGCGACCTTCTTCTCTGCGAATTGGCGTTTCATCTTGGTGGGCCAAGACTACTTTGCCGCCGATCGCGCAGTCTCGCCTCTACAGCACTATTGGTCACTCGCGGTCGAGGAACAGTTCTATTTCGTTTGGCCGCTCCTCATGCTCGGTGCCCTCTCGCTAGGAGGACGTCGCCGCTCCGAGATGGGTCGCCGACGGGTTTTCATCGTTCTCAGCATGGTGACAGCCGCCTCGCTGGCCTGGGCCATGGTAGAAACACTACAAAGTCCTTCCACAGCCTACTTCTCCACCTTCACCCGCGCCTGGGAGTTGGGTCTCGGCGGGTTGCTGGCGGTGGCCGCTTCACGTTTTCGGACACGCGACCCGCGAGTACACCTCTGGGCAAGCCACCTCGGCCTCGGCATCATCATCGCCGCTGGCCTCATGCTCACTCCCGACTGGGACTTTCCCGGACCTTGGGCCCTCCTTCCCGTCGCTGGCACGCTTCTCATCGTTGCGAGTGGGATCGGGGCACCCAGTGATGGCCTGAACTCTTTGCTGACGAATCGTCCAGCTCGCTACCTGGGCCGCATTTCATTCTCTCTCTACCTGTGGCACTGGCCCGTAGTCGTTTTTCTTCAACCATTTATCCGCGAGGGTTCTTTACCCTACGTTTTGACAGCCCTAGCCCTGTCACTTGTCCTTGCGTCACTGAGCTACCACCTTGTCGAAGACCCCATCCGGCGGTCTGCCTGGCTGACCCCCGCGGCCCGTCGGAGAATCGGTAACGCCGCGCGACGCCGCCGCTTCAAGATTCAGACTACGGTCCTTGCCATCCTTTTCCCCCTGACCGGAGGGGCTGCGTACGCATCCGTTCTACATGCGTGGCCAGACGTCACGCCGGCGACGTCGGCAGCCACCCTGGATCGGCCCGCGGAGGAACACGAGCAGGCCGAAGAGGCACCGCAGAGTATTGAGCAGCAGATCAGTATCGCCCTGGAGCGGACAGACTGGCCGCAGTTCGCTGTCCCCCTCGAGAACCTCGAAGACTCGAAGGCACCAGAATGGACGCAGGATGGTTGCATCGACGTGTCCGACGCCGATCTCGAAAGATGTACCTATGAGGGACCAGCGAGTAAGACCGCCGTCGTCCTTGGCGACTCGGTCGCCATCAGCTGGATGGCTGGCATACGTGAGGCTCTGAGTGACGCGGACTACGAGGTGGTCCTCATCACCATGGGCCAGTGCCCGGCAGTCGCTGCGTCTGTGAGTGACTTGGGAGGAGCTGCCGACTTCGCGGGAAGATGCCAGACGTTTCAGGACTGGAGCAACGAGAAGGTTGATGACTACTCCCCCGATCTCGTCGTACTGTCCAGCGCCGAGAATTCTCTGGGTCGGCTGACCTCCAGCGCTACGGAGCGCGGCGCCGTGCTCGAGTGGCGAACCGCCACCGAGCGCACCTTGAAGCGGCTCGTGGCCCCAGAACGGGATGTCGTCGTGCTTGCTCCGCCCCCCGAAGGCGTCAACCTCCAGGGATGCGTCACCAGGTTCAACGGGCCGAGTTCCTGCACCTCGACGATCGGCGAGAACTGGACCCTCCAGAGTGAGGCTGAGCTTGGGGCTGCGCAAGCCACAGAGGGCGCGCGCTATGTCTCAACTCGCGACTGGTTCTGTCGATCAGACGGGTTGTGTCCGGCGTTCGTCGACGACATCCCGGTTCGCGCCGATGGCAACCACCTCACGGCACGCTACTCCGAGTTCCTGGCACCGGAGCTGCGCGAGGTGCTCCTCCAGCCCTGAACCGAGAAGGTGGTGGCGGCGCGCTCGACCTCTCCCAGAGCCCGCATCTCGGTTGCGCGCGAAGGTGTTGCCCCGCTCCCCTGCTGACGGAGCGGCAAGCGTCGACGTCTGTACGCGGTCGGAGGTGCCGCGGAGACCTGCGGGCCCCGAAGCGGTGTCAGCTCGGCGGGCACCCGAAGATGATGGCGAGGACCCCCTGAGCACCCATCCGCCCTAACCCTCTCTTGACCTTTTCTTTACGTCTTCTTTACTCTACTTGCAGGTTTGCCGGGGCCTCGACGCCGTCGGGGCACGGCGGTGAGAGAGGATGTCGATGGGGGCGGTGGCCACTGAAGGCTCACGGTGCTGGGCGGCGCTGTCGCGGAGAACGCTCCTGCTCGTCGGCGACAACGTCCAGCTCGGAGACCGCCCGTGGCAGTGATGGCGTCCCCCACGTCGCGCATGAACCTGGAATTTATGGTCTGGCTCATCCCGGTGGGTGCCGGTCCGGCCGAAGTGCGACGCAGCCAGGAGCTGCTCCAGCGCCGCCAGGCCCAGGCGGAGGTCATCGATTTCGAGGCGCTCCGCGGGCTCCTGAACCACCACCGGCCCGGGGCGGCGATCGTGCTCGGGGGGCCGGTCTCGGCCGACCTCCTCGACGCCCAACGCTGGCTCGAGGAGTTCAGGGTGGCCACGATGGTGGTGGTCGACGACCTGACGCCTCATTTCGAGGCGACCCTGCTCGAGCGCGGTGCCCAGGACGTCGTGAGCTCCTCCACTCCGGTGCGGATCCTCGCGGCCAGGCTGGAGGCACTGCTCCGCCACGCCAGCGGGTGGCTGATCGAGCCCGCCCCCTCCGTCCCGCGTCTGCACATCGATCCCGAGTCCCGCTCGGTCCACCTGGGCACGCAGCAGGTGGATCTCACCCGGGCCGAGTTCGACCTGCTCCTGACACTCACCGGGAGGCCCGGGGTCTTCGTGACCCGAGGGACCCTGGCCATCGAGCTGCAGGAGCAGACGATCAGCCGCAGAGCCCTGGAGTCGCGTGTCAGCCGCCTGCGGCGGAAGCTTCGCGCCCACGGGGCCGGCGAGATGGTGGAGACCGTCCGGAGCGTCGGATACCGCTTCAACCCCGAGGGCACATCTGGCCCACCGGACCTGCACCCGGGCTTCGGTGACGAGCACCGCCGCGCCCCGTCGCCCTCCTGACGGCGGAAGACGCCTCAGATGCGCACGGCGATCTTGCCGCCCGGGCTGCCCTCCTGGGACAGACGGTGCGCGTCGGCGATCTGGTCGAGGTCGAAGGTGGCAGCCACGGTGACCCGCAGCTCGCCGCGGTCCACGAGCTCGGCGAGCGCGTCGAGGTGCGCGCGCTCGGGACGGACGAAGACGTAGCGCCCCCCGATCTGGCCCATCTGCTCGGCATCGATGACCGAGGCGACCCGGGCGGTGTCCTTGACCTGCGCCGAGACGTCCGCCATCGCGTCGCCGCCGACGAGGTCGAGGACGGCGTCCACAGGTCCGCCGACGGTGCCGAGCTGCTCGCCGACCGGCCCGGCTCCGTGGTCGAGGACGTGGGTCGCCCCGAGCTCGCGCACGAGGTCGTGGTGGGCCGGCGAGGCGGTGCCGATGACCTCGGCGCCCAGGGAGCGGGCGATCTGGACGGCGAACTGGCCGACACCGCCGGACGCCGCGTGCACGAGCACGCGGTCCCCCTCGCCCACGGCCAGGGCCTCGGTCAGCGCCTGGTATGCCGTGAGACCGGCGAGCGGCACCGAGGCCGCCTCCTCGAAGCTCAGTCCGGCGGGCTTGAGCGAGACGGTGCGCTCGGGGGCGGGAACGAGCTCTGCGGCCGTCCCGGCGTGGACGTCGTCGCGGCGGACGTAGCCCCATACCTCGTCCCCGACCTGCAGCCCGGTGCGCACGGCCGGCCCCACGGCCTCGACGACACCGGCGACGTCCCAGCCCGGGACGATCGGCAGGTGGTGGGGGAAGGCGCCCTGCAGGTAGCCCTCCCGGACCTTCCAGTCCACCGGGTTGACGCTGGTCGCGCGGGCCCGCACGAGGACCGTGTCGGGGCCGACCGGCGGGTCGGGCAGCTCACCGACGGTGAGGACCTCGGGGCCGCCGTAGGTGTCGTAGCTGGCTGCGCGCATGACCATCTCCTCCGTGAGGTGTGGGGTCGAGGTGCCCGAATCGGGCCTGGGCAGGTCAACGTCCGAGGAGCCGGACTATTCCTCGTGCCGCCAGGCCTGCGCCTTGGGACTACGACCCTCGCCAGCAGGTGACCCACTTATAGGAAAGTGGTACACTATGCGAATGCCGACGACGCGCCCACGACACCAGGTCACCGAGACCCCCGAGGTCGCGCGAGCGCTCGACCTCGCCGCCCGTCGCTGGCCCGACGAGCCGCGCTCCCGACTCCTCGTCCGACTGGTGACGGCAGGCGGCCTGACCCTCGCCGAGGGCCACGACGAGGAGACAGGGCGACGGCTCGCGGCGATCGGTGACACGGCGGGGAAGTACGCCGATGCCTTCGCCGACGGCTACCTGAGCGACCTGCGCGACGACTGGCCGGCATGATCACGCTCGACGCCAGCCTGGTGATCGCCCATCTCGAGCCCAGCGAGCAGCACCACCTCGCCGTCTCCACCTTTCTCCGGGACCACGCCCACGAGCCCTTCCTCATGCATTCCCTGACCGTGACCGAGGTGCTGGTGGGTGCCGTGGCGACGGGTCGCGGTCAGGAGCTGCTCGATGACCTGCGCGCGATCGGTGTCCAGGTCGCGGACCGGGACGACGGCGAGCCGCTGCGGCTCGCGACACTGCGCTCGACGACAGGGCTGAAGTTGCCGGACTGCTGCGCCCTGCACACCGCGCTGCAGTCCGGGTCGATGCTCGGCACTCTGGACCTGCGTCTGGCGTCCGTGGCCCGGGCTCGGCACCTCAGGGTGGGGCCGCTTCCTGGATAGGCCACCTGCCCGAACAGAGACTTCCCCCTCGAGCCACCCCCGCCTACCCTGGTCCTGTGCTCCTGGGGATCCCTGACTACGGGACGTTTTTCGTCGCCGCGCTGCTCATCGTCCTGCTGCCCGGGCCGAACTCCATGTTCGTGGTCTCCGAGGCGGCCCGCAACGGGGTCCGCCGCGGCTGGGCCGCCGCCCTGGGTGTCTTCGTGGGCGACTCGGTGCTCATGGGGCTCACCTTCCTCGGCGCCGCCTCGCTGCTGCAGGGCAACCCCGTGGTCTTCAGCGTCGTGAAGTACCTCGGCGCGGCCTACCTCGCCTGGATCGGCTTCCGCCTGGTGCGGGCCGGCATCGCCGCCTTCGGCCAGCAGCAGCCCGCGACGGCGGAGGAGACGGTGGCCCCGCCCCGGCGCGGCGGCTCCTTCCTCACGGCGCTGGTGCTGAGCCTGCTCAACCCCAAGGCCATCCTGTTCTTCGTCGCCTTCTTCGTGCAGTTCCTCCGCCCGGACTCGGCCCGGCCACTGCTCGACTTCCTCGTGCTCGCGACGACGATGCAGGTATTGAGCATGATCTACCTCGGTCTGCTCATCGTGGGCGGCACCGCGCTCGCCCGCGGTTTCAGCCGGCACCGCCGCACCTCGGGCGGCCTGACCGGGCTCGTCGGCACGGTCTTCGTCGGCTTCGGCGTCAAGCTCGCCGCCGCCTCGCTCTGAGCCCTGCCCGGGAAGTGACCACGGTGGGGGCGGCGGTCAGCGCTCCCACTCCTCGAAGATCAGCCAGGTCCGGGTGGCGCGGACCCCCGGCACCCCCTGGATCCGCCCGAGCACGACGTCGCGCAGCTCGTGGTTGTCGCGTGCCCGCACCTCCACGAGCATGTCGAACTCCGCCCCCACGAGCGCCACCCGCTCCACCCCCGGCAGCACCTCGAGGGCGTCGAGCACCTCCCGCCAGCTCCCCTGCTCGATCGAGACCGACACGTAGGCCGCGGTCGCCAGGCCGAGCTTGTCGGGGTCGACCTGCGCGGCATACCCGGTGATCACCTTGTCCCGGTGCAACCGCTCCAGCCGGGTGTATGCCGTCGCCCGGCTGATGTGGACCCGTTCGGCGAGCGCGCGCACGGACAGCCGGCCGTCCCGACGCAGCTCGGCGACGATCGCGCGGTCGGTGTCGTCCAGGTCCGCCGCCACCTGTCCGGCCGGCCGCGCACCGCCGGGCCGGTCACCGGACGATCGGTCCTCAGACATACCTCGATCGTGCCATATGTCTGGACTCAGGCGCAGGAGTGGTCCGCCTGTGCACCCACGCGGGAAGATGGGCGACAGACGTCCAACCGTGAGACCCGAGGACTCGACGATGAGTGAGATCACCGACCTGCTTCCCTGCCCCGAGCCGGTGCAGCTGATCGCCGCCGACGGCACCGCCGTGGAGCCGAGCGAGCAGGCCCGCGAGCGCGGCTACGCGATGCCCAACCCCGAGGACCTCCTCGCGGTCTGGCGCGCCATGGTCGTCGGCCGCCGCTTCGACACGCAGGCCACCGCGCTGACGAAGCAGGGGCGCCTCGCGGTCTACCCGAGCTCGCGCGGCCAGGACGCCTGCCAGGTCGCGCCGGTGCTCGCGCTGGCCGAGGGGGACTGGCTCTTCCCCACCTACCGCGACTCGATGTCCTTGGTCACCCACGGCATCGACCCGATGGAGGTGCTGACGCTCCTGCGCGGCGACTGGCACTGCGGCTACGACCCGCAGGCCACCCGCACCGCCCCGCAGTGCACGCCGCTCGCCACCCAGGCGGTGCACGCCGCCGGCGCCGCCCACGGCCTGGCCCGCCGCGGCACCGACGCGCTGGCGCTCTGCCTCATCGGCGACGGCGCCACGAGCGAGGGCGACTTCCACGAGGGCCTCAACTTCGCCGCCGTCTTCGAGGCCCCCGCGGTCTTCCTCGTGCAGAACAACAAGTACGCCATCTCCGTCCCGCTCGCGAAGCAGACCAAGGCGCCCGCCCTCGCCTACAAGGGGGTCGGCTACGGCGTGCGCAGCGAGCAGGTCGACGGCAACGACCCGGCCGCGGTGCTCGCGGTCATGCGCGAGGCGTATGCCCACGCCCGCGCCGGCCACGGCCCGGTGCTCGTCGAGGCGCACACCTACCGCATGGAGGCGCACACCAACGCCGACGACGCCACCCGCTACCGCACCAAGGACGAGGTCGACGGGTGGACCGGGCAGGACCCGATCGTCCGGCTCCAGGCATACCTCGTGGAGCAGGGGCACCTCGACGACGCGCGGATCGAGGAGGTCCGCGCCGAGGCCGAGGCCATGGCCGCCGACCTGCGGACGCGCATGAACGCCGAGAGCATCGTGGAGCCGCTGGAGCTCTTCGACCACGTGTATGCCGAGCCCACGCCGCAGCTGCGCGAGCAGCGCGAGCTGGTGCGCGCCGAGCTGGCGGGCACCGCGACGGCGGCGCACGGAAGCAACGACGAGAAGGACGCGCAGTGATGTCGACGAGCAAGATCACCTACGCCAAGGCGCTCAACACCGCGCTGCGCGACGCGCTGACCGAGGACGACGACGTGCTCGTCATGGGCGAGGACGTCGGCGCGCTCGGCGGCGTCTTCCGCATCACCGACGGGCTGACCAGGGATTTCGGCGAGGACCGGTGCATCGACACCCCGCTCGCCGAGGCCGGGATCGCCGGCTTCGCCGTCGGGCTGGCGATGCAGGGCTTCCGCCCGGTCGTCGAGATGCAGTTCGACGCCTTCGGCTACCCCGCCTTCGAGCAGGTCACCTCGCACATCGCCAAGATGCGCAACCGGACCCGCGGCGCGCTGCCGATGCCGCTGGTCATCCGGATCCCGTATGCCGGGGGCATCGGCGGCGTCGAGCACCACTGCGACTCCTCCGAGGGCTACTACGTCCACACCCCGGGGCTGCACGTCGTCACCCCCGCGACGCCGGCCGACGCCTACTCGCTGCTGCGCGAGTCCATCGCCTCCGACGACCCGGTCGTCTTCATGGAGCCGAAGAGCCAGTACTACACCAAGGCCGACCTCGAGCTGCCCACGAGCACCGAGCCGATCGGGCAGGCCGCGGTGCGGCGCGAGGGGGCCGACGTCACGCTCATCACCTACGGACCGCAGCTGCCGTCCGCGCTCAAAGCGGCCGAGGTCGCCGCGGCCGAGGAGGACTGGGACGTCGAGGTGATCGACCTGCGCTCGCTCGTGCCCTTCGACGACGCCACCGTCGAGGCCTCGGTGCGCAAGACCGGCCGGGCCGTCGTGCTCGCCGAGGCGCAGAGCTTCGCGGGGATGGGCGCCGAGATCGCCGCCCGCGTGCAGGAACGCTGCTTCCACTCCCTGGCCGCGCCGGTGCTGCGGGTCAGCGGGCTGGACATCCCCTACCCGCCGCCCAAGCTGGAGCACACGCACCTGCCCGGGGTGGACCGCATCCTCGACACCATCGCCCGGCTGCAGTGGGACGACGAGCCGGACCACACGCATACCCCGGCGGAGGTGTCGGCATGACGCAGGTCTTCCGGCTGCCCGACCTGGGCGAGGGGCTGACCGAGGCCGAGATCGTCGAGTGGCACGTGGCCGCGGGTGACGAGGTCGTCGTCGACCAGGAGGTCGTCACCGTCGAGACGGCCAAGGCCGCGGTGTCCGTGCCGTGCCCGTATGCCGGCACCGTCGCGCAGGTGCACGCCGAGGCCGGCCAGGTGCTGCCCGTCGGCGAGCCGCTCATCACCATCGGCGGCGACGTCGTCGCCGGACCCGGTGTGGCGGTGACGGACGGCACGGCGGGTGCCGGGGGCGAGCAGTACCGCGAGGAGGAGCGCGCCGGGGCCGAGCTGCCCGAGGACGAGCCCGAGCGGCCGCTCATCGGCTACGGCGCGGGCGAGGAGCCCGCCCGGCGCTCCCGCCCGGGCGGCCGCCGCCGTCGCGCGACGGCCTCGGCACGACCGGACACCCCTTCCGTCCGCGCCGGATCGGACACACCAGTGGCCGTGCGCGTGATCTCCCCGCTGGTCCGCCGGCTCGCCGCCGACGAGGGCGTCGACGTCGCGGACGTGCCCCCCGGCCCGACCGGCGTGGTCCGCAAGGCCGACCTCACGGCATACCTCGCCTCCGCGGGCGACCGAACGCCCGATGTGTCGCGGCAGAAGGGGCGGACGGAAGGCCTGTCCGGTCGGGAGGAGGGCAGGTCGGCAGGCGGCGAGGAGCGGCGCATCCCGATCCAGGGTGTGCAGCGGCTCATGGTGGAGCGGCTCTCGACCTCGCGCCGCGAGATCCCCGACGCCACGACCTGGGTCGACGTCGACGCCACCCGGCTCATGAAGGCCAAGGACGCGCTCAAGGCGGCCCGGCCCGACGCGGGCATCGGCGTGCTGCCGCTGCTGGCCCGGATCACCGTGGCCGGGCTGCGAGCCTACCCCGCCCTCAACTCCTCGGTCGACACCGAGGCCGGCGAGATCGTCCACCACGGCGCGGTCAACCTCGGCTTCGCGGCGCAGAGCCCGCGCGGGCTCGTGGTGCCGGTCGTGCACGGTGCCGACGCGATGACGACCACCGAGCTGGCCGCCGTGCTGCGCGAGCTCACGGTCCGCGCCCGGGACGGCAAGCTCTCCCCCGCCGAGCTGACCGGAGGCACGTTCACGCTCAACAACTACGGGGTCTTCGGTGTCGACGGCTCCACGCCGATCATCAACCACCCCGAGGCCGCGATGCTGGGCGTCGGCCGGATCGTCGACAAGCCGTGGGCGCACCGGGGCAAGGTGAAGCTGCGCAAGGTGACGCAGCTGTCCTTCACCTTCGACCACCGCGTGTGTGACGGCGGGACGGCGGGCGGGTTCCTGCGCCTCGTCGCCGACTGCGTGGAGCAGCCGGCGGCCCTGCTCGCCGACCTCTGAGGCCGGGGGCTGGTCGTCCCGGCCGAGCCCCGACCCTCAGGAGGCGAGCCGCAGCAACGCCCGCCGCACGTCCTCGCCGACCACGCCGGCTCCCCCGGTGAGCACGACCCGCTCCGGCGCGAGCCGTTGCAACGCCTGGCTGGTCGCCGCCGGCACCCGATCCGCCTCGGTGAGCAGCACGGCCCCGTCCGCCGCGGCCGCGACCGGCGCCGCGGCGAGGGCGTCGGCGAAGGACAGTCCCGAGCCCACGTGCAGCACCTCCTGCGCGCCGTCGGCGAGCAGTGCCGCCGTGGCATACCGGTCCGACCCGCCGACGCGTCCCACATCGGGAGCGAGCCGCCGCAGGTCCTCGAGGACGTCCCCCGAGATGGCAGCCTCGCCGCCGACGACGACCACCCGCTCCGGGTCGAGCGCGTCCAGCGCGTACTCGGTGGCCACCGGCACCTCGTCGTGGCGCACGAGCAGGATCGGCGCCGACGCCTGACCGGCCTGCGCGGCAGCGGCGAGCGCGTCCGGGAAGGCCTCGCCGGTCGCGACGTAGACCACCTCGCCGCGCACGACCGGCGCCACCTCCGCGAGCGCCGCGGCCGTCTCGTAGCGGCCGCTCCCGGCGACCCGCTCCGCCGGCGCCAGCTCGGCGACCTCCTCGAGAACGCTCTGCGGCACGGCCTCCTCGCCACCGACGACGAGCACCTGGGAGGGCTCGAGCTCGAGGAGGGCCTCGCGGGTCACCGACGGCAGCGACGCCCCACGGGTCAGCAGCACGACCTCGTCCTGGGCGCCCGCCTTGGCCGCCGCGGCGAGCGCGTCCGGGAAGTCGGCGCCGCTGGTGAGGAAGACCCGGCCACCGGGCGCGGCGTCGCGCGCGAGCAGCGCGGCGGTGGCATACCGGTCCGCGCCCCCGACCCGGTCCACCGAGGGACGGTATGCCGCGATCCCGGCCTCGTGCAGCCGCTGGTGGAGGGGGTCGGTCAGGGTGGCGGTGTAGGAGGGGACGAGGTGCGAGCCGCTGCCGTAGAGCTGGGCGCGCCCGACGACGGCGGGGCACCGGGGATCGAGGTGGGTGCTGGGGCATACCCAGTCGCGGAGGTCGACGAAGGAGGCCCCGTGCACCTGGGCCGCGGCCTCGCGCATCGAGGGGTTGCCGCTGTGCTGGTCCAGCAGCCAGACCGCGCACGAGCTCAGGCTCTCGCCCTCCTCGATCGCCTGGGCGACGCAGGCGGCGGGGTTGCCGCCGGTGGGACCGGGCGAGTCCCAGAGCGCCACGACCTCCTCGACACCCAGCCCGCGCAGCCAGGTCCAGGTGCGCGTGTAGCCGTCGGCGACGTCCTGGCGCATCCCCCCGGTGATGACGAGGTCCGGCGGGTGCTCCGCCAGGTGCTCGCGCAGGTCGGCCTTGTAGGCGTCGCACTCGGGGTAGGTCGGCTCCGGCTCGTCGGTGAAGGAGCAGGCGAGCTTGGTGTACATCCGCAGCCGCCAGCCCTCGCGCAGCGCGATCTCCTCGAGCGCCGGGAAGTACTGCCCGACCTTCGAGGACCCGAGGACCGCCACCTCGACCTCGCTGTCGACGTCGCCGTAGACGCAGCCCGGCAGCACCGTGGTGCCGCTGCGGAAGACGTGGCAGCCGTCCGCGTAGTAGGACGGCGTCATCTGCGTGACGTTGGTGATCGGCGGGCTCGTCGGGACCACCGGCCCGCTGCGCGTGACGTCCTCGAGGTCCGCGTGGGGCTCGCTCCAGCCGTCCTCCCGCAGGGCGCGGGCGCCGAGGTCGTCCTCGTCGCCGGTCAGCGCGCTCGCAGGTCCCCCGGCCAGCAGCAGCGCCCCGGCCAGCAGCGTCGCCGCCGTCGCGCGCAGGCGCGCGAGCGGGCGCGGTCGAGCGCGGCGGGCGGGGAGAGGCACACCCGGGAGTCTAAGGTGCGGCGTCTGGCACGATCGAGGCGTGGAGCAGTCGGAGGTGGTGGCGCTCGCCCGTGCCCGACCCTGGGCCGACCAGGACTGGGCCGCTCCCCTCCTCGACGCCTTCCCCGACGTGCTGGCCCGCACCGTGGACCGGTGGGGCCTGGTCATCGAGCAGGCGCACCTCGACGGGGTCGGGCTGCCGGTGTTGGAGGTGCGGCGGGGCGACCTGCCCGCCGCCGTGAAGTTCGACGACGCCGGCACCGACCTCGGCCAGCAGGTGCGGGTGATGGCCGCCGCCGACGGGCGCGGCTACTGCCGGGTGCTCGACCACGCCGAGGAGATCGGCTCGGCGCTCCTCGAACGGCTCGGGCCCTCCCTCGCCCGCACCGTCCCCGACGGCCTCGCGCAGGTCGAGGTCCTCGTCGGGCTGCTGGAGCCCGCCTGGGAGCTGCCGCTGTCGGTCGCGCACGACGAGCAGCTCGGCGAGAAGGCCAGCCAGCTGCTCGCCATCGTCGAGACCGAGGTCGCCGAGGGCGGGTGGGTGGACGGGCATACCCGCGCCTTCGACCACGCCGCCACCCTCGCGCGCGACCTGGTCGCCGATCCTTCGACCGACCGGGTCGTCGTGCACGGCGACGCGCACAGCCTCAACGTGCTGCAGCGGCCGGGCTCGGGGTACGCCTTCATCGACCCCGACGGCTTCCTCTGCGAGCGGGAGTACGACGCCGGCGTGGCGCTGCGCGACCTCATGGCCGAGCTGGAGGCGCTGGCGCGGACCGAGCCCGCGGCGGCTGTGCGGGCCTGGCACCGGGCTCAGGTGGACCGGGTCGGCGCGCGGCTGCGGCTGGAGGCGGACCGGGTGGACGCCTGGGCCTTCGTCGAGCGGGTCTGCACCGGGGTATGGCTGCACCGGCTCGGCTACCTCGACGAGGGCGAGCGCTGGCTGGGCTCCGCCGACCTGCTCGCCCCCTGACGGGCGGGGACCCCGACCGCCGGGGCCCTCACCGCGGGAGCCCGGGCCTGTCGCCTCCGGCACCCGCGCCGCCCGAATTCGACCTCTGCTTTGCTCGCCATGGCGACGATTCGAGTAGTCGAAAACGTGCGAGACCCCGGGCTGCCCGAATTCGACCTCTGGTTTGTTCGCCATGGCGACGATTCGAGATGTCGAAAACGTGCGGGAGGGGTCAGCCGAGCTCCTCGAGCACGGCGGGGATGATCTCGTGCATGTCGCCGATGACGGCATACCGGGCCTTGGTCACCATGGGGGCCTCGGCGTCGGTGTTGACCGCGATGATCGTCCGGCTCGAGCTGCAACCCGCCCAGTGCTGGATGGCGCCGCTGATGCCGCACGCGAGGTAGAGGTCCGGCGAGATCCGGCTGCCGGTCTGCCCCACCTGCTCGTGGTGCGGACGCCAGCCGAGGCTCGTGACGACCCGGGACACCCCGACCGCCCCGCCGAGCCGGCTGGCGAGCTGCTCGACGTCGGCGAACTGGTCGGCACCGCCCACGCCGCGGCCGGCACCGACGACGACGTCCGCGCCGGTCAGCGCGGAGGTGTCGCCACCCTCGCGCTCCTCGACCCGCACCACCTGGGCGGCGAGGTCGGAGTCGCCGATCTGCGCCTCGACCCGCTCGACGCGCGCCTCGCCCGGCTCCCCCGCCGGCTCCGGCGCGACGGCGTGGCCGGCGACCGAGGCGACCGCGAGGCCACCACCGCCACCCAGCGCGACCCGCTCCAGCACGGCACCACCGACGACCTGGCGCTCCACCTCCAGCGGCTCGTCCTGCACGACGGCGACGACGTTGCACGGCATCGGCACGCCGCGCGCGGCCGCGACGTGGGCCAGCACCTCGTTGCCTCGCGGGGTCCCGCCCGCCACGAGGTATGCCGCACCGCCGGTCTCCGCGGCCGTCTCCACGACCTGGGCCCAGGCGCGGGCGGCATACCGCTCCAGCCGTGCGTCGTCGGTGACGTGGACGGTGCCCACGCCGTGCTCACGGCACTGGGCGAGCGCCGCCTCGTCGGGGTCACCGACGGAGCCGACGAAGACGGCGTCGACACCCTCCCCCGGCAGCTGGCGCGCGAAGGTCAGGGTCTCCTGCGAGACGACCGACAGCCCGTTCCCGCTCTCGTCCGGCTCCACGACCACCAGCACGCTCATCGCACGACTCCGATCTCCCGCAGCACGGCGACCAGGCGCGGCGCGGCGGCCGGCCCCTCGCCGAGCATCTCGACGTTGCTCTCCGGCGGCGGCAGGACCCGCAGGCCGAGCCGTCCCGATCCCTGCGGCGCGGCGCCGGGCTCGACCACCTCGACCTGCGCCTTCTTGGCCTTCATCCGGCCGCTGATGTTGGGGTAGCGCGGCTCGACGCCGCCCTCGAGGACGGTGAGCACGGCCGGCACCGGGAGGTCGTAGATCTCGGTCCCCGCCGGGGTCCCGACGCGCACCTCCAGCCGGTCGCCGCTCGCCATCACCTCCTGCGCCCCCGCCACGACGGGCCGGTCCAGCAGGTGGGCGAGCCGGATCCCGACCTGGTGGTCCCCGGTGTCCGCGGCGTCGTTGCCGAGCAGGACGACGCCGTAGCCCTCGCCGCCCGCCTCACGGCCGCGGACCACCTCGGCGATCGCGCCCGCCACGTCGGCCGGGCCGTAGTCGTCGGCCGTGGCGTCGATCCGCACCGCGTCGTTCGCGCCGACGGCGAGCGCCGAGCGCAGCTGCTCGACGCTGTCCTCGTCGCCGAGCGTCAGCACCGTGACCGAGCCGCCCGTGTCACCGGCGATCCCGGCCGCGATCTCGACCGCGCACTCCTCGTGCGCGCTCATCGTCCACCCGGCATACCGCCCGTCGACGCCGCCGCCGTCGGCGGTGAGGACGACCTCGCCGGAGGTGTCGGGCACCCGCTTGACGCAGACCAGCACGTCGGTCATCCGGCCACCCCCACCGGCTCCTGCGCGACGGCACCGCCGGCGGCCTCCGGCTCGAGCTCGTCGTAGCGGTTCTTGACCCGCAGGTTGTCCGGGTCGAGCAGCGGCGTCGCGTCGACGCTCGCCACGGTGACGGGGTAGAGCTCCTCCATGTAGGACACCGCCAGCCCGGTCCCGACGACCGCCTGCTCGGGGGGCAGGAAGGCCATGAGCACGTGCCTGCCCAGGCTCGGCGCCGAGGCCGCGGAGGTGACGTAGGGGTGGTGGCCGTGGCCGTCGGTGAGCTGCTCGCCCTCGCGGGTGAGGATCGGCTCGCCGCCGAGCATGTAGCGCTTCACCCCGCTCGCGGAGGTGTGGTCGTCGACGGTCAGCGCGCACAGCACGGCCTGGGGCTCCTCCTGCGCCTGCGCCGTGACCGCCTCCTTGCCGATGAAGTCGGCGTCCTTGATCTTGGCGCGCTGCATGCCGGTCTCGGCGAGGGTCCGCTCGGAGTCGAGCTCGGCGCCGTAGGCGCGGTAGCCCTTCTCGATCCGGCCGGTCGCGGTGTAGACCCCGATCCCGACGGGCACGACGCCGTGCTCGCGGCCCGCCTCGATGAGCCGGTCCCAGAGCGCCGCACCGGTCTCGATCGGGGCATACAGCTCGAAGCCGAACTCGCCGACGTAGGAGATGCGCGAGGCGAGGACGGACAGCTCGCCGACCTCGATGAGCCGGCAGGTGCCGAACGTGAACGTCTCGGGCGAGAGGTCGTCGTCGGTGAGCTTCGCGAGGACGTCGCCGGCGCGCGGACCCCAGACCCCGATCGTCGTGTATGCCGAGGTCAGGTCGACCAGCGAGGCCCCGTCCGGCAGGTGGTCGGCGAACCACTTGGCGTCGACCATGCCGTGCGCGCCGCCGGTGACGACGCGGAAGCGGTCGTGCGCGAGCCGCATGACGGTGAGGTCGGAGCGGAAGCCGCCCTGCTCGTCGAGCACGGGCGTGTAGACGACCCGCCCGATCGCGACGTCGGCCTGGGCGACGATGATCCGCTGCACCGCGTCCAGCGCGGCGGGCCCGACGATGTCGAACATCGCGAAGGCGCTGAGGTCCACGATCCCGCCGCGGGCGCGCATCGCGAGGTGCTCGGCGTTGATGATCGGTGACCACCAGCGCGAGTCCCACTCGTTCTCGCGCGGCATCACCGCGTCGCCGAACTCCTCGAGCAGCGGCTCGTTGGAGGCATACCACTGCGGGCGCTCCCAGCCCACGGCCTCGAAGAACTCGGCGCCGAGCGCCTTCTGGCTCTCGTGCATCGGCGACTTCCGCACCGGGCGCGAGCTGGCCCACTGCTCGCCCGGGTGGACGATGCCGTAGGTCTTGTTGAAGGCCTCGCTGGTGCGGGCGCGGATGTGGGCGCGGGTGCGCTGGTGGGGGTAGAAGCGCGCGATGTCGCTGTGGCCCAGGTCGATCTCGGGTATGCCGTGGGTCATCCACTCGGCGACCGCGCGCCCGACGCCCGGACCCTCCTTGATCCACACCGCGGCGCAGCTCCACAGGCCCGTGACCTCGGGCGTCTCGCCGAGGACGGGCGCGCCGTCCGGGGTGAGCGAGAGCAGGCCGTTGATGGCATACCGGATCTCGGCGCGCTCGTCGCCGAGCAGCTCGGGCATGAGCTCGAGCGCCTGCTCCAGCTGGGGGTCGAAGTCGTCCTCGGTGAAGGGCATCTCGGTCGGGGACAGCTTGGCCTGGGCGATGGAGGGGATCTCGTCCGGCTCGTGCAGGATCGCGCGGTGGGCGTAGGAGCCGACCTCCATGTCCGAGCCGTGCTGGCGCTCGTAGCAGAAGGTGTCCATGTCGCGGATGATGGGGAAGCTGATCTCGCCGGGCTTGTCGGCGAGCTGCTCGCAGGGGCCGACGGAGATCATCTGGTGCACCGCCGGTGTGAGCGGGATGTGCGCGCCGGCCATGCGCGCCAGCCGCGGGCTCCAGACGCCGCAGGCGATGACGACGACGGGGGCCTCGATCTCGCCCTTGTCGGTCTGCACCGCGCAGATCCGTCCGTCGGTGACCGTCATGCCGGTGACCTCGACGTTGGGGACGGTCGTGAGGACGCCCTTGTCCTGAGCCTTCTCCCGCATGATCGTGCCCGCGCGCAGCGAGTCGACGACGCCGACGCTCGGGGTGTAGAAGCCGCCGACGACGACGGAGGGGTCGAGGAACGGCACCATCTCGGCGATCTCCTCGGGGGTGACGAGCCGCGACTCGATGCCCCACGCCCTGGCCGAGCTCATGCGCCGCCGCAGCTCCTCCATCCGCTCCTCGGTGCGGGCGACCTCGATGCCGCCGGAGGTGGTGAGCACTCCCATCTCCTCGTACTGCCGCATCGAGTCCAGGGTCAGGTCTGTGATCTCGCGGCTGTGGTCCACGGGGAAGATGAAGTTGGACGCGTGCCCGGTCGACCCTCCTGGGTTGGGCAGCGGGCCCTTGTCGATCTGGACGATGTCGGTCCACCCGAGCTCGGCCAGGTGGTGGACCAGCGAGTTGCCGACGATGCCGGCCCCGATGACCAGGACGTCGCAGCGGGCAGGGAGGGATGTGGTGCTCATGCTCACCCTTCGTTGGTGCGTAATATGCAACGCGGCGCGTATGGTGCAATAAGTCTCATCCGTCTCAGCAAGGGTGTCAAGCGTTCGCGCCGCCCGGCGTGCACTTTCACCGGCGACCTGCGGGTATGCCCTCGCGCACCCCTGTCGTGCACGCCGGTGGGTGCGGGACGCCCCCTCTACCCCGGCTCCCGGACGAGCCGGTGCAGGTAGCGCTGCTCCGGGACACTGCACGTGAGCCGTGCCGCGGTCGCGAAGGCCTCTCTCGCCCCCTGCTCATCGCCCAGTCGCCGCAGCAGGTGGCCCCGGACCGCGTACGGCCGGTGCCACCGCTCGTCCTGGATCCGGCCCAGGACCTCCAGGCCCGCTGCCGCCCCCTCGACCTCGGCGGTGGCACCCGCCAGCGCCAGGGTGGTGGCGGGCGCCGGCGCCACCCGGTCGAGCATGCGGTAGAGGACGAGGATCTGCGGCCAGTCGGTCTCCTGCGGACAGGCGGCCTCGGCATGGACGGCAGCCACGGCCGCCTGCAGCTGGAACGGCCCAACCTCCCCGGCGGGCAGGCACTCCTCGAGGAGCCGCACACCCTCGGCGATGAGTGCGCAGTCCCAGCGCGTGCGGTCCTGCTGCTCCAGCGGCACGAGGTCGCCGGCGTGGTCGGCACGGGCGGCAGCTCGGGCGTGGGTGAGCAGCAGCAGGGCGAGCAGGCCGCTGCTCTCCGGGTCGTCGGGATCGGCGGCGCGCAGGACCCGCGCCAGCCGGATCGCTTCGTCGGCGAACGCCTCGTCCACCACCGTGTCCCCTGACGATCGCTGATGGCCCTCGGTGAAGATCACCGACACCACGTGGCGGACGGCGGCCAGGCGCTCGGCCAGCTCCTCCGTGTCGGGGCTCCCGAACCGCGCACCGTCACCGGCCAGCGTGGCGCGGGCGCGGCTGATCCGCTGCGCCATGGTCGCCTCGGGGACGAGGAAGCCGGCGGCGATCTCACGGGTGGTCAACCCACCGACGGCGCGCAGGGTGAGCGCGACCCGCGAGGACGGGGAGATCGCCGGGTGGCAGCACCGCAGCATGAGCTCGAGCGTGTCGTCGGCGACCGCTGTGGGCTCGTGCTCGGACGGCGGGTCGGGCCGGCTCGCCCCGCCGTGCAGGGCGCGCTCCTGCTGCTCGACCACCTCCTCGCGCCGCCGTCGGGCCTCGTCGGCACGGACCTGGTCGATGAGACGACGCGAGGCGACCCGCACGAGCCAGGCCCGCGGGCTCTGCGGCATACCCTCGCGCGGCCACTGCTCCGCCGCGGCGAGCAACGCCTGTTGCACGGCGTCCTCACAGTCGGCCGGATCGCCGTGCCGGCGCGCGAGAGCGGCGAGCACGTGCCGCCGCTCCGCGCGCCAGACCTGCTCGTAGGTCTTCGCGTCAGGATCAGTCGGCGTCGCCACCACCACCCATGGCCGGCCGCAGCTCCACCGTCTCCCCGGGTCCGCTGAACGCCGTGGCCACCTCCTCGGCGCGTTCCTGGCTCTCGACGTCGATGAGGAAGAAGCCGGCCAGGTGCTCCTTGCCCTCGGCATACGGTCCGTCGGTGATCACCCGCTCACCATCCGCCCAGCGGAACAGCCGCGAGGTGGCCGGGTCGCCCAGCGCCTCACCCCCGAGCAGCTCGCCCCGCTCGCTGAGCTGCCTGAGCATCGCGTCGAAGTCGGCGTTGCCGCGGTCCCGCTCCTCCTGCGTCTGGTCCTGGTACGCCGGGAGATAGTCGCTGGTGGGGTGGCCCCAGGGCTGGGGGTTGGACTGGATGAGGATGACGTACTTCATGGTGCTCCTTCTCGTCGTGGCACCGGCGGATGCCGACGCTCACCCTGGACGTCGGGGCGCTATCCCGCTTCTCGACATCGACGGGCCGATCCGCTTCTCACGAGGGCCGGGTGCCCTCGGGGGCGACGCCGTCGAGGTCGGCCCAGACCTCGGTCATCTCCTGGATCACCCCCTCGGCCACGGTCACGAACATCGCCACCTCGAAGTGGGCCGTCCGCCCCTCGACCACACCGGTGACGTGCGCCCGGCACGCCGCGCGGCCCCCGTCCGCGACGAGGTCCTCGAGCTCCATCCGCTCGAACCCGGGGTAGTCCGCGTTGAGCCGGACCCAGGCGTCCCGGTCGAAGGTCTCGTCGGTATGCACGAGGCGGCTGGTGAAGCCCGGCGCCAGCAGGTCGGGCAGGTCCTCCCACCGGTGGCCATCGATCGTCTCGACCAGCCGGGGGACCACTTCTTCGGCATCCATGACCCGACGCTACGCCTCGGGTCCGACACAGGTGAGCGTTCATCGCCGACGCCCTCAGCGCACCAGTTGGTCCCTCGCGAACTCGCCCGGGGTCAACCCGGTGACGGCCCGGAAGTCGCGGGTGAAGTGGGCCTGGTCGGCATACCCGAGCCGGATCGAGAGGTCCGCGAGAGCCCCGGGTCCGACCCCGGCCTTGAGCGCGACGACCGCGTCGTGCAGCCGCCGCCGTTGGATGAGCCACTTGGGGCTGAGGCCGACGCGCTGCTCGACGAGCCGCTGCAGCGCCCGCTCCCCCAGCCCCGCCCTCCGTGCGAGCTCGTCGACCCGCGTCACCTCCGGGTGGTCCCGCACCCAGGCCACGAGGTCGTTGACGAGGAGGCCGGCGTCGTCGACGGGCAGGTATGCCGTCAGCCACCGCTCGGTCGCCACGACGGCGTCAGTGTGCGCGCGCGGCGAACCGGGGTCGTCCGCCATCGCACGACGGATCTGCGCCACGAGCGCGTCCGCGTCCGTCCCCGGCAGCTGCCCCAGGTCGAGGTGCGTGTCGGTCACGGACGCGACCGAGCGGCCCAGGACCAGCCGCCCGGCGGCCGGGGTGAGCATCGTCCCGACAGCCCAGCCGTCGCCCTCGAGCGTCACCGACGACCGGCCGCGGACGACGCCGTAGAAGCGGGCATACGTGTTGCTGACGACGACGAGGCAGACCGGGTGCTGCAGCGTGCTCTGCGTCGACGGCTCGGGCAGCGACCACACCGGGATCCAGTAGCGCTCCACCAGGTCGCGCAGGTGGGGCGAGGGCATGTAGCGATGGATCGGTGGCGAGGGCCGGCTGACGCCCGTCAGGTGCGCACGGTCGACCGGGTCGGGGAGGCGCGCGCGACCCTCCTCGGCTGGCATGTGTCGGATTATGACAAGAGGCGGCACCCACGGTCGCGCCATCGTGGCTGCATGAACCACACAGCACAGAGTTTCGCCGACCGCGCCGCACAGTTCACCCTCGTCGTCCGCGGCGTGGAGGGCCGCTGGGACGCCTCCTCGCCGTGCGCGGGGTGGAGCGCGCGCGACGTCGTGGCCCACGTCATCGAGACGCAGCGCGACTTCCTCGGGCAGCAGGGATTCGATCTCGGGCTGGCGCCCGACCTCGGCGACCCCGGACGGGCATGGGCCGAGCACGCAGAGCAGGCCTGCGACATCCTCCTGCAGGACGGAGTCGCAGAGCGGGAGTACGACGGCTACTTCGGTCCGACGACCCTCGGAGCCACGATGGCCGACTTCTACGGCTGGGATCTCGTCATCCACGCCTCCGACGTCGCCCGCGCCACGGGTCAGCCGTGGTCGGTGGACGAGGAGCAGGCCGCGGCCTTGACCGCCACGGCCGACGGCTGGGGGGAGGCGCTCTACAGCGCGGGGATCTGCGCCCCGCCGCTCGAGGTCTCCGACGACGCCTCCCCGACCGATCGGCTGCTCGCCCGCCTCGGCCGCGACCCGGACTGGTCCTCCGAGCAGCAGTCCTGAGCGCCGGACCGGACCACACCCGCGACACGCCGTGTTGCGTATGACGAAGACCATTGCATCAGGCGAGACGCGCGGTGTAGCGTCCGAAGCACGCTGGAAACCAGCCCACCGTTCGGCCGGTCACAGGATCGGCCCCGCACGACAGGAGGGCGACGCCCATGGCGGCAACCCCGATCTCCACCCAGACCCAGGACCAGTCGGCGGGGGCCACGGCCCCGGACACGGCCCCCACCAACCACAACCACCCGACGGTGCAGCAGGGGCGCTCCGTCCCCGTCAACCTGCGCCAGACCGGGCCCACCCCGGTCGAGCTGCTCATCTCGACCCGCATCCGCAAGTCGCCCTACTGGCACCTCTCGGTCGAGGCCGGCGTCTGGCGCGCCGAGGTCTACAACCGGGTCTACCACCCGCGCGGCTACCTCTCCATGGAGGAGGGCGGGCCGCTGGCCGAGCACAAGTCCGTCGTCAACGACGTCACCCTGTGGAACGTCGCCGTGGAGCGGCAGATCCAGGTCAAGGGCCCGGACGCGGAGGACTTCGTCAACTACGTCATCACCCGCCAGGCCAAGACCATCACCCCGATGCACGCGCGCTACGTCATCCTGTGCAACGAGGCGGGCGGGATCCTCAACGACCCGGTGCTCCTGCGGATCAGCGAGGACGAGTTCTGGTTCAGCCTGTCCGACTCGAGCCTGATGTTCTGGCTCCAGGGGGTCAACATCAGCAAGGGGTATGACGTCACCATCGACGAGATCGACGTCTGCCCGGTGCAGATCCAGGGCCCGAAGTCCGAGGCGCTCATGCGCGACCTCATCGGTCCGGTGGTCTCCGAGATCCCCAACTACGGACTCGCCGCGGCGGAGGTCGCGGGGCTGCCGGTCATCGTCTCCCAGACCGGCTTCACCGGGGAGAAGGGCTACGAGATCTACCTCTACGACGCGACGCTGCACGCCGAGGAGATGTGGAACGCCGTCCTCGAGGCCGGCGAGGCGCACAACCTGCGCGTCATCGCCCCTGCGCACCCGCGCCGGGTGCAGGCCGGGATCCTCTCCTGGGGCCAGGACATGGACTCCGAGACCTCGCCGCTGCAGACCAACCTGGCCTACCAGGTGCCGCGCCTCAAGGAGGAGGACTACATCGGCAAGGCCGCGCTCGAGGCGCAGCGGGAGCAGCTCGAGGCCGGCTCGCCGCCGTTCGAGCTCATGCTCGTCGGGCTGCGGCTCGGCGGGAAGCCGATCACCGACTACGCCCCGGACTTCTGGCTGGTCAGCACGGCGGACTCGGACGACCCGGTCGGCTACCTCACCTCGCCGTGGTACTCCCCCGAGCTCGAGACCAACATCGCCCTGGGCTACGTCCCGTGGGGGATGAGCGGGGTCGGGACGCAGGTGCGGGTGTGGCTGCCGGAGCAGTATGCCGACACCCCCGGTGAGCCGGTCGACGCGACGATCGTCGACGTGCCGTTCCGTCCCTCGGTCAACCCGAACACCCGCGAGGTGCTCAAGGAGGGCCAGCAGTCCTTCTGAGCCGGCCGCTCGCCGAGACGTCACCGGGGCCCGACCGCAGCGACGGTCGGGCCCCGGTGCGCGTCCGGGATGCTCAGGTGGCGGCGGTCAGGCCGACCGGCTCCTGGTGCCAGCCGAGCCGGGAGGACACCTCGGCGGCAGCGGCCACGAGGACCGGCACCACCTCCTCGACCCGCTCGGGGTCCATCCGGAAGCTCGGCCCGGAGACGCTCATCGAGGCGCAGATCTCGCCGTGGGCGTTGCGCACCGGGGCGGCCACCGCCGTCAGCCCGACGTCGAGCTCGTCCCGGACGACGGCACACCCGCGCTCCCGGGCGGCGTCGACGAGCCGGTCCAGCTCGTCCGGGTCGGTGACCGTGCCCTCGGTGTATGCCGTGAGCTCGCCCCAGGTGGCGCGACGCTCGCGAGGTGACAGCTCGCTGACGAGGACCCGGCCGTTGCTCGTCGCGTGCAGCGGGATGTGCTGGCCGACCCAGTTGTGCGAGGTGATCGTGGACGGGCCGATGACCTGGTCGATGTAGAGCGCGGAGCGCCCACCGAGCACGGCGATGTTGACGGTCTCGTTGGTCTCCGCCGCGAGCTCCTGGCAGACGGGGCGCGCCTCCTGCACGAGGTCCAGGCGGGCGCTGGTCGACCCGGCCAGGCGCAGGACGCCGACCCCGAGCCGGGCCCGACCGCGCTCACCGGTGAGCTCGACGAGATCGTGGGCGGCGAGCGTGGAGACGAGGCGGCTGGCGGTGGACTTGTGCACTCCCAGCGTCGTCGCGACCTCGCCGATCCCCGCCTCCCCGACCTTGGCCAGGATCTCCAGGATCGTCAGGGCACGGTCGACGGACTGGACGCTGGCACCGTTGCTGTCGTCGTCGTTGCGCATGCCGCAACCCTATGCGCCATGCGCGACAGCGCAACCTGAGACACCCCGTGCGGCGCAGGCCGCGCTCCAGCCTCTCACGTCCCGGCCGCCGGGTCGCGCAGCTCCGCCACCTTCGACAGCTGGGTGCGGCGCCAGCCCTCGGTCTGGGCGATCTGGTTGAAGGTGTAGAGGTGCAGCCCCGCGATGCCGAGCCGGTCCGCGGTGCCGAGCACCGCCATACGGTGCGCGAAGCGGGTGGTGGAGAAGCCCGGCATGACCATCCGGGTGAAGACGCCCCGCTGCTTGCGCAGGAAGCGCATCGAGTCGCCGACCCCGATCGTGCTCGCCATCCGCAGCAGCTTGGCGGGGTCGACGGGCCCGGGCACCCCCACCCAGACCGGAAGCTCGACACCGCGCCGACGCACCCGCTCCAGCCACTGCCCGACGAGGTCGTCGTCGAAGGACATGTTCGAGACGACGGAGGTGGCGTAGCGGCGCTTGTCCCACATCGACTGCACGACCACGTCGTCGTCGATGCCCGGGTGGGACTCGGGGTAGCCGGTGATCCCGACGCCGGAGAAGGGCGAGCCCATCGCGTCGAGCTCGATGAGCAGGTCGAGGGCGCTGCTGAAGGTCTCCTCCGTCGGCTCGGCGTCACCGCCCGGGACGAAGATCTCGGTGATGCCGGCCGCGCTCAGGCGCGCGACAAGATCGGGCAGCGCCGCGCGCTCGACCATGCGGGCCGCCAGGTGCGGGACGACGTGGTAGTACGCCGCCAGCTCCTCGGTGAGCGCCAGGGTCGCCTCGAGCCCCTTGGCCGGCGACGCGGTCACGGTGAGCGTCCGCCCGGGCTCCACGTGGGCATACACCTGGTCGGCCACGGAGGCCGTGGGCAGGATCTCCAGCCGCGCCCCCCGCAGCAGCCGCTCCAGCACCACCGAGGGGTACGTGTTGCCCATCATGCAACGTGCCTCGCCATACGCACAGCCTAGAAGTCACGTGCCCTCGCTGACAAGGGTCCGCCCGGCGGGTCACCTGGGCGGATCGACGGCGTGCGTGGCCTGTCGGCGGGCGCGGTTAAGGTCGAGCGCGTGACGTTGGTCGTGCATCGGGACGTGAGCACCGCGGCCCTGGCGGAGGGGCTCGCCGGGCTGCTCGCCGACCCGCTGCCCGATCCGTTCGCCGAGGAGGTCGTGGCCGTGCCGGCCAAGGGGGTCGAGCGGTGGCTGGCGCAGCGGCTGTCGCACACGCTCGGTGCGGGGACGACCGGCCACGACGGCGTCTGCGCGGGCATCCGCTTCCTCACCCCGCACTCGCTGGTCTCGCTGGTGCTGGGCATCGACCGCGACGACCCGTGGCACCCGGACCGGCTGGTGTGGCCGGTGCTGCAGGCGATCGACACGAGCCTGGGCGAGCGCTGGGCCGACACGCTCGCGCGGCACCTGGGCAGCGGCGCGGAGAGCAGCGAGGAGGCGCAGCTGCGGCGGGGGCGGCGTTACGCCGTCGCCCGGCGGCTGGCCGTGCTCTTCTCCGGGTATGCCGCCTCCCG
This sequence comes from Serinicoccus hydrothermalis, assembly GCF_001685415.1. Classification (NCBI taxonomy): domain Bacteria; kingdom Bacillati; phylum Actinomycetota; class Actinomycetes; order Micrococcales; family Ornithinimicrobiaceae; genus Serinicoccus; species Serinicoccus hydrothermalis. The sequence continues at coordinate 2,574,099 of NZ_CP014989.1, read as the reverse complement.
CCCGGCGATGATCACCGACTGGCGCGAGGGCGGGGACGGGGACGGGCTCGGCGGGCAGGTCGAGGAGGACCTCGCCTGGCAGCCGCCGCTCTGGCGCCGGGTGCTCGAGGTCGTCGACGCCGAACCGCCGGACGTGCGCCACGCGCGAGTGGTCGCGGCGCTGCGCTCCGGCGAGCGGGGGCCGGACCTGCCGGGGCTGGTGCTGCCCGGGCGGCTGTCCCTCTTCGGGCACACCCGGATCGCGCGCAGCGAGGTCGAGGTGCTCTCGGCGCTGGCCGAGCACCGCGACGTCCACCTCTGGCTGCCGCAGGCCTCGCCCGCCGCGTGGGAGCGCCTGGCACCGGAGGTGGCGCCGGGCCCCGTGCCGCGGGACGAGGACGACACCGCCCTGCTGGTGGAGCACCCCCTGCTGGCGAGCCTGGGCCGGGACGCCCGCGAGCTGCAGCGCACCCTCGCGCTCGTGCCGCACGCCTCGTCCCCGGCGGCGACGCCGGACCCGCCACCGTCGTCGGCGACGTTGCTCCACCTGCTCCAGGGCGACCTGGCCCGCGACCACGTCCCGGGGGCGCCGGAGGTGGCGCAGCGCGACGTCCCGGCGACCGACCGCAGCCTGCAGGTCCACGCCTGCCACGGCCAGGCCCGCCAGATCGACGTGCTGCGCGATGTGCTCGCCGACCTGCTCCAGGACGACCCGACCCTCGAGCCCCGGGACATCCTCGTCATGTGCCCGGACATCGACGCCTACGCCCCGCTGGTGCACGCGGGGTTCGGGCTCGGGGAGGTCGTCCGCAATGGGCACGGCGACCACGGGTCGTCCGCTACCCACCCCGCGCACTCGCTGCGGGTGCGCCTGGCCGACCGGGCCCCGACCCAGGGCAACCCGCTGCTCGCGCTGGCCGCCCGGCTCGTCGAGCTCGCCGGGGGGCGGCTCACGGCGGGCGAGGTGCTCGACCTCGCCCGCAGCGCCCCGGTGCGCCGTCGCTTCGGGCTCGACGACGACGACCTCGAACGCCTCGGCGACTGGGTGGGCGCCGTGGGCGTCCGCTGGGGGCTGGACGAGGAGCACCGTGCCGACTACGCCCTGGCGGGTCTCAGCCAGAACACCTGGCAGGCGGGGCTGGCCCGGGTGCTCGTCGGCGCCGCCGTCGACGGCGAGGAGGTCGACCACCTCGGCACCACGCTCGGCCTGGACGACCTCGACAGCGGTGACCTCGACCTCGCCGGTCGGATGAGCGAGCTCGTCGACCGGCTCGGCCGGACCCTGCGCGCGCTGCGCCGGGCAGAGCAGGTGAGCGAGTGGGCCGACGGCCTGGACGAGGGCGTGCTGGGTCTGGCCGATGTCGGCCCCACCGAGGGGTGGCAGGTCACCCAGCTGCGGCGCGAGCTGGACCTCGTGCGCCGGCACGCCGGAGCCGCCGCCGACGCGGGCACGGCGGGCACGGCGTCCGGGACGACGCTGGCGCTCTCCGACGTGCACGCGCTGCTGGACGAGCAGGCCGCGGGCCGCGCGACCCGGTCCAACTTCCGGACCGGCACCCTCACCGTGTGCACCATGGTGCCGATGCGCTCGGTGCCGCACCGCGTGGTCGCGCTGGTGGGCCTGGACGACGGCGTCTTCCCGCGCACCACCGCCGCCGACGGCGACGACGCGACCGCCCGACGCTCGGTGACCGGCGAGCGCGACCCGCGCAGCGAGGACCGCCAGCTGCTGCTCGACGCCCTCATGGCGGCCCGGGACGCCCTCGTCGTGACCTACACCGGCTTCGACGAGCACACCGGTGCCCCCCGTCCCCCGGCCGTGCCCCTCGGGGAGCTGATCGACACGGTGCGGCGCACCGCCGACCCGATGTCCCCGGGTGTCTCCCGGGTGCTCACGCACCACCCGCTGCAGCCCTTCGACCCGCGCAACCTCGGCGCGGCGGGCGAGGGCATACCGCCGCTGCTGCCGCAGGACGATCCGTTCAGCCACGACCCGGCCGCCCTGCGCGGGGGCCGCGCCGCGGTGGGCGAGCGCGAGCCCCGTCCGCGACCCGTGGACACGGCGCTGGCCCCGCGTGCCGACGCCGACGAGCCGGTGGAGCTGGACGCGCTGCTGCGCTTCTTCGACAACCCGGCGCGGGCCTACCTGCGGGACCGACTCGGGCTGCTCCTGCCGGAGGTGCCGGAGGAGGCGAGCGAGGGCATACCCGTCGAGCTGGACGGGCTGGAGAAGTGGGCGGTCGGCGACCGGGTGCTGGCCGCCGTCCTCGCCGGGCGCGACCCCGGCGCCACCGTCGACGCCGAGCTGTGGCGCGGCGAGCTGCCGCCCGGAGCCCTCGGCACCGGGGTGATGAAGGACGTCACCCGGGACGCCCAGCGGGTGGCGGAGGCCACCTGGTCCGCCCTGGGCCAGGGCGGCTGGGGCGTCCCGCTCGAGCGGGACACGCTCGACGTCGACCTCGACCTGCCCGGCGGCCGGCGGCTCACCGGCACCGTCACCGGGCTCGTCGGCGACCGCGCGGTGACCGCGACTTTCTCGACGGTCAAGGCCAAGCAGCGGCTGCGCTCGTGGATCACCTCGCTCGTGCTGTCCGCCGCGCTCGGGGGCGACGCCACGAGCCACCTCCTGGGGCGGCAGCGCTGGGGCAGGCACCAGGGCGGGGTCCACTACGTCCACGGCCCGCACGACCCCACCCGCGCACGCGAGCTCCTCGGCCAGCTCGTGGACCTGCGTGACCGGGGCCTGGTCGAGCCGCTGCCACTGCCGGTCCAGACCTCGCTGCGCTGGGCGGAGTCCTACCTCGGTGGTCCGGGCGACGACCGGGCCGCGACGCTCGACGCCGTCCGCGAGTGGCGCACCGACGACACCTTCGACCAGGCCTTCCCCAAGGAGCAGGACGACCCGAGCCGCTCCTACGTCCACGGCGGCGCGGTCCCGCTGCAGGAGATCCTCGGCGTGCCGCTCGAGGACGAGCGGTGGACGCCCGGGGTGGAGCACCGGCTCGGCCAGCTCGCGCTGCGCGTGTGGGGCCCGGTGCTGAGCGGCGACGCCGAGCGCAAGGAGCGGGTATGACGGCGCTGGCCCACTTCTCCATCGCCGACCCGCTGCCGACGGGCACGGTGCTGCTCGAGGCGAGCGCGGGCACCGGCAAGACCTGGACGATCGCCGCGCTCGTGACCCGCTACGTCGCCGAGGGCGTGGTCCTCCTGCCGGAGATGCTCGTCGTCACCTTCGGCCGGGCCGCCAGCCAGGAGCTGCGCGCCCGCGTGCGCGAGCAGCTGGTCGCCGCCGAGCGGGCGCTCACCGAGCCCCCGCCGCCGCAGGAGCGCGACGAGCTGCTGACCCTGCTCCTGGACGTGGACGAGGAGGAGCGGGCCGCGCGGCGGCGACGCCTGCGTACCGCACTCTCCGACATCGACGCCGCGACGATCGCGACCACCCACCAGTTCTGCCAGCAGGTGCTGCGCAGCCTCGGGGTCGCGGGCACGGCGGACGCCGACGCCGAGCTGGTCGACGACCTGGACCGGCTGCTCGTCGAGGTCGTCGACGACCTCTACCTGCGGGCCTTCGCCCAGCGTGAGGACGAGCCCTTCTTCTCCCGCCGCGAGGCGCTGCAGATCGCCCGCACGGTGGTCGACGACGTCCACGCCGAGCTGCGGCCGGACGGGGCGGAGCCACGCTCGGTGCCGGACCGACGGGTCCGCTTCGCCCATGCCGTGCGCCACGAGCTGGGGCTGCGCAAGCAGCGGCTGCAGGTCATGCACTACAACGACCTGCTGACCCAGCTCGCCGAGGCGCTGGAGGAGCCGAGCTCCCCGGCGCGCGTGCGGATGCGGCGCCGGTGGAGGGTCGTGCTCGTCGACGAGTTCCAGGACACCGACCCGATCCAGTGGTCCGTGCTGGAGCGGGCCTTCTCCGGTCACGCCCATGCGATGGTGCTCATCGGCGACCCGAAGCAGGCGATCTACGCCTTCCGCGGCGGCGACGTCCCCACCTACCTCACCGCGGCGGCGACGGCCGCCGACCGCCGCACCCTGCCCCGCAACTTCCGCTCCGACCCCGGGGTGACGCAGGCGCTGGGGGCGATGCTCACCGGCACCCAGCTCGGCGACGAGGAGATCCTCGTGCACCCGGTCACGGCCGACCGGGAGGGCTCGCGCCTCGTCGGCGCGCCGAGCACGGCACCGGTCCGGCTGCGCCAGGTGCTGCTGCGCGACCACCTCGGCGGGGACAGCCGGATGCCCACGGTGCGGCCGTGGATCGCGCGCGACCTGGCGCACGACGTCGCCGCCCTGCTCGCCTCCGGCGCGACCTTCGAGGGCCGCCCGGTCCAGGCCCGCGACGTCGCCGTCCTCGCGCACCGCGGCAAGGACCTCGTCGCGGCGCGCGACGCCCTGGCCGAGCTGGGCATACCCGCTGTCACCACGGGCGGGTCGACCGTGCTGCACAGCCGCGCGGCGCACGACTGGCTCGCCCTGCTCGAGGCGATGGTCGCGCCGCACCGCCCCGTGCTCACGCGCGCGGCGGCGCTCACCGACCTGCTGGGGTATGCCGTCGCCCGGGTCGGCGAGCGCGGCGAGCGGGCGGACGCCGAGCTCGAGGACGAGCTGGCGCAGACCTGTCGCGAGCTGGCGGGGGTCTACGCCCGCCAGGGCATCGCCGCCGTGCTCGAGCTGCTGACGATCCAGGGGCTGCCCGACCGGGTGCTGGGCCAGGTCGGCGGCGAGCGCTCGCTCACCGACCTGCGGCACGTCGCCCAGCTGCTGCACGAGACCGCGCGGCGCGACCAGCTCGGCCTCGTCGCGCTGCTGGAGTGGCTGCGCGCCGGGATGGCGCAGGACGCCCCGCAGAGCGCCGGGGCGCGCACCCGTCGGCTGGACAGCGACGCCGCCGCGGTGCAGCTCGCCACGATCCACGGGAGCAAGGGCCTGCAGTACCCCGTCGTCTACCTCCCCTCCCTCGGCGACCGGTGGGTCAGCGACTCCCCGACGATCCCGCTCTTCCACGAGTCGCCCCCCGAGCGCACCCGCTGCCTCGACGTGGGTGGGGAGCACGCGGCCAACCCCGGCTGGGCCGACTCGGTGCGGCGCCACAAGGAAGAGGACGCCGGGGAGTCGCTACGGCTGCTCTACGTCGCCATGACCCGGGCCCAGAGCCAGGTCGTCACCTGGTGGGCGCCGGTCAACAACGCCAGCAGCTCGGCGCTGCACCGCGTGCTCTTCGGCCGCGAGCCGGGGCAGGGCGAGGTGCCGCAACGGGTGCGGGTGCCGCGTCAGGACGACGCCGCCACCGAGCACCTGCGCCGGTGGGCCGACCAGGGGGCCTTCGCGCTGGAGCGGGCCGACCCGGCCACCGACCTGGCCCCGGCGCTGCGGCCGACCGCGCCGGAGCTGCGCCTGGCCATGTGGTCGCGGCGCATCGACCACGACTGGCGGCGCACGTCCTACACCGCGCTGTCCACGCCGGCCGAGAGCGGTCCCGGCGTGGCCGGTGTCGGCAGCGAGCCGGAGGTCGGCCTGACCGGGCGCGAGGACGAGCCCTCCGGCCCCGACCCCGTCGCCGAGAGCACCCCGGCGCTGCCGGGGCTGGACGCGGTCGCGCCGCCCGCCGGCTCCGAGGTCCCCTCCCCCATGGCCGAGCTGCCCGTGGGCGCGACCTTCGGCTCGCTGGTGCACGCCGTGCTCGAGCACGCCGACCCGCAGGCCGCCGACCTGCACGCCGAGCTGGCCCGTCACCTGCACGAGCAGAAGGTGCTGTGGCCGGTGGAGCTCGACCAGGCCGGCGAGGACCTGCTCGTCGACGCCCTGGTCGCCGTCTGCGACACCCCGCTCGGGCCGCTCGCCGGCGGGACGACGCTGCGGCGGATCGGCACCGCCGACCGGCTGTGCGAGCTCGACTTCGAGCTGCCGCTGGGAGGCGGTGACCTGCGCCGGGGCCCCTCCGGCGAGGCGGCGGTGCTGGGCGACCTCGCCCCGCTGCTGCGGGAGCACCTCCCGCCCGGGGACCCGGTGCGCGCCTGGGCCGACGTGCTCGACGCGGCGCCCGACCTCGCCGGTCAGGAACTGCGCGGCTACCTCACCGGGTCGGTCGACGTGGTGCTGCGGGTCGGCGGCGGAGGCGGGGAGACCTTCCTCGTGGCCGACTACAAGACCAACTGGCTCGGCAGCCCCGAGGAGGCGCTCACCGCCGCCGACTACCGCCCCGAGCGGCTCGCCGAGGCGATGGGGCACTCGTCCTACCCGCTGCAGGCGCTGCTCTACGCCGTCGTGGCGCACCGCTTCCTGCGCTGGCGCCTGGCCGGCTACGACCCGGAGCAGCACCTGGGCGGTGTGCTCTACCTCTACCTCCGCGGGATGTGCGGGCCGGACACCCCGGTCGTCGACGGTATGCCGTGCGGCGTCTTCTCCTGGCGCCCGCCGGTCGACCTCGTGCTCGGGCTGTCCGACCTGCTCGACGGCGCGGGGCGCGACGTGGAGGTGGGCTCGTGAGCGAGGGGTCGAGGACGATCGCGGCCGGTGAGGACGTCCTGGAGCGTGCGGCGCCGATGATCGAGCTCTTCGAGCGGGTCGACGACCACGACCGGAGGCTGGCGCTGACCGCCACCGGCCCTCTGCGCGACTTCAACCGGGCCGGGCTGCTCACCGCGGCCGACGTCCACGTGGCGACCGGGCTGGCCCGGGCGGCGGGCGAGAAGGACGCGGAGGTCCTCCTCGCCGCGGCCGTGGCCACGAGGGCGGTGCGCTCAGGGTCGGTGGCGGTCGACCTCGCCGCGCTCGCGACCGAGGGGGCGCAGGCGCTCCCGGACCTGCCGTGGCCCGACCCGCAGACGTGGACCGCGAGCGTCGCCGGCAGCCGGCTAGCCCGCGAGGGCGGGCTCGTGGTCGAGGGGACGACCGGCCTGGTCTACCTCCAGCGCTACCACCACCAGGAGGTCCAGGTGGTCGCCGACCTGCGCGCCCGGGCCGAGCTCGGACCCCCCGCGGTGGACGAGGAGGTGCTGCAGGCCGGGCTGGAGCGCATCTTCCCCGGCGCGGGGTATGCCGAGCAGCGGCTCGCGGCGGATGTCGTCGTCCGCTCGCGCACCGGCGTCATCACCGGCGGTCCGGGGACCGGCAAGACGACCACCGTGGCCGGGGTCCTCACCCTGCTGGCCGAGCAGGCGGCGCAGGCCGGCGAGCAGCCGCTGCGGGTCGGCCTGGCCGCGCCCACCGGCAAGGCCGCGGCCCGGGTGAAGGCCGCGGTGGACCGGGCGCTCGACGAGATCGAGGCCCGGGCCGTGAGCGAGGAGGGGCGCGAGGTCGTGCAGCGGCTGCGCACCGTCGAGCCGCGCACGCTGCACCGGTTGCTGGGATGGCGGCCCGGGTCGCGCAGCCGGTTCCGGCACCACCGCGGCAACCGGCTGCCGCACGACGTCGTGCTCGTCGACGAGGCGTCGATGGTGTCGCTGACCCACATGGCGCGGCTCCTGGAGGCGCTGCGTCCCTCGGCCCGACTCATCCTCGTCGGCGACGCCGACCAGCTGGTCTCGGTGGAGGCGGGCGCCGTCCTCGCCGACCTCGTCGCCGCCGTGCCGGAGCGCGAGGAGGGCCACGCCCAGGGGGACGCGGCAGGCGAGGACGGCGCGGCCGGGCAGGCCTCGGACGATGCCGCGGAGAGCCCAGGACCGGGCCCCGCCCCGCTGGCCCTGGCGCGGCTGCGCACGGTGCACCGCTTCGGCGAGACGATCGGAGCGCTGGCCCAGGCGCTGCGGGTCGGCGACGCGGACGCCGTGGTGAGCGCCCTCTCGGTGGGCGGCACCGAGGTGGAGTGGGTCCGCGACGAGGACGCGAGCGCATACCTGCAGGAGCAGCTGACCCGGCAGGCGCGGGAGATCCAGCAGGCCGCCCGGCGCGGCGACGACGACGCCGCGCTGCGCGCCCTGCACCGGCACCGGCTGCTGTGCGCGCACCGCGAGGGCGAGCGCGGCGTGCGCCGGTGGAACCACCTCGTCGAGACCTGGCTCGCGGAGGACACCGGGCTGAACCTCTACGAGCCGATGTACCTCGGGCGCCCGCTGCTCGTCACCGCCAACGACTACGCCACCGGCGTGCTCAACGGCGACACCGGCGTCGTCGTCGCCTCGCAGACCTCGGCCGGGGTCCCCGTGCGGATGGCCGCGATCGACGGGGCCGCAGGCCGCAAGAGGTATACGCCGTCCCGCCTCGGCGACGTCGAGACGATGCACGCGATGACCATCCACAAGGCGCAGGGCAGCCAGGCGGAGGCGATCACCGTGCTGCTGCCCGAGCTGGACAGCCCGCTGCTGACCCGCGAGCTGTTCTACACCGCGGTCACCCGCGCCGAGAGGTCGATCCGGGTCGTCGGCTCGGAGGAGGAGGTGCGGGCGGCCGTGCAGCGTCGCGTCGTCCGGGCGAGCGGTCTGCGGCAGCGTCTCGGCGCCGGCCCGCGCGCCGACGACCCACGCGTCGACGACCCACGCGCCGACGACCCGGCTGTGGCACGGTGAGCCCATGGCTCTGCCCACGGCGAACCTCGACCGGCTGACCCGGCGGTTCTGGAGGGTCAGCGGTCGGCCGGTGGACCTCGCCGGCACCGAGTCGTGGCTGGCCGCGCCCATGAGCGTGGGCCCCACCGTCGGAGACGCCTGGGTGCGCGCGGCGGCCGCCGCGCACGGCGGGGAGGCGGTCGAGCGTCCTGGGGCCGGGCTGCTGGCGGACATGGGCGCGCTGGACGGGCCGGGCTTCCGCGCCGCCGACCTGAGGCCGCAGGTCCGGGACTTCTACGAGCACACCGCGGACTGGCGGATGGAGGTGTGGACCCAGTGGAACCCGCTCTTCCAGCCCGGTGGCGAGCTCGTCTCCCGGCTCTTCGGGCGCCGCGTGCAGCAGCTCGCGCTGCCGACCCGCCCGCTGGACGTCGCCCGGGGGATGGACAGCCGGGTCACGCTCATCACCGACGAGCAGGGCCGGCAACGCGCTGCCGCGTGGCTGCGCACGCTGCGCGCCACGGGCGAGTACGTCTACAGCGGCTGCTACTCGACCCGTCTGCTCCCCGGCGGCACGCGTCCCAGCGTCCACGTCACCTTCCCGCTGGAGTCGGGCAACGTGCAGGTCTTCCTGCGGCCCCGCGTCCTTCCCGGCGGCGACCTCGAGCTGAGCTCCCCCGCGGGCAGGTTCGGCGAGAACGGCGCCTACGTCGTCGTGGACGAGGCCGGCACGCACGCCGCACGGGTGCCGATCCACGAGAGCTTCCGGGTCTACGTCGACGACGAGGGGGTGCTGCGGACCGACCACGCCCTGCGCCTGTGGTCCGCACGGGCCGTCCGGCTCCACTACAAGCTGACCCGCGTCGGGGAGGGGACGGCATGAGGGCCGGCCGGGTGTCCCGTCCCGGCCGGCCCTCGGGGGTCTGCCCGCGCCCTGAGGCGAGCACCCCCTGAGCGGTGCGGCGAGTCCCTGCGCCGCACCACCCGGTCTACGCCGCGGCCAACCCCTCGGCCGGGCTCACCCGCGCGGCCCTCCGCGCCGGGAGGACGCTGGCGAGCACCCCGGCCAGCAGCGCGACGCCGAGGATGAGGCCGACCCGCTCCCAGGGCACGCTCACGGCCACCGCCGTGTCCTCGGGGAGGATCGTCTGGATCCCGAGCGCGGCATACCCGATGCCCAGCGCGAGCCCCAGGCCCGCACTGACCAGCGCCAGCAGCACCCCCTCGGCGAGCAGCATCGACCGCATCTGGGTGCGGGTGAGGCCGAGCCCACGCAGCAGCGCGTGCTCGCGGTGCCGCTCGATGACCGACAGCGACAGCGTGTTGGCGATGCCGACGAGGGCGATCACCACCCCGACTCCCAGCAGGGCTGCGGCGATGAGCACGAGCACGTCGAGGATCTGGACGACCTGCGCGCGCAGCGCGGCGGCCCCGTCGACCATGAGGCCGCCCTCCTCGGCGATGTCGGTGATCTCGCCGAACGCGCCCACCAGGTCGCCGTCCTCGTCCAGCCGGACCAGCACGGCGCCCTCGCGCGCCTCCTCGCCGGCGAGCCGGTCCAGGTCCGCCGGGTCGAGCGCCAGCCGCCCGCCGCCGAGCCCGAGCTCGGTCACGGTCAGCTCTCCGGTGCCGCCGGCACCCTCGACGGGCACGGTGTCCCCCGGCTCGAGGCCGCTCATCGACATGTCCACGCCGTCCATGCCGAGCATCCCGGGACCCACCGACGCGACGAGCTGCTCGCTGCGGAGCACCTCCGCCGCCGTCCGACGGTCCAGCGCGAGGGCCGGGCTGACCACCTGCGACCCGCCCACGGTCAGGTATGCCGTCCGCACCGGCACCGCGGACCCCACCCCCTCGACCTCGGCGATCCGGGAGGCGTCCTGGGCGGTGATCTCACCGCTCACCGGCCGCTCCCCCGACGCGTCCGTGGGGGGCGCCTGCGCGACCAGGTCGATCGCATACTCCTTGTCGATCTCGCCGAGGGCCGTCTGCTCGCCGGACGCGGCACCGACCGTCGTCATCGTGATGAGCGTGACGCCGACGAGGAGGGCGGCGCTGGTGCTGGCGGCGCGGCCGGGGTTGCGGACGGCGTTGTCGACGGCGAGGCGGCCGGGCACCCCGGCGACCCGGGCCCCGACGCCCAGGGCGCGCACGGCCGCGGGCACGATGAGCGTGCTCGCCACCAGGACGCCCGCGAAAGAGACGAGACCGCCGGCCACCCCGAGGAGCACGTCCCGCGAGCCGGCCCCGACCAGCATCAGCCCGGTGCCACCGGCCACCAGGAGCAGCCCGAGGCCGATGCGGACGACCCCGGCGCGGGCCGGCGACGCGGCGCCGTCCGCGGGTCGCAGCGCGGCGAGCGGTGACACGCGGGTGGCCCGGTGGGCCGGCCACAGCGACGCGAGAACGGTGACCCCGACACCCACCAGGACCGGGAGGAGCAGCGCCGTCCAGCCGAGGCTGAGGCCGGTGCCCAGCGGGATGCCGATGTCCATCCGGCGCCCCGTGGCCAGCAGCAAGGCGGCCGCCCCGATGCCGAGAGCGACCCCGGCGGCCGAGGCCACGAGCCCGAGCAGGGCGGCCTCGAGCAGGACCGACCGGCGCACCTGCGCCCGGGTCGCGCCGACGCAGCGCAGCAGGGCCAGCTCGCCGGTGCGCTGGGCGAGGGTGATCGTGAAGGTGTTGGCGATGACGATGGCTGCGGTCGCGAGCGCCACCGCCCCGAAGCCGAGCAGCATCGCGCCGAGCACGAGCGTCCCGCCGGTGAGCGTGGCGACCCGTGCCTCCGCCGCCTCCGGCCCGGTCATGACGCTGCCGCCTGGCACGGCCTCGAGGACCTGCTCTCGCACGGCGGCCTGGTCGGCGCCGTCGGCGAGCGTGAGCTGGAGCGCCTGGTAGCTCAGCAGCGGGTCGACCGCGCGCAGCGTGGCGTCGGCGGCGTAGAAGCCCTCGCCGAACATGCCTCCCGGTCCGGCGTCCGGGCGCAGGACGCCCACGGCGGTGAGCTGCGTCTCCCGACCGGGCTGCCCCTCCTCGTCGAAGGCGCGCACCGTGACCTCGTCCCCCACGGCCAGACCACCCTCGACCGCGGCAGGGTTGAGGGCGATCTCGCCCCGCTCCTGCGGGACCCGGCCCTCGAGCAGGGTCGTCCCGGCGCTCGGGACGCTGAGGCCGACGACGAAGGACCCGTCCTCGGTCTCGGCCGTCGCGACCCCCTCACCGACCACCCCGGTGACGCCGTCGAGGTCGCCCACCGCGTCGTACTCCTCCGGGGTCAGAGCGAGACCGTCCTCGCCCATGACGACGAGGTCTGCGTCGCGGACGCCCGCGGCGACCGCGTCCTCGAGCGCGGTCTGGGCGGTCCGGACCACGATCAGGCTCGCCGCCAGGAAGGCGACGCCGATGACGATCGCCACCGCGGCGGCGAGGAGGCGTCGGCCCCGCGAGGCCAGCCCCGAGGTCAGGTATGCCGCGGCCATCAGGCCCTCCCGAGGTCGCGCACGGCCGCGAGCACGGCGTCGGCGTCCGGCTCGAGGATCTCGCCGGCCAGCCGGCCGTCGGCCAGCAGCAGGACCCGGTCCGCGACCGCGGCAGCGGTGGGGTCGTGGGTCACCATGACGACGGTCTGGCCCCACTCGTCGACGGCGCGGCGGAGCAGGGCGAGCACCTCGGCGCCCGTCGTGGAGTCCAGGGCACCGGTGGGCTCGTCGGCGAAGATCACCTCCGGCCGCGTCATGAGGGCCCGCGCGAGGGCGACCCGCTGCTGCTGCCCGCCGGAGAGCTGACCCGGCCGGTGCCCCAGCCGGTCGGAAAGCCCCAGCCCGTCGACGACCGTGCGCTCCCACGCGGGGTCCACCCGACGTCCGGCCAGCTCCAGGGGGAGCCGGATGTTCTGCGCGGCGGTCAGGGTGGGCAGCAGGTTGAAGGCCTGGAAGACGAAGCCGACCGCGTCGCGGCGCAGCCGGGTCAGCGCCGCGTCCCGCATCCCGGTGAGCTCGTGGTCACCGAGGTGGACCCGCCCCGTCGTGGGGGTGTCGAGTCCGGCGAGCAGGTGCATGAGGGTGGACTTGCCCGAGCCGCTCGGCCCCATGATGGCGGTGAACCGGCCGGCGTCGATGCCGACGGTGATGCCGTCCAGGGCGGTCACCGCGGCCTCCCCACGGCCGTAGGTCTTGGTCAGGTCGAGGGCGCTGGCCGCGAGCGCGGCGGTGGAGCGCGATGCTGTGGTCGTCATACCGGCGACGCTATGGACCCCGGGTCGCGGCCCACATCAGTCGCCGGTCGCGACCTGGCCTCTCCCACGTCCACCCCAGGTATGACCGGGCGCCCGGTCGGGCGGACGTCCGGTCAGCCTGGGCGGCCGACGAGGCCCGTCTCGTAGGCGGTGATGACCATCTGCACACGGTCGCGCAGGTCGAGCTTGTGCAGGACCCGGCCGATGTGGGTCTTGACGGTCGCCTCGGCGAGGTAGAGCTCGGCGGCGATCTCGGTGTTGGTCAGGCCCCGACCCACGGCCTCGAGCACCTCGCGCTCCCGCTCGGTGAGGACGTCCAGCCGTCCGGCGGCGGCACGGCGCCGGTTCGCCGCCGCGTCCTCCGCCCGCGCGTCGGGCAGGTCGGGCACGAAGCGTTCGAGCAGCCGTCGGGTCGTCGAGGGGGCCATCGCGGCGTCGCCCTGGTGCACCGCCCGGATGGCCGCCAGGAGCTCGGCCGGCCCGGCGTCCTTGAGCAGGAAGCCCGAAGCCCCCGCACGCAGCGCGGCGAAGACGTACTCGTCGAGGTCGAAGGTCGTCAGCACCAGCACCCTGGGGCTCTGGCCGGCGGGAGCCCCCTGGAGCAGCCGGCGCGTGGTCTCGACCCCGTCCATCCGCGGCATCCGGATGTCCATGAGCACGACGTCCGGCCGGGTCTGCGCGACTGCCTCGATCGCCCGCACCCCGTCGCCCGCCTCGCCGACGACGGTCATGTCGTCCTGCGCGTCGAGGACCATGCGGAAGCCGGCGCGCACCAGCTCCTGGTCGTCGACGAGGAAGAGCCGGGTGGGTGCGTCGGTCATCTGCCGTCTCCTGGGGTATGCCCTCCGCCCGGCGCCACGGCGGCGCCCGGTCGGTCCTCCGTCGCGGTGGTGGGGGTCGCCGTGGCGGGGGCCGCGGCGAGCGGGAGGGTCGCCACGACCTCCCAGCCGCGACGCCGTCGCGGCCCGGCATGGACCGTGCCGCCGAGCACCTCCACGCGCTCACGCATACCGGGCAGCCCGTTGCCCTCGCCGTCGAGCGGCTGCTCGGCCGCCCCCAGTCCGTCGTCGGTGACCCGGACCATGAGGACGCCCGGGGTGCGCAGGACGTCGACGTCCACCGAGGCGTCCGGGCCGGCGTGCTTCATGGCGTTGGTCAGGGCCTCCTGGACCACCCGGTAGGCCGCCAGGTCCACGTCCGCCGACAGGTCACCCACCTCGCCCCGCACGTGCGCGGCGACGTCGACCCCCGAGGCGCGGACCCGCTGCACCAGCTCCTCCAGGTGCGCCAGCCCCTGCAGCGGCGCGTAGTCCGGGTCCGACCCCGGGTCGCGCAGCACCCCCACGAGGCGCCGGGTGTCCGCGAGGGAGGCCCGTGCCGTCTGCGCCAACGTCTCCAGGGTCGTGGCGGCCTGCTCCAGCGCGGCCCGCGACCGGTCGGCGTCGAGGTCGGTCCCGCGCGCGAGCGCCTGCCGGGCGGCATACAGCCCGCCGTCCGCCTGCACGACGACCACCGCCAGGGAGTGCGCGACGACGTCGTGCATCTCCCGCGCGATGGTGGCCCGCTCGTCCTGGGCGGCGAGCCGCTCGCGCTGCGCCTGGTCGCGCGCCAGCGCCCGGTTCTGCGCCTGCAGCCGGGAGACCACCTCCCGGCGGCGACGCATCACGTCACCCAGCGCCCAGGCGACACCGACGAAGCAGGCCATGAAACCCGTCTGCACCGAGGCGACGGCGAGGAAGTAGCCGAGCCCGTCGTAGATCGACGCCGCCCAGTCCAGCCCCGCGAGGACGGCACCCACCAGCCCGACCCCGAGGACGATCCGCGAGGTGCGGCGGCTGCCGAACCCCGCCGCGCTGTAGACCGCGAGGAGCACGGCGACGTTCGCCGGGACGGGCCGGTCCAGGAGCACGACCTGCAGCAGGCAGCCGCCCGCGACCGCCAGGGCCGCGGTGAGCGGGTGGCTGCGGCGCCACAGCAGCGGCACGATCTGCACCAGGCTGACGAGCACGTAACCCGGCCCGGCCAGCCCGGCGCCGGTGACGAGCACGAAGAGCAGCAGGGCGCCGACGAGCGCGGCGTCGAGCAGCCAGGGCACGGCGCGCGCCCGGCGCCACGCACCGGCCACCTGCTCGCGGGCCTCCCGCACCATCTCGCTCACGAGGTCGACCCTAGACGGTATGGAGTGACCGCTCGGGTTGACTGAGGGGTTGCGGGCCGGGGCCTCGCTCACAAGATTCGTGGGTTGCCGGGCAGGGGCCGCCTGCTCGGCCTATCCGACAAGTGTGGGAGGCCCCGGGTGTTTACCGAGCGTACGAGTGTTGGGTTGGACGTGCACGCTCGCTCGGTCGCGGCAGCAGCGATCGATAGCGACACGGGCGAGTTGATCCAGGCGAGGTTGTCGCCGTCCAAGGAACAGATCACGCACTGGGTTCAGGCTCTGCCTGGGCCGGTCGCGGTGACATATGAGGCCGGCCCGACGGGTTTCGACCTGTGCCGGGCACTGATGGCGGTCGGCGTCCGGTGCGAGGTCGCCGCCCCCTCGAAGGTGCAACGCCCGTCCGGGGATCGGGTCAAGACCGACGCCAAGGACGCGGTCCACCTGGCCCGGCTGCTGCGGATGGATGAGATCACTCCGGTGGCGGTCCCCTCGGTCGATCAAGAAGCCGCCCGGGACCTGGTCCGTGCTCGGGAAGACGCCCGTGGGGACCTGATGCGGACCCGGCACCGCCTGTCCAAACTGCTGCTACGCCACGGGATCGTCTACTCCGGCGGGGCGGCGTGGACCGGTCGACACGATGCGTGGCTACGCACCTCGGCACTACCGCAGCTAACGTCGGCGGCGACCCGGTTGACGTTCGACTCCGACTACGAGGCGGTCCGGGGCACGCTCGCCCGGCGAGACCGTCTCGATGCCCACATCACGCAGCTGGCCGCGGACAGCGAGTTTACCCCGGTGGTGCACCGACTGGGGTGCCTGCGCGGCATCAGCACCCTGACCGGGTTCGCTCTGGCCGTGGAGATCGGGGACTGGCACCGGTTCACCGGCAACACCATCGGCTCCTTCGTCGGACTCGTCCCCTCTGAGCACTCCTCCGGTCAGTCCCGGTCCCAGGGGTCGATCACCAAGACCGGGAACACCCATGTGCGCCGGTTGCTGGTCGAAGCGGCCTGGCATCACCGGGCCCGCTACCGGATCGGTAAGACCATGCGGGACCGGTGGGACCAGGCCCCGGCAGGTGCCCGGGCACGCGGCGATGTCGGCAACCGGCGACTGCACGCCCGGTGGGTGAACTTCCTGGAGCGACGCAAGAAGCCGACCATCGCCAACGTCGCTGTCGCCCGCGAGCTCGCCGGCTGGTGCTGGTCCCTGGCGGTGATGGACGACTGAACCCCACAGTCTGCTGAGTCGAGCCACGGTGGCTGGAAGCAGCGCGTGGAGCGACCCGCGGAACACCTATGGGCAGTCAGCCCATGCTGGCCACGCCCGTTCCTAGACACGCGGTCCCGCTCCTTGCCGAACCACCGTCCTGCGGTACCCAACCCGCGCATATCAGTCAGACCGCGCGTCGCCAACGACACGCTCACCGCCCATCGGCACGACACAGCACGAGGCGCCCGCCCCGATCGCTACGGGACGGGCGCCTCACCCTGCCACTTGACAAGAGATCACTCCATATCAGGTGTACCCGGCCGGGAGGTTGGTGACAGTGGGGTGTTGACGTGAGGAGGACCTCCGGGTGGGGTGTGGCTTGTCGAGAGTCACTGCCCGCAACCCGGAGGTCCTCATGCCCCACGCTAATGCCCGTCTGACCGTCCATGGCCGCCTGCTGCTGGTGCAGCGGGTCCGTGAGCAGGGGTGGGCCGTGGCCCATGCCGCCAAGGCGATGGGCATCTCGCGCCAGTGCGCCCACCGGTGGCTGGCCCGCTACGACCAGCACGGCATCGCCGGGCTGGGTGAGCGCTCCAGCCGGCCACGTACCTGTCCCGGCCGCACCCCGTCCCATGTCGAGCAGCAGATCCTGGCCTGCCGCCGTGAGCACCGCCGTGGGCAGGACTGGATCGCTGGTGAGCTCGGGCTGGCCCCGCGCACCGTGTCCCGGGTGCTGCGCCGCGCCGGGGTGGCCTACCTGGCCTGCTTGGACCCGATGACCGGGCAGGTGATCCGCTCTTCCAAGGTCACGGCGACCCGGTACGAGCGCGACGGCCCCGGGGAGCTGGTGCACGTCGACGTCAAGAAGATCGGCAAGATCCCCGACGGTGGCGGGTGGCGCGCCCACGGCCGCGCCGCCACGACGGCGGACAAGAACCGGCGGGCCAAGATCGGCTACGACTACGTGCACTCGATGGTCGATGACCACTCCCGGCTGGCCTACTCCGAGATCCACGACGACGAGAAGGACCACACCTGCGCCGGTTTCCTAACCCGCGCGGCGGCCTACTTCGCCGGCCACGGCATCACCCGCATCGAGCGGGTGATGACCGACAACGCCTTGGCCTACCGGCACGGACGCGCGTTCCTCGACGCCATCGCCGCCATCGGCGCCCGGCAGAAGTTCATCAAGCCACACTGCCCCTGGCAGAACGGCAAGGTCGAACGGTTCAACCGCACCCTGCAGACCGAGTGGGCCTACCGGCACGCCTTCACCAGCAACCAGGCCCGGCGGGACGCGCTTGCGCCCTGGCTGGAGTCCTACAACACTGAACGACGCCACAGCGCGCTCGGCGGACTCCCACCGACCAGCCGACTGTCACCAACCTGACGGCCGAGTACACCTGATATGGAGTGATCTCTTGTCAAGTGGCAGGGTGAGGCGCCCGTCCCGTAGCGATCGGGGCGGGCGCCTCGTGCTGTGTCGTGCCGATGGGCGGTGAGCGTGTCGTTGGCGACGCGCGGTCTGACTGATATGCGCGGGTTGGGTACCGCAGGACGGTGGTTCGGCAAGGAGCGGGACCGCGTGTCTAGGAACGGGCGTGGCCAGCATGGGCTGACTGCCCATAGGTGTTCCGCGGGTCGCTCCACGCGCTGCTTCCAGCCACCGTGGCTCGACTCAGCAGACTGTGGGGTTCAGTCGTCCATCACCGCCAGGGACCAGCACCAGCCGGCGAGCTCGCGGGCGACAGCGACGTTGGCGATGGTCGGCTTCTTGCGTCGCTCCAGGAAGTTCACCCACCGGGCGTGCAGTCGCCGGTTGCCGACATCGCCGCGTGCCCGGGCACCTGCCGGGGCCTGGTCCCACCGGTCCCGCATGGTCTTACCGATCCGGTAGCGGGCCCGGTGATGCCAGGCCGCTTCGACCAGCAACCGGCGCACATGGGTGTTCCCGGTCTTGGTGATCGACCCCTGGGACCGGGACTGACCGGAGGAGTGCTCAGAGGGGACGAGTCCGACGAAGGAGCCGATGGTGTTGCCGGTGAACCGGTGCCAGTCCCCGATCTCCACGGCCAGAGCGAACCCGGTCAGGGTGCTGATGCCGCGCAGGCACCCCAGTCGGTGCACCACCGGGGTAAACTCGCTGTCCGCGGCCAGCTGCGTGATGTGGGCATCGAGACGGTCTCGCCGGGCGAGCGTGCCCCGGACCGCCTCGTAGTCGGAGTCGAACGTCAACCGGGTCGCCGCCGACGTTAGCTGCGGTAGTGCCGAGGTGCGTAGCCACGCATCGTGTCGACCGGTCCACGCCGCCCCGCCGGAGTAGACGATCCCGTGGCGTAGCAGCAGTTTGGACAGGCGGTGCCGGGTCCGCATCAGGTCCCCACGGGCGTCTTCCCGAGCACGGACCAGGTCCCGGGCGGCTTCTTGATCGACCGAGGGGACCGCCACCGGAGTGATCTCATCCATCCGCAGCAGCCGGGCCAGGTGGACCGCGTCCTTGGCGTCGGTCTTGACCCGATCCCCGGACGGGCGTTGCACCTTCGAGGGGGCGGCGACCTCGCACCGGACGCCGACCGCCATCAGTGCCCGGCACAGGTCGAAACCCGTCGGGCCGGCCTCATATGTCACCGCGACCGGCCCAGGCAGAGCCTGAACCCAGTGCGTGATCTGTTCCTTGGACGGCGACAACCTCGCCTGGATCAACTCGCCCGTGTCGCTATCGATCGCTGCTGCCGCGACCGAGCGAGCGTGCACGTCCAACCCAACACTCGTACGCTCGGTAAACACCCGGGGCCTCCCACACTTGTCGGATAGGCCGAGCAGGCGGCCCCTGCCCGGCAACCCACGAATCTTGTGAGCGAGGCCCCGGCCCGCAACCCCTCAGTCAACCCGAGCGGTCACTCCATACCGTCTAGGCCGCGGAGGGCCGGGCCGCGTCATACCGCGGTCGCGTCCTGCGTCCGTCCGTGGTCGGAGGCGCCGGCTCGGGTTCAGACCTCCAGCGCGCGCACGATCGGCACCCCGACGCGGTAGGGGATGTGCAGCACGCTCGGGGCGTCCACGACGGCGAGGTCCGCCCGCTGCCCGACGCGGATCCGCCCCACGTCGTCGCGGCGCAGCGCCCGCGCCCCGCCGACGGTGGCCGCGCGCAGCGCCTCCGCCGGCGTCATCCCCATCTCGCGGACCGCGAGCGCGATCATGAGCGGCATCGAGGAGGAGCTGCACGTGCCGGGGTTGCAGTCGGTGGCGAGGGCCACGTCCACGCCCGCGTCGAAGAGCCGGCGCGCGTCGGGGTAGGGCTGCCGGGTGGAGAACTCCACACCCGGCAGCAGGGTGGCCACGGTGCCGCTCCCGGCGAGCGCCTCGACGTCCTCGTCGCTGAGGTAGGTGCAGTGGTCGACGCTCGCCGCGCCGAGCTCGACGGCCAGCTGGACACCGGGGCCGTGCCCGAGCTGGTTGCCGTGCACCCGCAGCTCCAGCCCGGCGTCCCGCCCGGCCTCGAGCACGCGGCGCGACTCCTCGCCGTCGAAGGCGTGGGCGCTGGCCGGTTCGCAGAAGACGTCGACCCAGCGGGCGTACGGCGCGCAGGCGGCGAGCATCTCGCCGCAGACGAGGTCGAGGTATGCCTCCCGCCCGCCGGCGCCACGCCGGTCCGGCGGGACGACGTGGGCGCCGAGGAAGGTGGTCTCGGGGGTGACCTCGCGGGCCAGCCGCAGCGCCCGGACCTCGTGCTCGACGTCGAGGCCGTAGCCGCTCTTGATCTCCACGGTGGTCGTGCCCTGGCTGCGCATCTCCCCGACCCGCTTGGCGAGCAGGTCGCGCAGCTCGGCGTCGCCCGCCTCGCGGGTGGCCGCCATGGTGAGGGCGATGCCGCCGCCGTCGTAGGGCTGCCCGGTCATCCGGGCGGCGAACTCCGCCGACCGGTCGCCGGCGAAGACGAGGTGGGCGTGGCTGTCGACGAAACCGGGCAGGACCGCCTTGCCGCCGAGGTCGATCGCCCAGTCCGCGGCGGGCGCCTGGTCGGCCGGCCCGATCCACTCCACGGCAGGCGCCGAGTCCTCGCTCCCGCCGCCGATGACGACCGCGGCGTCGGGCACGACACCGAGGCCGCGGGTCAGGTCCGCGTTGGTCCTCCCGCGCGCGTTCTCGACGGTGTCGTCGCAGGTGACCAGCTCGCGGATGCCGGTGATGAGCATGCTCATGGGCTCGATCCTCTCGTGCCGGGGTCAGTCGCTCAGGAGCGGGTGGATGGCGCCTGCGAGCAGCCGGCCGACGTCGCCGAGCCGGTGCCGCCCGTCCTGCACGACGACCCGCCCGTCGGTCACCACGGTGTCGACGTCGGCAGCGCTCGCGGCGAGCACGACCTGGGCCGGGTCGCAGCCGGCCGTGCGGACCGTGTCGTCGCGCACCGCGACGAGGTCGGCGCGGGCACCGACCTCGATCCGGCCGGCGTCCGGCCAGCCGATGCTCTCGTGCGCGGTGGCCGCGGCCAGCAGGTCGGCGGGGGCGAAGCGGCCCCGCTCGAGGCTCGCCAACCGCTCGTGCATCTCCAGCGCCCGGGCCTCCTCCAGCAGGTCGACGACCGCGTGCTGGTCCGAGCCGAGCGACAGCCGGGCTCCCGCGTCGCGCAGCGCCCGCCCCGGGCCGATGCCGTCCGCGAGGTCGCGCTCCGTGGTGGGGCAGAAGCAGGCGGTGGACCGGTGCTGCCCGAGCAGCGCGACGTCGCGCTCGGTGAGGTGGGTGGCGTGGACGGCGGACAGGTCGGGCCCGAGCACCCCCTCGGCCTCCAGCAGCCCGGTCGGGGTGAGGCCGTGCGCGGCGAGGCAGGCGTCGTTCTCGGCGGGCTGCTCGGACAGGTGCACGTGCACCGGCCGCCCAGCCGGCCCACGCCGCCCAGCCACCTCCCGACCGGACACCCCTTCCGTCCGCGAATTTGCGGACGGAAGGGGTGTCCGGTCGGGGGTGAGAAGGGGTGTCCGGTCGGGGGTGGGGGTTGCTGTGCGTGCCCACGAGGCCACGGTCGAGAGCTGGTCGCGGGGCACGGCCCGCACCGAGTGGATCGCGGCACCGACCCGCACGTGCTCCGGTCCGCCGTCGGTGTGGTCGCGCAGGTCCTCGACCCGCAGCGCCCAGGTCTGCGCGTCGCCGTCGCCGAAGCGCAGCTGCGTGCCCTCCAGCTCGGTGTGCCCCGCGCCGTCGAGTCCCCCGGCGAGGTAGCAGGTGTCCAGCAGCGTCAGCCGGATCCCGGCCTCGGCGGCCGCCTCGACGAGCGCCTTCCCCATGACGTTGGGGTCCATGTAGCGCTTCCCGCCCGGCCCGTGGTGCAGGTAGTGGAACTCGCCCACGGCGGTGATGCCCGCGAGCGCCATCTCGGCATAGGTCGCGCGGGCCAGGGCGAGGTAGCGGTCCGGGTCGAGCCGGGCGGCGACGGCATACATCGTCTCGCGCCAGGTCCAGAACGTCCCGCCACCGCCGTGCGTCCGCCCGCGCAGCGCCCGGTGGAAGGCGTGGCTGTGCGCGTTCGCCAGTCCGGGGAGCACGATCCCGGGGAGGCGGTGGTCGCCCTCGGCCGCGGGTATGCCCTCGCCCACCGCGGTGATCCGACCGTCCTCGACGGCGATGCGCACGTCGGCGGTGACACCGGTGGGCAGGTGGGCGTGGGCGGCGTGGAAGGTCGTGCTCACGGCTGCCCCGCCGCGAGGTCGGCCACGCACGCCGCGAGGGCCTCGACGCCGGCGTGGCAGTCGGGCGTCTCGGCGTGCTCGGCCGGGCTGTGCGAGACCCCGGTCGGGTTGCGCACGAAGAGCATCGCGGTCGGTATGCCCGCTCCCGCGAGGATGCCGGCGTCGTGCCCGGCGCCGGTGCCGAGCACCGGCACGCTCAGCTCGTCGCTGCTGCCCAGCACGGCGCGCAGCCGGTCGGCCAGGGCGGCGTCGAAGCGGGTGGTCGGGGTCCAGGACTCCCGGACGACCTCGGCGCCGTGCTGCCCGGCCCGTCCCTCGAGGTCGGCGACGAGCGCCTCGACCTGCGCCTCCTCCGGCCCGCGCGCGTCCAGCCAGCCGGTGACGTGCGAGGGGATCGCGTTGACCCCGCCCGGGGTGACGGCCACCTTGCCGACGGTGGCGACGCAGCCGCGATCGGTGGCACCGGCCCGGGCTGCCAGGACGAGGTCGGCATACCCGAGCATCGCGTCGCGCCGGTCCTCGAGCCGGGTGGTCCCGGCGTGGTTGGCCTCGCCGGGGAAGTCGAAGCGCCACCGCCCGTGCGGCCAGATGTCGCTGGCCACCGCGACGGGAGCGTCGAGGTCGACCAGCGCCCGGCCCTGCTCGACGTGCAGCTCGACGAAGGCGCCGACGCGCGCCAGCGTCTCCTCGTCCCGGCCCAGGGCCTCGGGGTCGCGGCCGGCTGCGGCGAGCGCCTCGGCATACGTCACGCCGTCGCCGTCGGTGAGCGCCCGCGCCCGGTCGGCGGGCAGCGCCCCGGTGAGCACCCGGGAGCCCGCGCAGGCGATCCCGAAGCGCGCCCCCTCCTCGTCGACGAAGTTGGCCACGGCGACCGGCCGGGACGGCGCGACCCCGCCCGCGCGGAGCAGGTCGAGCGCGGCGAACGAGCTGACCACCCCGAGCGGCCCGTCGAAGGCGCCGCCGTCCGGCACCGAGTCCAGGTGCGAGCCGATGACGAGGCCGGTATGCCCCGCCCGCACCGCGTCGTCCACGCTCCCCGGGCCGTCCCACCACCACGCCCACTGGTTGCCGACCCGGTCCTCGACAACGTCGAGGCCACGCGCCGCCGCCTCCCCGGCGAACCACTCGCGCAGCGTGGCGTCCTCCCGGGTCCAGGCGAAGCGGCGGTAGCCGCCGCTGCCGACCCGGCCGACCGGGTCGAGGTCGGCCCACATGCGGTCGAAGGCGGCGAGGGCGGCTGCGGTGCTCACGCCCCGACCCTAGGGCGGGGTCCGGCGTCGCGGACAGGCCGCAGGCGTCCTAGGCGTCTCGGATCCCAGACCAGCCACCTCGCCGCCCCCCTTCCTCCGCGGCCCCGCGCCCCCACGACAGCCCCACGCTTCGCTCACCTCCCCCACGCTGCAGGGCGGGGGCCGTGGGACGAAGTGCGGGGGAGGCCAAGATGCGTGGGGCATACCCTCGTCCCATGAGCGAGGAACGCGCGCTGGCGGCGGTCGAGGCGGCCGGGCTGGCCTATGCCGTCACCCGCCACGGGCGCGTCGGCAGCCTCGAGGAGGCGGCCCGGGTGCGCGGGGTGCAGCCGCGGGACATCGTCAAGACGATGGTGGTGCGGCGCGGCGACGGTGACCACCTCTTCGTGCTCGTGCCGGGTGACCGGGAGATCGCCTGGCCCAAGCTCCGAGCGCTGCTCGGCGTCAGCCGGCTCTCGATGCCGGACGCCGCCACGGCCAAGGAGGCGACCGGCTACGAGCGCGGCACGATCACGCCCTTCGGCTCGACGACCGCGTGGCCGGTCGTCGCCGACGAGAGCCTGACCGGCGAGCCGGGCCGCCGGATCTCGCTCGGGGCCGGCGCGCACGGCGTCGCGGTGACCGTCGACGCCGAGGCGGCCCTGGCCGCGCTCGACGCCCGGGTCGCCGACGTCACCGGGTGAGGTCGGAGAGCCGGAAGGACACCTCGAACGGCTCGCGCACCTCGAAGGTCGCCGCTCCCATGACGACCTCGCCCGACTCGTAGGCGCCACCCACGAGACGGTAGACGCGTATCCCCGGCGCCTCCGGGTCCACGACCCAGTAGTGCCGGCACCCGAACCGGGCGAGCACGTCCGGCTTGGCGACGAGATCGGCCCGACGGCTGGACGGCGAGAGGATCTCGACCGCCAGCACCGGCGGCACCTCGACCTGACCGCCCTCGCGGATCTCGCGCGGGATGACCATGAGGTCGGGCTGGATCATGCTGCGCTCCCCTGCCCTCAGGTCCAGCGGTGCGGTGAGCACGCGCAGGTGAGGCGGGCAGGCGGCCCGCAGGAGGGCGAAGAGCTCCCCGCTCACCGCCTGGTGGATGATGCTGGGTCCGGGCGACACGACCAGCTCACCCTCGATGAGCTGGATCGTCATGTCGTCCCGCTGCTCGCGGTAGGCATACAGGTCCTCGACCGTGTAGATGCCGACCTCGGTCATGCTCATGCTCTCCATCGTGCCCCTCCCGCGTCATGACGTCCAGCATGCCGGTCCGGGCCGACCCACACCGGCGTCGTCCACAGGTCAGCCGGGCAGGACCCCCGGGGTGACGAGCACGACCGTGTCGCCGTAGGTCAGCCCCTTGCCGCGCTGGGTGAGCTTGCCGACCAGGCGGAAGACCCGCGTCTGCCAGCCGTACTTCGCGCGCACCGCGGCCCTGACCTCGTCGAAGTCGGCCCCGCCCTGCACCATCTCGGCGGTCCCCTCGACCGGCTCGGTGCCGGGCTTGGGGGTGCCTCGCCGCTCGCAGGGCTGCACCGTGACCCGCGAGGTATGCCGCAGCCGCTTGGTCTTGCCGGTGCCCATGGTCGTGTAGAAGCCGATCCGCTCACCGTCGCGCAGCGGCACCACCCAGACCGGGGTCGGCACCGGCTCACCGGTGCGGCGGAAGGTCGTGAACGAGATGAACTCCTCGGCGCCGAGGCGCTGCACTGCGACGTTGCCCATGCTGCGAACGTACCCACGGCCCACGCCGGCCGCGCCTCAGAACAGCAGCAGCCCCACGGGGATCGCGAGGACCAGGCTCAGGCATACCCGCTCGAACCAGATGACGAGCAGCCGCGGGATCGACACCGGGATCTGCGTGCCCACGAGGGAGGGCACCATCGCCGAGAAGAAGATGATCTGGCTGACGCTGACCACGGCGACGACGTACTTCACCGACATCGCAGACTCCGCGACGAGCGCGGCCGGCAGGAACATCTCCGAGACGCCGAGCGCCGCGGCCTTGGCGACGAGCAGCGGCTCGGGGATCTGCAGCGCCCAGGTGATGGGGTAGAAAACGTAGCCGAGCCAGTCGAAGACCGGCGTGAACTCCGCCAGCACCAGGCCCAGCAGCCCGATCGACAGGATGCTCGGCAGGATCGCCATGGCCATCTTGAGCCCGTCGAGGAAGGTGGACCAGACCGTCCGCAGCAGGCCGGGGTCCGCGGCGACGGTATGCCGGGCCTCCCGCCACGCGGTGGCGAACCGGCCGCCCTCGACGGGATGCTCCGGCTGGTGCTCGACGCCGGGGACGGTCTCGTCCGGCACCCGCGACAGCGGCGGGATCCACACGGTGATCGCGGTGACGGCGAAGGTGATGAGCAGGGTGGACCAGAAGTAGAGGCTCCAGTGCTGCATGAGGTCCAGCGCGCTCGCGACGACGATCATGAAGGTCGCCGACACGGTGGAGAAGCCGGTCGCGATGACCATGGCCTCGCGACGCGTGTACTTCCCGTCGAGGTAGACCCGGTTGGTGATGAGCAGGGCCAGGGAGTAGGAGCCGACGAAGCTGGCGACCGCGTCGATCGCCGAGCGGCCCGGCGTGCGGAAGACCGGGCGCATGAGCGGGCGGGCGAGGACGCCGATGAACTCCATGAGCCCGTAGCCCACGAGCAGCGCCAGGAAGACCGCACCGATCGGGACGAGCAGCCCCACCGGGATGACCAGCGCGTTGAGCAGGAACGGGCCGATGTCGTCGGCGAAGAGCCAGTCCGGGCCGACGCCGAGGACGAGCATCACCCCGACGACCAGCCCGATGACGCGGGCCACGGCGAAGACGGCGTCGGTGGTGCTCCGCCGCCACGACCCGGTGACCCAGGGGTAGATCGCGCCCGCGAGGATGAGCGCGAGGGCATACCAGGGCAGGACGCCGGGGATCGCCTCGCGCAGCCACGACACGATGTGGTCCAGCGGGATGGTGCTCCGCTCCCCGATCGTGATCGGCACGAAGAACATGAAGACGCCGATCGCCGACAGGACGAAGAACTTCCACATCGGGGCGGCGGTGTCCGGGACCTCCTCGGAACGGGTCTGGGCGCTCATGTCACTCATGGTCCTCTCTCTGCCGGATGTGTCTCTGCCCGTTTTCGACTACTGCTTTGCTCGCCATGGCGACGTTTCGAGAGGTCGAATTCGGGTATGCACTCAGTCGCCCTCGCGCATCGGGACCCGGACGCCGCGCTCGGCGGCGACCTCGTCGGCGCGGTCGTAGCCGGCGTCGACGTGCCGGATGACGCCCATGCCCGGATCGTTGGTGAGGACCCGCTCGAGCTTCTGGCGGGCCAGGTCGGTGCCGTCGGCGACGCTGACCTGGCCGGCGTGCAGCGACCGGCCGATGCCGACGCCGCCGCCGTGGTGCAGCGACACCCAGGACGCCCCGGACGCGGTGTTGACCATCGCGTTGAGCAGCGGCCAGTCGGCGATCGCGTCCGACCCGTCCGCCATGGCCTCGGTCTCCCGGTAGGGGCTGGCGACCGAGCCGCAGTCGAGGTGGTCGCGGCCGATGACGATCGGGGCGCTGACCTCGCCGGAGGCCACCATGTCGTTGAAGCGCACCCCGGCCTTGTCGCGCTCGCCGTAGCCGAGCCAGCAGATCCGCGCCGGCAGCCCCTCGAAGGAGACCTTCTCCTGCGCGCCCCGGATCCACGTGTGCAGGTGCTCGTTGTCGGGGAAGAGGTCGAGGACGGCCTGGTCGGTGGCGGCGATGTCCTTCTCGTCGCCCGAGAGCGCGGCCCAGCGGAAGGGCCCCTTGCCCTCGCAGAACAGCGGCCGGATGTATGCCGGGACGAACCCGGGGAACTCGAAGGCCCGGTCGTAGCCGCCCTGGCGGGCCTCGTCGCGGATGCTGTTGCCGTAGTCGAAGACCTCGGCCCCGGCGTCCATGAAGCCGACCATCGCCTCGACGTGCCGGGCCATCGACTCCTGCGCCCGGTCGGTGAACTCCTCCGGCTTCTTGTCCGCGTAGTCGTGCCAGTCGGCGAGGTCGATCCCCGTCGGCAGGTAGGACAGCGGGTCGTGCGCGGAGGTCTGGTCGGTGACGATGTCGATGTCGACGCCGCGGCGCAGCAGCTCGGGGAAGACCTCGGCGGCGTTGCCCACGACGCCGATCGAGACGGCCTCGCGCGCCCCCTTGGCCGCCAGCGCGCGCTCCACGCCCGCGTCGAGGGAGTCGGCGACCTCGTCCAGGTAGCGGCTCTTGACCCGCCGACGCAGGCGCGCCTCGTCGACGTCGACGACCAGGCATACCCCGCCGTTGAGGGTGACCGCGAGCGGCTGGGCACCGCCCATGCCGCCGCAGCCGCCGGTGAGGGTGAGGGTGCCGGCCAGGCTGCCGTCGAACTTCTTGGCGGCGACCGCGGCGAAGGTCTCGTAGGTGCCCTGCAGGATGCCCTGGGTGCCGATGTAGATCCAGGACCCGGCGGTCATCTGGCCGTACATCGTCAGGCCGAGCTGCTCGAGCCGCCGGAACTCGGGCCAGGTCGCCCAGTCGCCGACGAGGTTGGAGTTGGCGATGAGCACGCGGGGCGCCCACTCGTGGGTCTGCATGACGCCCACCGGGCGGCCGGACTGGACCAGCATGGTCTCGTCCTCGCGCAGGTCGGTGAGGGTGCGGACCATGGCGTCGAAGCTGCGCCAGTCGCGTGCGGCGCGGCCCGTGCCGCCGTAGACCACCAGGTCGTCCGGGCGCTCGGCGACCTCGGGGTCGAGGTTGTTCATGAGCATCCGCATCGGGGCCTCGGTGGCCCAGGAGCGGGCGGTGAGCTTCGTGCCGCGCGGTGCGCGCACGGGGCGGGCGCCTTCCATGGTGGTCTCCTTCGACTCGTTCTTGCGTGTGTGTCTGTCGGTCGTTCTCCGACCGGACATACCGGACGTCCGGTATGTCCGGTCGTCAGTGGAGCAGGCCCGTGACCCTCTCGGCGGCGTCCCGGACGCGGCCGTCCGCGACGAGGTCGACGACGGTCTCGATCTCGGGGCTGAGGTGGCGGTCCGGGCCGGGGCCCTCGACGCCGGACCCGCGCAGCAGCGCCACGACGGCGGCCGTCGCGGGGGCCGGGGTGAGCGGCGCGCGCAGGTCGAGGGCGCGTGCGGCGGTGAGCACCTCGACCGCGACGACGCGGGTCAGCCCGTCGACGGCGCGGCGCAGCTTGCGGGCGGCCCCCCACCCCATGCTCACGTGGTCCTCCTGCATCGCGGAGGAGGGTATGGAGTCCACGCTCGCCGGGGCGGCCAGCCGCTTGAGCTCGCTGACCAGCGCGGCCTGGGTGTACTGCGCGATCATGTGCCCGCTGTCGGTCCCGGGGTCGTCGGCGAGGAAGGGCGGCAGCCCGTGGCTGCGGGCGACGTCGAGGAAGCGGTCGGTGCGCCGCTCGCTGATGCTCGCCACGTCGGCGGCGACGATCGCGAGGAAGTCGAGCACGTGGGCGACGGGCGCGCCGTGGAAGTTGCCGTTGCTCTCGACCCGTCCGTCCCGCGTCACGACCGGGTTGTCGACGGCGGCGGCGAGCTCGCGGTCGGCGACGGTGCGGGCATACCCGCAGGTGTCGCGGGCCGATCCGTGGACCTGGGGCGAGCAGCGCAGCGAGTATGCGTCCTGCACGCGGGTGCACGCCTCGGTGCGGTGCGACTCGCGGATCGCGCTGTCGGACATGAGGTCTCGCAGGTTCTGCGCCGAGCGCGCCTGGCCGGGGTGCGGCCGGAGGTCGTGCAGGTCGGCGGCGAAGACGTCGTCGGTGCCGAGCAGGCCCTCGACGCTCATCGCGGCGGCGACGTCGGCGGTGGTGAGCAGCGTGTCGAGGTCGTGCAGGGCGAGCACGAGCATGCCGAGCATGCCGTCGGTGCCGTTGATGAGGGCCAGGCCCTCCTTCTCGGCCAGCTCGACCGGGGCGATCCCGGCTCGGCCCAGCGCCTCGCCGGCGGGGATGAGCTCCTGCGGGGACGCCTGCCAGGCCTCCTGGTCCGCGCCCGCCTCCGGGCCGACCCGGACCATGCCCTCGCCCATGACGGCCAGGGCGCAGTGGGCCAGCGGCGCGAGGTCGCCGGAGCAGCCGAGGCTGCCGTGCTCGCGCACGACGGGGGTGATGCCGGCGTTGAGGAGCGAGGCATACGCCTGCGCCGTCTCGACCCGCACCCCGGTGCGGCCGGTCGCGAGGGTCGACAGGCGCAGCAGCATGAGCGCACGCACGACCTCGCGCTCGACCTCCGGGCCGGATCCCGCCGCGTGGCTGCGGACCAGGCTGCGCTGCAGCTGCGCCCGCTTGTCCGGGGGGATGCTGGTGTTGGCCAGCGCGCCGAAGCCGGTCGAGATGCCGTAGTGCGGCTGGGTGTCACCGGCCAGGTCCTCGATGATGCGGCGGGTCGCGGCGATGCCCTCGACGGCGTCGTCCGCGATGCTCACGCGCGCGCCGTGCCGGGCGACGGCGACGACCTCGGCGTGCGACATCGGGCCGACGGTGACGACGACCTCGCGGGGCAGGTCAGGCTCGGGGAGACGGCTCATGGAGACCATTGGAGCGGTCTGCCGCGCCGGCGTCACCCCCTGCGGCGGCCTCACCGTCTCGGATCTCAGACGAGCTCGAGCCCCAAAGCGGTGGGGCAGGGACGGTCCGGCAGGGCGCGGGCGGCGTCAGCCCTGCCCGTGAGGCGCGAAGGTGCGCAGGTCCTGGGTCTCACGCACGACCGCACGCAAATCGGACAAGGTCGGCCCCACGACCCCCGCGGCCCGGGCCTGCACCAGCACGTTGCCGATGGCCGTGGCCTCGACCGGGCCGGCGACGACCTCGCACCCCGTGGCGTCCGCGATCGCCTGGCAGAGCAGCTCGTTGCGGGCCGGCCCGCCGACGACGTGCACGGTCGAGATGCTCCGGTCGGTGAGCCTGGCGGCGTCCTCGAGCGCGTGGGCGTAGGCCGCGGCGAGGCTGACGAGGATGCAGCGCACGACGGCGCCGCGGCCCTGCGGGGGCGTCACGTCGTGCTCGGCGCACCACTGCTCGATCCGCGCGGGCATGTCGCCCGGCGGGGCGAAGCGCGGGTCCTGCACGTCGATCACCGGCACGGTGCCGACGGGCACCTCCGCGGCGGCGGCCAGGAGATCCGCGAGCTGGGAGGCCTCACCGGACTCCTCCCACACCCGCTGGGCCTCGCTGAGCATCCAGGTGCCCATGACGTTGGTGAGGAAGCGGGTCGTGCCGTCGACACCCCCCTCGTTGGTGAAGTTCGCCTCGCGCGCCGCGTCGGTGAGCACGGGCGCGGGCAGCTCCAGCCCCACCAGTCCCCACGTCCCCAGCGAGAGGTATGCCGCTCCCTCACCGGCCAGGGGCACGCCGACGACCGCCGAGGCCGTGTCGTGCGACCCGACGGCGACGACGGGGACCTCGCCGAGGCCGGTCTGCTCCTGCACCTCGGGGGTCAGCGAGCCGATGCGCTCCCCCGGCGCGACGAGGTCGGTGAAGAGGGTCCGGGGCAGCGCCAGCCGGTCCATCAGCCCGCCGTCCCAGGCACCGGTGCGGGGATCGAGCAGCCCGGTGGTGGAGGCGTTGGTGCTCTCGGTCACCTGCACCCCGGTCAGCCAGGAGGCCAGCAGGTCGGGGACGAGGAGCAGTCGGTCGGCGGTCGCGAGCACGCCCTTGTCCTCCGCGGCGAGCTGGTAGACGGTGTTGAACGGCAGGAACTGCAGCCCGGTCCGGGAGTAGAGCTCCTCGCGGGAGATCTGCTCGTGCACGCGTGCGGGACCGACCTCACCACGGCGCTCGTCGCGGTAGTGATGGGTGAGCCCGACGCCCCGCTCACCGGCGAGCAGCGCGTAGTCCACCGCCCAGGAGTCGATGCCGATGCTCGCCAGGTCCTCGCCGGTCCCGGCCAGCTGCCGCCCGGCCTCGCGCAGGCCCTCCAGCACCCCGGCATAAAGCGCGAGCAGGTCCCAGTGCAGCCCGCTCGGCAGGCGCACCGGACCGTTGTCGAAGCGTCCGGTCTCGGTGAGCTCCAGCGTCCCCGGCCCGACCCGGGCGAGGACGACCCGGCCGCTGCTGGCGCCGAGGTCGACCGCGGCGACGGTGGCGGTCCCGGTCTCCTCCGGCATACCGCTCACCGCAGGAACGCGGCGGCGACCCCGGAGTCGACCGGCACGTGCAGCCCGGTGGTCTGCCGCAGGTCGGGGCCGACGAGCGCGAAGACCGCTGCCGCGCAGTGCTCGGGCAGGACCTCCTGCTTGAGGATGGTGCGCTGGGCGTAGAACGCGCCCAGGTCCTTCTCCTCGACGCCGTAGACCTCGGCCCGGTTGGCGCCCCACCCGCCGGCGAAGATGCCGGACCCGGCGACCACGCCGTCGGGGTTGATGCCGTTGACGCGGACCCCGTGCGCGCCCAGCTCCGCCGCCAGCAGCCGGACCTGGTGGGCCTGGTCGGCCTTGGTCGCGGAGTAGGCGATGTTGTTGGGGCCGGCGAAGATCGAGTTCTTCGAGGAGATGTAGACGATGTCGCCGCCCATCCGCTGGTCGATGAGCACCCGCGCCGCCGCCTGGGAGACGAGGAAGGAGCCCTTGGCCATGACGTCGTGCTGCCGGTCCCAGTCCGCCTCCGTGGTGTCCAGCAGCGACTTCGACAGCGAGAGCCCGGCGTTGTTGACCACGAGGTCGAGCCCGCCGAAGGCCAGCACGGCCGCGTCCACCGCGGCCTGCACCGCGGCGGCGTCGGAGACGTCGACCTGCACGCCCACGGCGACGTCGGGCCCGCCGATCTCCGCGGCGGCCGCCTGCGCCTTCTCCAGGTCGAGGTCGGCGACGACGACGCAGGCGCCCTCGGCGGCGAGCCGCTGGGCGGTGGCGTTGCCGATGCCGGAGGCGCCACCGGTGACGAGCGCGACCCTGGTGGCCAGCGGCTTGGGCTTCGGCATCCGCTGCAGCTTGGCCTCCTCGAGCGCCCAGTACTCGATCCGGAACTTCTCCGCCTCGTCGATGGGGGCATACGTCGACAGGCCCTCCGCCCCGCGCATGACGTTGATCGCGTTGACGTAGAACTCGCCGGCCACGCGCGCGGTCTGCTTGTCCTTGCCGAAGGAGAACATCCCGACGCCGGGCACGAGCACGATGAGCGGGTCGGCTCCCCGGATGGCCGGGCTGTCATCGGTCGCGTTGCGCTCGTAGTAGCCCTGGTAGTCCTCGCGATAGGGCTGGTGCAGCTCGAGCAGCCGTTCCTTCATCTCCTCCACGCCCGCGGTCGCCGGCAGGTCGAGGACCAGCGGCTTGACCTTGGTGCGCAGGAAGTGGTCCGGGCACGAGGTGCCCAGCTCGGCCAGCCGCGGGTGGGCCTCGTGGGCGAGGAAGTCGAGGACGACGTCGCTGTCGGTGTAGTGGCCCACCATCGGCCGGTCGGTGCTCGCGATGCCGCGGATCGTGCCGGCGAGCGCCGCCGCCCTGGCGTGCCGCTCGGGCTCCGGGAGGGCGGCATATCCCTCGAGCGCGGCGCCGAAGGGCTCGTCGGTGCTGTGCTCCTCGATGTATGCCGCGGCCGTGTCGATGATCCACAGCGAGTTGGCCTCGCACTCCTCGCTGGTCTCCCCCCAGGCGGTGATGCCGTGGCCGCCGAGGACGCAGCCGATCGCCTCGGGGTGCTCCTCCTTGATGGCAGCGATGTCGAGGCCGAGCTGGAAGCCGGGCCGGCGCCACGGCACCCAGGCGACCTTGTCGCCGAAGATGGTCCGGGTCAGCTCGTCGCCGTCGGCGGCGGTGGCGATCGCGATGCCGGAGTCGGGGTGCAGGTGGTCGACGTGCGCGGCCTCGACCAGCCCGTGCATGGCGGTGTCGATCGACGGCGCCGCCCCGCCCTTGCCGTGCAGGCAGTAGTCGAAGGCGGCGACCATCTCGTCCTCGCGCTCGACGCCGGGGTAGACGTCGACCAGCGCGCGCATCCGGTCCAGGCGCAGCGCGGCCAGACCGCCCGGCTTCAGGGTGCCGAGGTCGCCGCCGGAGCCCTTGACCCAGAGCAGCTCGACCGGGCGGCCCGTCACGGGGTCGGTCCCGGTGCCCTTGGCGGAGGTGTTGCCGCCGGCGTAGTTGGTATTCTTCGGGTCGGCGCCGAGCCGGTTGGAGCGGGTGATGAGATCGGAGACGGCAGGGTTCTCGTCGGTCATGACCGGGTGTTCCTTCGCGTGTCGTGGAGGGTATGCAGGTGGCGCGGTCGCGCGGGCGGGCTAGGCGCCCCAGCCGGACTGGGTCCCGCCGACGCGGTCGGCGGCGATCCGGTCGAGGTAGCCGCTCTCCCGGAAGGCGGCCATCGGGTCGCCCGGCAGGCCGCGCTCCTCGCGGTAGGCCGCGAGGTCGGAGCGGACGTCGGTGAAGAAGGCATCCATGAAGACCTGGTTGGCGGCGAGCACGTCGTTGTCCGCCTGCGCCTGCGCCAGCGCCTCGCGGTCGAGCAGCAGCGCCTTGGCGGTCATCTCCTGCACGTTGAGGACCGACCGGATCTGCCCGGGCACCTTCTCCTCGATGTTGTGGCACTGGTCGAGCATGAGCGCGACCTCGGAGTCGGCGTCCAGCCCGCCGCCCCGGATGACCTCGACCACGATCCGGAACAGCTGGTAGGGGTCGGCCGCCCCGACGATGAGGTCGTCGTCGGCGTAGAACCGGGAGTTGAAGTCGAAGGAGCCGAGCTTCCCGAGCCGCAGCAGCTGGGCGACGATGAACTCGATGTTGGTTCCCGGCGCGTGGTGCCCGGTGTCCAGGCAGACCATCGCCTTCTCCCCCAGCGCGGAGACGTGGGCGTAGGACGTGCCCCAGTCCGGGACGTCGGTGGAGTAGAACGCGGGCTCGAAGAACTTGTACTCCAGCACCAGCCGCTGGCCGTCGTCGAGCTGGTCGTAGATCGTGCGCAACGACTCGGCGAGGGTGTCCTGGCGCTGTCTCAGGTCGTTCTGACCCGGGTAGTTGGCGCCGTCGGCGAGCCAGATCTTGAGGTCGCGGGAGCCGGTCCGCCCCATGATCTCCAGGCACTCGAGGTGGTGGTCGACCGCCTGCTGCCGCACCGCATCGTCCGCGCTGGTGAGGGAGCCGAACTTGTAGGCCTCGTCCTGGAAGGTGTTGGAGTTCACCGTCCCGAGGCGGACTCCGAGCCCCTCGGCATACTCCCGCAGCGCGGTGTAGTCGTCGGTCTTGTCCCAGGGGATGTGCAGCGCGACGCTCGGCGCCAGACCGGTATGTGCGTGCACCTGGGCCGCGTCGGCGATCTTCTCCTCGACGGTCCGGGGCGTGCCCGGCGTGCCGAAGACGCGGAAGCGGGTGCCGGAGTTGCCGTAGGCCCAGGACGGCACCTCGATGGCGAGCCGGTCGAGGGTGTCGGTGATGGAGCTGAAGCCGGTCGCAGCGCTGGGATCGGTCATGGGGAACTCCTCTAGTCATCCATGAATCGTTTCATGGGTACCCTAGATCCAGACCTCGCGCTCGTCAAGGTGTGGACCTTCTGCTCTGAATGCTTTCACCGCTACTCTGCTCCCACCCCACCGAACGGAGCCCGCATGGCCCGCCCGAGCGTCAAGGACGTCGCCCGCCGCGCCGGAGTGTCCCTGGGGACGGTCTCGAACGTCCTCAACCGCCCCGACAGCGTCCGGCCCGCCACCCGGGAGCGCGTCGCGCAGGCGATCGCCGAGCTGGGCTTCGTGCGCAACGACACCGCCCGTCAGCTCCGCGCCGGGGACAGCCGCACCATGGCCTACCTCGTGCTCGACGCGGCCAACCCGTTCTTCACCGATGTCGCCCGCGGGATCGACCACGCCGCGCGGGACGCCGGCCTGACGGTCTTCCTCTGCGACAGCGGCCAGCAGGCGAGCCGTGAGGACGACTACCTCGAGGCGCTCCTGTCCCAGCGGGTGCGTGGGGTCTGCATCACCCCGGTCGACGCGGACAACCCGCGGCTGCGCACGCTGGTGGAGCGCGGGGTCCCGGTCGTCTTCGTCGACCGCACTCCGCGGGGCCAGGACCAGGACTGGTGCAGCGTCGGCGTCGACGACCTGCTCGGTGGGCGCCTGGCGGCCGAGCACCTGCTCGCGACCGGTCATACCCGGCTCGCCTTCGTCGGGCAGAGCAGCGACGTGACGCAGTCGGTGGACCGGCTCGCTGGCGCCCGGGCCGCGGTCGTCGAGGGCGGGATCGGCGAGGACCTGCTCGTCCTCGACACGGAGGGTATGCAGTTCGAGGACGGACGCGACGCGGCCCGCCGCTTCCTCGAGCTCGGGCCGGCGGAGCGCCCGACCGCGGTCTTCTGCGCCAACGACCTGCTGGCGCTGGGCGTCCTGCAGACGTTCACCCAGCACGGCGTGGCCGTGCCCGACGAGGTCGCGCTGGTGGGTTACGACGACATCGAGTTCGCCGGGGCCGCCGCGGTGCCCCTCACCTCCGTGCGTCAGCCCTGCCAGGAGATGGGGCAGGCCGCCGCGGCCGCGCTGCTGGAGGAGGCGGAGTCAGCCAGCACGGGGCAGCCGCACGAGCACCGGCACGTGAGCTTCACCCCCGAGCTGGTCGTGCGCCGGTCGAGCGAGCGCGGCTGACCTGCGCACCCGGCCACCCCTGCCACGCGAAGGAGCGTCAGTCCCGCGCGAGGGCGACGAAGTTGCGCAGCACGGTCCGCACGTGCCCCAGCTCCACCGACCGGGCCTGCGCGACGATGGGGCCGACCTCCTCCGGCTCGCAGTAGCCGTGCCCCGCGTAGATCCGCAGCCGGTGCTCCAGCGAGTCGGCGTCGAGCTCGGGGTGGAACTGCGTGGCGTAGACGTGCCGACCGATCCGGAACATCTGCGTCGGGCACCCCGCTGACGACGCCAGCAGGACGGCACCGGCGGGTAGCGTCGCGCACGCCTCCTTGTGCCCGACGATGGCGTGGAACGGGTCGGGTATGCCCGCCAGCAGCGGGTCGGCCCGCCCCGCCTCGGTGAGCCGGATGGGTGTCGCGGCCGGCGCCTCGGCATACCGCCGGTCGACCGTGCCGCCGCAGACCATGCCCAGGAGCCCGATGCCGTAGCAGGCACCGAGGAAGGGCACGTCCGCCTCGACGACCC
Source organism: Serinicoccus hydrothermalis (assembly GCF_001685415.1). Classification (NCBI taxonomy): domain Bacteria; kingdom Bacillati; phylum Actinomycetota; class Actinomycetes; order Micrococcales; family Ornithinimicrobiaceae; genus Serinicoccus; species Serinicoccus hydrothermalis. Next base: position 2,538,025 of record NZ_CP014989.1, on the reverse strand, counting down.
GGCGCACCAGCTCGGTGAGGTCCCGCTCGGCCCGCAGCTGCACCTCGCCCTTGCGCTCGTCCGAGGCGTTGAACGGGCTGCCGCCCACGATGACCCCGCTGTAGGCCTCGAGGTCGACCGGCGCGAGCGGCGCCGCCTCGACCCGGACGCGGTGCAGCTGGCTCTCCGTGAGGCCGCCGTAGCGCAGGAAGCCGGCATACTCGTCGGCGGCGGCGTCGTCCTCGGCGCGCGTGCCGAGCAGCAGGAAGGGCCTCACACCGGGTGAGCCTAGGGTGGGGTGCATGAGCGAGCAGACACCGGGCGGACCGGAGCGCAGCCGGCACGACCGTGCGATCGCCGCGTTCTGGGAGGACGCGCGGATCCGCGGCAAGCTCAACCGCATCGAGGTGTATGCCGGTGCCCAGGTGAGCGACACCCTCCCGCCGCCGGCGTGGAGCTTCGGCGGGGAGGACGACCCGCAGACCGCGGACCGGTTGCTCGGGCTGGTGCTCGCCGGGCGGAAGACCGCGACGGCCAGCGCCTACCGGGACTACGAGGCCGACGCGCGGGCGCGGCAGGCCCTGGACGAGGCGCCGGCCGAGGGCGACACCCTCACCCGCACCGGCGTCGACCTCGACCTGGCGCTGCCCGAGCCGGGGCTGCTGTCCATCCTGCTCGACGGCTCGGGCCACCCGCGGGCGCTCATCAGGATCACGGACGTGGAGGTCTGCCGCTTCGCCGACGTCACTGCCGAGCACGCCCGGCTCGAGGGCGAGGGCAACGGCACGCTCGCCGACTGGCGCGCCATCCACCGCACGGCCTTCGCCGCCACGGCGCCGGACGACGAGCCGGTCGGGGACGACACCCTCGTCGTCCTTGAGCGCTTCGAGGTGCTCGTGCCGGCGTCCGCGCGGCGGGCCGCCCGCGCATACCGCTGACTCCCCACGCGCCGACTCCCCACGTCACGTGCCGAGTGGCCCACTCCGGTCGGCGGTTCCGGAGAGGAACCGCTCCGAAGTGGGCCACTCGGCACCGCACGTCACCGGCGCCGGCTCGGGGCGCGCTCAGTCGCCCTTGACGTTCACCAGCTGCCGGAGGGTGTGCCGGACCTCCACCAGGTCGGTGGCGTCCGCCATCACCTGGTCGATGTCCTTGTAGGCGGCCGGGATCTCGTCGATGAAGGCGTCGGTGTCGCGGTACTCGATCCCGCTCATCGCTGCCCGCAGGTCCTCGACGGTGAACTCACGCCTGGCCCGCCGCCGCGAGAAGGTCCGCCCGGCACCGTGCGGCGCCGAGTTGAGCGCCTCCCGGCAGCCCTTGCCGACGACGACGTAGGACGCCGTCCCCATGGACCCGGGGATGAGCCCCGGCCGACCGGCCTCGGCGTTGATGGCACCCTTGCGGGACAGCCACACGGTCTCGCCGAAGTGGACCTCCTGCTCGGTGTAGTTGTGGTGGCAGTTGATCTCCTCCACCCGCTCCACCGCGGCGACGTCCACCGCCAGCCACTCCGCGACCTGGCGCACGACCCGGTCCATCATCTCCTCGCGGTTGAGCAGGGCATACGTCTGCGCCCACCGCATCTGCGCGATGTAGCGGTCGAACGCCGGCGTGCCCTCGGTGAGGTAGGCGAGGTCCCGGTGCGGCAGGTCGACGCCCTCGCACTGCTGCGCGGCGACCCGGATGTGCTGCTGGGCGATCTTGTTGCCGACACCCCGCGACCCGGAGTGGAGGAACAACCAGACACCGTCCTGCTCGTCCGCCGTCACCTCGATGAAGTGGTTGCCGGAGCCGAGGGTGCCCAGCTGCAGCTCCCAGCGCCGGGCGTGCTCGGCGGGGTCGAAGCCCGCCTCCTCGGCGAGCGCCCGCAACGTCACCAGTCGCTGCTCGGTGTGCTCGCGGCTCACCGTGCGGTTGGCGGCGCCGGCGTGCAGCGGGATCGCCCGCTCGATCGCCTCGCGCACGGGGGCGCGGTCGGCCGGCAGGTCGTGGGTCGTGAACGGTGTGCGCACGGCGATCATGCCGCACCCGATGTCGACGCCCACGGCGGCCGGGATGATCGCCCCGAGGGTCGGGATGACCGACCCCACGGTGGCGCCCAGGCCCAGGTGGGCGTCGGGCATCAGCGCGACGTGCGGGTGGATGAACGGCATCCTCGCCGTCAGCTCCGCCTGCTCGCGCGTGCTCTGCTCCAGGATCGACGCCCAGTTCATGAGCGTCGGCGTCAGCTGCTCCATCGGTCCTTTCCTCCTCGCGTGGCCCGCCTCGTGCGGACCGAGGACCGACCCTAGGCGTCGGAAAAGGCGTTGCACCTGCGATTTTCGGTATGCCTGCCCACACCCCCTCCTGGTTCTCGCCGCGGCGGGCCGCCCGGGCATACCGCTGAGCGGCTCAGACCTCAGACGCGCACGAGCATCTTGCCGGTGTTGTCGCCGCGCAGGAGCCCGAGGAAGGCGTCGACCGCGTGCTCGATGCCGTCGACGACGGTCTCGCGGGAGCTCAGCTGCCCGGAGGACAGCCATCCGGCGGCCCGCTCGGCGAACTCCTCCGCCAGGTCCTGGTGGTCGGGGACGAGGAAGCCGGTCATCGTGCCACGCACCTGGATGAGCCGGGCCAGGTTGCGCGGTCCCGGCGCGGGCTCGGTGTCGTTGTAGCTCGAGATGGCGCCGCAGATCGCGATCCGGCCACCCTGCCGGAGGGCCCCGATCGCGGCCTCCAGGTGGTCGCCGCCGACGTTGTCGAAGTAGACGTCGATCCCGTCGGGCGCGTGCTCGGCGAGCTGGGCGGCGACGTCGCCGTCCTTGTAGTTGAAGGCGGCGTCGAAGCCGAGCTCGTCCACGAGGTGGTCGACCTTCTCCTGGGAGCCGGCGCTGCCGATCACGCGGGACGCGCCGAGCGCCTTGGCCACCTGGCCGGCCACGCTGCCGACCGCTCCGGCGGCCCCGGAGACGAAGACGACGTCGCCCTCGCGCAGCTGCGCGACGCGGACCAGCCCGGCGTAGGCGGTGAGCCCGGTCATGCCGAGCACCCCGAGGTAGGCGGGGGCGGGCGCCGCGTCGGTGTCGACGACGCGCGCGGACTCCGCGTCCACGACGGCCTCCTCGCGCCAGCCGAGCTGGTGCAGGACGTGGTCGCCCACGGCATACCCCTCGGCGCGGGACTCCTCGACGACCCCGACGGCGCCGCCTTCCATCGCCCGGCCCAGCTCGAAGGGCGCGACGTAGGACCGGGTGTCGTTCATCCGACCGCGCATGTAGGGATCGACGGAGATCAGCTCGTTGCGCACCCGCACCTGCCCGTCGGCGAGCTCGGGCAGCTCGCTCGTCGCGAGCTCGAAGTCGGACGGCTCGGGCCACCCGTGCGGGCGGGCGACGAGGCGGACCTCACGAGCGGGGGCGGACTGGTCGGCTGGGGTCACTCTCGGTCTCCTCCGGTCTCGGGTGCTCTCAGGGCGGGCCTGGTTGCCAACACACGCCCCGCGCCAGGTATGCCCGGGAACCAGCGAGGCCCTAGGGTTACGACTCGTGACCTCCACGCACCCGCACCCCGTCATCACCGACGAGAGCCCGTCCGCCGACGCCAACCGGCGCGGCCCCAGCTTCGAGGCGTCGCACGAGCTGGCGACCGGCCCGGTGACCTCGCCGCCGCGCACCGTCGACGGCTTCGTCCGTGAGTTCCTGGACCAGCTCAACTTCGGGCAGGGCGTCAAGCTGTCGCAGTCGACGATCAACGACCAGTACCTCGCGCTCGCCCGGACCGTGCGCTCCTACCTCATGGCGTCCTGGCTGGAGACCGGGCACCGGCGCCGCAAGAACCCGACCCGGATCGTGGGCTACCTCTCGGCGGAGTACCTCCTGGGCCGCCAGCTCGGCAACAACCTGCTCGCCTCGGACCTGCAGGGCATCGCCGAGCAGGCGATGGAGCAGTGCGGCATCGACATGGCGGCGCTGCGCGGCCAGGAGGTCGAGCCCGGCCTGGGCAACGGCGGCCTCGGGCGGCTCGCCGCCTGCTTCGTCGACTCGCTCGCGACGATGGACCAGCCGTGCATCGGCTACGGCATCCGCTACGAGTACGGCATCTTTCGGCAGACCTTCGTCGAGGGCCGCCAGGTCGAGGAGCCGGACAGCTGGCTGCGCCTGGGCAGCCCGTGGGAGTTCCCGCACCCCGAGCGCGCCGTCCAGGTCGGCTTCGGCGGGCATACCGAGACCTCGGTCGACGAGGACGGCACCGAGCACACCCGCTGGGTCCCCGCCTGGCAGGTCCGCGGCGTCCCCTACCACTACATGGTCCCCGGCTTCCGCAACGGCGTCGTCAACACCTTGCGGCTGTGGAGCGCCGAGGCCAACCAGGCCTTCGACCTGCAGACCTTCAACGCCGGCGACTACGCCCAGGCCTCCCGCGCGGAGATCTTCGCGGAGAACATCTCCAAGGTGCTCTACCCCGACGACTCGACGCCGCAGGGCAAGGAGCTGCGGCTGCAGCAGCAGTACTTCTTCGTCGCCTGCAGCCTGCGCGACTTCATCGAGAACACCCTGCCGCGCGACGTGGACCTGCGCGAGCTGCCGCAGCGGATCATCTTCCAGCTCAACGACACCCACCCGGTCATCGCGGTGCCCGAACTCATGCGCATCCTCGTCGACGAGAAGGGCTTCGACTGGGACGAGGCGTGGGACATCACCCAGCAGTGCTTCGCCTACACCTGCCACACGCTGCTCCCCGAAGCGCTCGAGGTGTGGCCCGTCGACCTGCTGGGGCGGCTGCTGCCGCGCCACCTGGAGATCATCTACCGCATCAACGAAGAGTTCCTGCTCGAGGTGCGCGACGCCTTCCCGGGCGACGAGGGCCGGGTGCGGCGGATGTCGATCATCGCCGAGCAGCCGCAGCGCGCGGTGCGGATGGCCTACCTCGCCACCGTCGCGGGCGCCAAGGTCAACGGCGTCGCCGAGCTGCACAGCCAGCTGCTGCGCGACGACGTGCTGCCCGACTTCCACGCGATGTGGCCGGAGAAGTTCACCAACGTCACCAACGGCATCACCCCGCGCCGCTTCCTCTACCTGGCCAACCGGCGGTTGTCGGACCTCATCAACGAGACCATCGGGACCGGTTGGGTCACCGACCTGGAGCAGCTGCGCCAGCTCGAGCCGTATGCCGACGACGCCGACTTCCGGCAGCGGTTCCGGGACGTCAAGCACGCCAACAAGGAGCGGCTCAGCAAGCTGCTGCGCGTCCGTGACGGCATCGAGCTGTCCCAGGACCACCTGCTCGACGTCATGGTCAAGCGGCTGCACGAGTACAAGCGGCAGACCCTGAAGCTGCTGCACGTCGTCTCGGTCTACGAGGGAGTCCTCTCGGGCCGCACCCCGATCGACCAGGTGACCCCGCGCACGGTGCTCTTCGGCGCCAAGGCGGCGCCGGGCTACCACATGGCCAAGGAGATCATCTTCCTCATCAACTCGGTCGCGGAGACGGTGAACACCGACCCGGTGATGGACGGCCGGCTGCAGGTGCTCTTCCCGGCCAACTACAACGTCACCCTCGCCGAGAAGGTCATCCCGGCCGCCGATCTGTCCGAGCAGATCTCGCTGGCCGGCAAGGAGGCCTCGGGCACCGGCAACATGAAGTTCGCGCTCAACGGCGCCCTGACGATCGGCACCCTCGACGGCGCCAACGTCGAGATCCTCGACCTCGTCGGCGAGGACAACTTTTTCCTCTTCGGCATGACCGAGCCGGAGGTCGAGGAATTGCGCCAGCGGGGTTACGTCCCCAGCTCGTTCTACGAGGCGGACCCGGTGCTCAAGGCCACGATCGACCTCATCGGCAGCGGCCACTTCACCGGTGGCGACCGGGGCGCCGTCTCGGCGGTGCTGGACAACCTGCTCAACCACGACCCGTTCATGGCGCTGGCAGGATTTGGGTCCTACCTCGAAGCCCAGGACCGCGTGGAGCGGGCCTACGCCGACCCCGAGGCATGGAGCCGCTCGACGATCCTCAACGTCGCCCGCTGTGGGTTCTTCTCCTCCGACCGCTCGATGCGCGACTACCTCGACCGGATCTGGCTGCCCGGGGACGCGTGAGCGCCCGCGGAGGCGGGTGAGCGCCTACCCTCGGGAGGATGGGGACCAGCAATGCACCCGCCGCGGGTCACGCGCTGGCCATCCTCACGCTGCTCGCTCGGCACGCGACACCGGTCGCGGCGGCGACGATCGCCCGCGAGCTGGGGCTGCCGCGGTCCACGACCTACCACCTGCTCACGGTCCTCGTCGAGCAGCAGTATGCCGTGCACCTGCCCGAGGAGCGGCGCTACGGCCTGGGTGTCGCCGCCTACGAGCTGGGCTCGGCCTACACCCGGCAGGCGCCGCTGCAACGGCTGGCCCGCCCGCGGCTGACCCGGCTCGCCGACGCGTGCGGGCACAACGCTCACCTGGCGGTGCTGCACGGGCCGGACGTGCTCTACGTCATCGAGGAGCGGGTCGCCGGGCGACCCTCGCTGGTCACCGACGCCGGGGTGCGCCTGCCCGCGACCCTCACCGCGAGCGGGCTGGCGATCCTGGCGGCGCTCCCGGCGGCGCAGGTGCGCGCGCTCTTCCCCTCGCGCGAGGCCTTCGTGCAGCGGCACGAGCAGGGGCCGCGCTCCCTCGTCGAGCTGCGGCGGGTGCTCACCGACACCCGGGGCCGTGGGTATGCCGTCGAGGACGGCCTCGTCACGCCCGGTCTGGCGTCGGTCGCCTCAGCCGTGCTGGACCACTCGGGCCACCCGGTCGCGGGGGTCGCCGTCACCTACCCGGCGGACCGTGACCTGCGGATCGAGGCGGTCGTCCGGCTGGTCCGGCAGACGGCGGCCGAGCTGTCGGCGCGGCTCGGTCACCGCGACCAGGGACGCTCCCCGGTGGGCTGACCGGCAGGTATCAGCCCCGGCGCCGCAGCCAGCTGAGTAACCCGGCACGCTTCTGCCCGCCTCGGTCACCAGGCAGGTTGCCGTGGTCCTGAAGCCGCTCGACCAGCGCCTCCACCTCGTCCTGGTTGAGCTCGAGGTAGTCGTGGACCTGCCGCCAGTAGGGATCGGTCGCCGCCCCTTCCTCAGGTCGTCGCGGCTCGTCCATCACGGCGAGGATCGAGCGCGGGCCGTCCCGGTCGGCGATCAGTCTCAGCTGGGTCCAGTCCACGCCACCGGCGGCCTCGTACAGCGCCTCGATAGCGTCATGAGCCGTCGAGGTGCGGCCGTACTGTGCCGCGAGCTGCGCTCCGTCCCAGGTGATCACCCGGTTGAGCCGCACGTTGTTCGGTGCCGTCGACCCGTCCTCCTGCTGGAGTCGCCCGATCCACATCACGACGCGGATCCACGACGAGTGGTCACCGGTCAGGCCGTCCACGATCCGGTCCGCGATCTCGTGCACGCCGGGAACGTCGACCAGGGCGGGCCCGGTCTCCTCCGTCGTCGGTTCCACCGGCAGCCCCTGGAGCTCCTCACGGTGCCGCTCCAGGTAGTGATGTACCTCGTCCGCCCAGGGGTCCTGGAGCGAGGCCTCCGCCCGGACGAGGGTCTCGTGGTCGAACTCCACGCGTGGTTCGGGAGCGTCGGCGTCGATCTCTACCCGCATGACGAGCCAACCGGTGTCGTCCTGATCCAGAGCCTCGAGCTGGAGCAGGTCCTGCAGCGGCTCGCTCATCGGCTCGATCGGCTCCTGCACCAGGAATCCGCGGCGATCCCGAAGCACCACGACAGCTGGCGCCATGGTCGCGTCGAGGGAGGCCTCCTCTGGCGACTCGCCCATCTTGGCCCACCAGGTGACGATTCGCACCCAGCCCTCGGGCGCGGCCTCGCGGTAGGCGTCGGCGAAGCGCTGAAGGTGTAGCCGCGCTTGCTCATCCATCGCGGGAGTCCTCTCGGGTCGAAACTGACGGCTGGCCGCGGCGGTGTCTGAAGAGGCTGAGCAGACCGCGTCCGCTCCTCTTCTCCTCAACGGGAAGATCCCCGCTTGCCCGCAGCCGCTCCACGAGTGCATCGACCTGGTCACGATTCAGGTCCAGGTAGTCGTGAACCTGTCGCCAGTACGGGTCGCTCGCCGAGTCGTCGAACTGTCGGCGAGGCTCGTCATCGACCAGCCGCAGCTCTCGCTGTCCATCACGATCTGCCACCAGTCTCAACTGCGTCCACGGGACAGTGGCTGTCTTGTCGTCCACGGCTCGCAGTTCGTCCGAGAGCCCGAATGCCTTGCCATAGGTCGCGACGGCCGCGCCGTCCACCCAGGACACCACCCGGTTGAGCCTGAGATAAGCAGGTGCCGGGGACCCGTCCGGCTCGGCCAGACGTGCTACCCAGAACATCACCCTGATCCACGCCGGTTGGCCCCGGACCAGTGTCGCGACGATCTCATCGAGGTGCGGGGCAAGAGTCCCCTGGAGATCGCCGGCGTCGGCACTCATGCTCCACCTGAAAGCAGCCCAAGGATTCCCCGTCGCCGCTTCTTCTGCCCGGGCAGGTCCCCGCTCGCTCGGAGGCGTTCCACGAGCGCATCGACCTCCTCGCGGTTCAGCTCGAGGTAATCGTCGACCTGGTGCCAGTACGGGTCGGTTGCCGAGCCTTCGACCTGACGCCGAGGCTCGTCCGTCACGAACTCGACCTGTCTGCCGCCATCTCGGTCTGCGACCAGCCTGAACTGGGTCCAATCGACGTCAGACGTCATCTGCGAAATCGCGCGGTAGGCGTCGTAGTCGCCGAACCCGGTGAAGTACTCAGGGACGACCACGCCGTCTTTCCAGCACAGCACCCGATTGAGGTAGATGTCGCCCTCCGCAGGCGAGCCGTCATCATTCTGAAGTCGGCCGACCCACGCCACGGCGCGGATCCATTGCGGGTGGTCGGAGGTGAGGACCGAGACGATCGCCTCGACCTGCAGGTCCAGCAACTCCGAGTCGCTCATGCGCACCCTCTCCCCTGTGTCCGACGTCAGGCGCCTGGTCGGAAGTAGCCGAGGACGCCTCGCCGGGACTTGTTCTTCCCACCGGGAAGGTCGCCAGTGCTCCGCAGCCGTCTGACCAGCGTTTCCAGGTCGTCGCCGTTCAGTTGGGCATAGTCGTGCACTTGGCGCCAGTAGTTATCGGTGGCCGCACCTTCCGCCAGCCTTCGTGGTTCATCAGTCACGAACCGCACCTGTCGTTCCCCATCCCGGTCAGCCACCAGCCTGAATTGCGTCCATTCGACGTCTTTCGACGCCTCAGCGATCGCACGATAGGCCTCGTAATCGTCGAACCCGGTGTAGTACTCGGCGACAACACCCCCGTCCTTCCAACAGATCACTCTGTTGAGGTAGATATCGCTCTCGGCGGGTGAGCCATCGTCCTCTTGAAGTCGGCCGACCCACGCCACGGCGCGTATCCATTGCGGATGGTCGGAGGTGAGGACGGAGACCATCGTCTCGACCTGCCGGTCCACCGACACTGGGTCACTCATCTGAACGCGCTCTCGTGGTCCTAATCACGTTCCCGGGCGGAAGTAGCTGAGCACCCCTCGGCCCGACTTCTTCTTCTCGCCGGGCAGGTCGCCGCTGCTCCGCAGCCGTTCCACGAGCGCGCCAACCTCAGCACGGTTCAGTTCTAGATAGTCGTGGACCTGATCCCAGTAGGGGTCGGAACCAGCGCCCTCAAGGTCTCGCCGCGGCTCGTCGGTCACAAGGTCGATCTGGTGCTTGCCGTCGCGGTCAGCCACGATCCGGCACTGGGTCCAGTCCACGTCCTCCGTCAGCGCATCGATGCGCCGATACAGCGCAGACACGGTGCGCATCTTGGTGTGGTAGGCGGCGACCACCTCACCATCGGTGTACGACAACACCCGGTTGAGCCGGGTGTTGGTGTCGGTGGGCTGGCCTTTGTACTTCAGACGACCGATCCAGATCACGACCCTGATCCAGTTCGGAAAGGACTCAGCGAAAGCGTCGACGATGTCGCCGACGGTCGCTTCGAGTTCGCCTTCCAGCACTGCGACTCCCCCCGCCTTGTTCATCACGACCTGAACCAATTCCACCGACGGCGCGACTGGTCCTCCGGCGTGCTTGTCGTGGCCGGTCCGCTCATCCGCTCCAGCTCCTCCTGGTGCCGCTCCAGGTAGTGGTGTACCTCGTCCGCCCACGGGTCCTGGAGCGAGGTTTCCGCCCGGACCAGGGTGTCGTGGTCGAACTCCACGCGCGGCTCGTCGCAGTCGGCGTCGATCTCGACCCGCATGACCAGCCATCCTTCTTCCGGGTCCCCCTTGAGCGCCTCGTCCATCGCCTTGACGTGCATCCAGGGGAAATCTGGGGCCAGCGACTCCTGCCGTAGCACTCCATCGGCTCCCCTGACGACGACCTCCGCGGGCGACTGGACCGCGCTCATAGACGCCTCATCAGCACTGTCGCCCAGCTTGGCCCACCAAGTGACGATGCGCACCCAGCCTTCAGGCGCAACGGCGATGTAGTCCGCAACCATGTTGCGCAGCTGCGATTCTGCCTCGGGTCTCATCAGGGCTACCTCTGGTTCTCGAAGAAGTATGGCTTGGTCTCGATCGTCCCGTCCTTGCGGGTGATGGTCGTGACCACATTGAAGGCATCAGGACGCACCGAGACATTAGTCGACATGTACTTCGGTTCCAGCTTGACGGAGACGCTCGCCACATCGGGATCACGTATGGCGTCACGCAGGGACCGTTCCATCTTGGCGTAACCGCTGTTGTTGAGGTTCTTCGTGCCGTCCGCGAGTGGCTTGCCGTTTCCTGGGACGACGTTGAGGCGGTTCGTCGGTCCGCCGAACCAGTGTCCGAGGAGATGGAAGCCCACGTCGGTGTCTGCCGCTACTCCGGGCGTGTTGCCGATGTCCGTCTGCAGCTTGCTTCGGGTCGCCGAGCCTTCGGTAATCGTGCCCTCGACGGCCTTCGTGCGCCCGAACTCGTCCGTCTTCCACGTCACCCCGTTGTACTCGTAGCTGGCGTTCGGATGGGCCTTGTTGGCCGCCGCGTTGAAACTTGCCTCGTCGGTGAACTTCATCGAGGGGACGTCCACCTTGCCCGGCAGTCCGTCGGCCTTCGCCACGGTCGGCACTGGTGCTGCGTCGATGGCATCGTCGAGGACCTTGCCCCCGACCTCATCGATGAACTTGGCCGCGTCGCTGCCTTTGAACACCTTTGTTCCCCACTTGGCTCCGGTCCCGCCCCATCCCGCCAACGGCACCATCGCGACGACCGTGAGGCTGCCGTTGACGACATCGCCCTCGGCGTAGTACCAGGCGGCGTTGACCCCGTCGATCGGCTCACCGATGACCGGGACCAGGCCGAGAACGTCGAGGAACAGGTGCCCGACGTCGGACCACCATGGTTTGTCCTCGCTACGGGCCAGCACCTCCTCCTCGAAGGCCTTCGAGACGAGCCTCACGTCCTCGCCCACTGTCAGCGAGTAGGTGCTACCTCCCTCGTAGGGAGTGATCGCGCTGGTGAGCATCTCGCCTGCGGCAGCGCCCTCGTCGACGGGCCACTTGCGCTTGGTCAGCAGATAGTCGACGAAGGAGGACACCTCGTGCGACTCACCGTCCACCTCGACCGTGGTGCGGTCTGCATCCTCGAAGATCCGCATCCCCGCCTCGGGATCCTTCGCGACAGCCTCCAGCACCAGTGCCATGGGGTCGTAGGCCTGCGTGCCGTCCGGCAGCGTGGCACCGACATAGGTGCCCAGGGGATGGGCGCTGACGTTCCACATCCCCTTGTGACCCTCGTCCCCCGTCTCGTAGTCGTAGAGCGCCTGCGTGAGCTCCACGGTGAAGTCCGTCGACCACTGGCCGCGGGACACCACCGCCGCCAGCCGGGAGGCCTGCCCCGGTGGGTCGGTCGTGGTGATCGCGTCGATCCACTGCTGGCTCCACCCCTCCGGCGGGGCCACGTCGCCGGTGCCGCGCGAGGCCAGACCCATGGTCTGCCCGAGGCCGTCGAGCAAGGCGTCGTAGTCCTGCCGCCAGGCCTCTAGCGTCTCCTGGTAGTCCGGGTCGTAGCCGCTGGGCTGCGGCGGCATCCCCGCGCCGGCGATGGTGTTGGACAGGTCCTCCAGGTCGACCCGCTCGGCCAGGGCCTGCGCGAAGTAGGGGTCGTTCTGGCCCTCCGCGAGCAGGTCGAGGATCTCCTGCGGGATCTCCCCGCCCTTCTCCAGGTAGTCCGCGACCTTCTTCGCGTCGGCCTCGACCTGGGCCTGGCTCTTGGTGGAGACGTCGTCCTCGTCGAACTGGGCATACATCTGCACGCCCGGGGTCGAGGCCTCGATCTGCTGCGCCATCGCCAGTCGCCGGTGCAGGCCGCGCACCTCATCGTCGGCCCAGCTGAGCACGTCGTCGACCCGGGAGAGCGATCCGGTCCCGAGCATCACCCCGCTGAGGTTGCCGGACACCGTGCTGCGGTCGAGCGGCAGGTCGGAGCGCACCTTCTCCACGCCCGCGACGAGGTCGGTGAAGCCGGGGATGTGGATCGAGCAGGTCGCCATCAGCGCATCCCCGCCATCTTCTGCCACCGGGTCTGCCAGGCGGTCGACTCCACCCGCTCGGGCTGGCCCGCGATCGCGTCGTCGAAGTCCTGGATGGCGTCGTCACGCACCCGCCCCAGGGTCCGCTTGTGCTCCGCCAGCGCCGCACCGAAGTCGTCGGCCGTCGTGCTCACCCAGCACCCCGACGACATGGCCCGGTCGGCCTTGTCAAGGGCCTCCTTGATGTCACCCGCCGGGTCGACCGACCGGTTCCGCGCCTGCTCCAGCGCCGTCCGGTACGGGTTGGGCACCATCGTGACCTCGTCGTCGCCCGCCATCGCGCTCCCCCTTCGTCCTGGTATGCCCGCGCGCTCAGCGCTGCGGGCGCTCGCCGTGCTCGGCGACCCACGTCGCCAGGTAGTTCTGGAACCGCCCCATCGACTCCTCGTCCTCGATGCCGAGGCTGCGCTTGGGCTGGCCGTAGCCGAACTCGGTGCGGAAAGCCCCGTCGGCGTCCACCTCGAGGTCGAGCACGCTCCACCGGTCACCGGAGGAGCCCATGCCCTCGTGCAGCTCGACGACCAGGTCGTAGAGCGGCTCGTCGAAGTCGAGCTGCCCGATCCCCCAGCGGTCCTGCAGGTCGACCACCGCCAGGGTCAGGTAGTTGAGGTTGACCTGGCCGTCGACCCGGGTCGCCTCCCAGTTGCCCACGAGCCGGGCCCACCCGGCCGGCGCGATCTCGACGAAGCGCTGCGCGACCGCGCGCACCGCCTGCTGCTGCTCACTCGGCTCCACGACCGCTCCCCTCGCTGTCGACTGGTCGTGGCCACAGACTAACCACCTCTGACCCCGACCCCGCACCACGCGGTACGGTCGGCGCTACCCGCGACGAGGCATACCAGGAGGTCACGATGGACGTGCTCTGGGGAATCGGCGGCATGGCGGCGCTCATCGCGCTCGCGCTGCTGCTCTCGACCAACCGCCGCGCCGTGCGCTGGCGCACCGTGCTCGCGGCCCTGGGCATCCAGGTGCTCTTCGGGATCCTCGTCCTCTACTGGTCCTGGGGGCAGCGGGCGCTGGAGCAGGTCTCGCAGGGCGTGCAGGCCGTCATCAACTCCTCCAACGCCGGCATCCAGTTCGTCTTCGGGCCGGTGCTGCCGCAGGGTGAGGACGCCGGGGTCGTCTTCGCCTTCCAGGTGCTGCCGGTCATCATCTTCTTCGCCTCGCTGACGGCCGTGCTCTACCACTTCAAGATCCTGCAGTTCGTCGTGGAGAAGCTCGGCGCGGCCCTCGGCGCGGCGCTCGGGACCCGCAAGGCCGAGTCGGTCAACGCCGCGGCCAACATCTTCGTCGGCCAGACCGAGGCACCGCTGGTCATCCGCCCCTACCTCAAGGGGCTCACCCGATCGGGCCTGTTCGCCGTCATGGTCGGCGGGCTCTCCACGGTCGCGGGCTCGGTCCTGGTGGGCTACTCCCTGCTCGGCGCCCCGCTGGAGTACCTCATCGCGGCGTCCTTCATGGCGGCGCCAGGGGCGCTCCTGATGGCGAAGCTCGTGCTGCCGGAGGAGGACCCGGAGGCGGCAGAGCGGCAGGACCGGCTGGTGAGCGACGAGCCGGCGGACCCCGAGGGCGACAAGGACGGCGACGGCATACCCAACGACGAGGACGACCTGGAGGGGATGGAGTACCGCAACGTCATCGACGCCGCCGCCTCGGGCGCCGCGGACGGACTGAAGCTCGCGCTCAACATCGGCGCGATGCTGCTCGCCTTCATCTCGCTGATCGCGCTGGTCAACCTGCTCATCGGCACGGTCGGCGGCTGGTTCGGCCAGCCGGACCTCACCTTCGAGCAGCTGCTCGGGTATGCCTTCGCGCCGCTCATGACGGTGATCGGCGTGCCCTGGGGCGAGGCGGCGAGCGCCGGCAGCTTCGTCGGGCAGAAGGTCATCGTCAACGAGTTCGTGGCCTTCTCCAACTTCGCGCCGACCATCGACCAGTTCAGCCCCAAGACCGCCGCGATCGTGACCTTCGCGCTGACCGGCTTCGCCAATCTCGGCTCGCTCGGCATCCTGCTCGGCGGACTCGGCTCGCTGGTCAAGGACCGGCGGCGCGAGATCGCCGAGCTCGGGATCCGCGCCGTGCTCGCCGCGACCCTGGCCAACCTCATGAGCGCCGCGATCGCGGGCATCCTCATCGGGTAGCCATCCGGATCGACCGGCCCGGGGTCACCCGGGCTGGTCCAGGCCCCACGACCGACTCCAGTCCGGGCGGACCCGGATCGCGCCGTCGGCGACGACGGCGGGGCCACGCAGCAGCAGCGCCCAGGGCGACCACCCGGGGCCGTCGTGCACCCCGTCGATCGAGACCGCGGCCACACCGCTTCGCCGGACGTGGCCGGCGCGCGCGGTCGTCGGCACGTCGCGTCCGCCGAGCACGAGCTCGCCCGCGCCGTCGTCCCAGGACCACCCTCCCGGGACGACGTGCGGCAGCCCGTCCTCGTCGACCGTGGCGATCCGAGCGAGCGACCGCACGCCCGAGCGCAGGAAGCGTCGCTCCGCGGCGGTGATCGTCGTCATCGCACGACCGCCCGGCGGAGCAGGATCCACCAGACGACGCCGGTGACGACGTGCATCGCGGCGAGGGCCGTCTGCGTGGTGGCCGAGGCCTCCACGGTGAAGGGCATGGGGACCGTCAGCAGGCCGATCGCCAGCCCGACCCAGGCGAGAGCCGTGACCGCCCGCGGCCGGGTGCGACCGAGGAACCAGGTCAGCGCGCCGCCGAGCGCCACCGGGATCACGGTCATGACCGCGACCATGACGGGCCCGACGGTCATCGGGCCAGCGCCCGGGCGGGTGACGTCGAAGTCGGCGCCGACGAGGCGGGCCAGACCCCAGACGAGCAGGTTGAGCACGAGGGAGACGCCCGCGACGGTGGCGACCCTGGACCGCAGCCGCGTCGGGGCCTGGGCGGGTGCGGAGGCGGGGCTCAGTGTGTGCGACATGATGGAACTCCTCAATGGTTGATGTCATCTAGCATCGCTACTCTCCTCCTGTTTGTTGAGCATGTCAACCATTTGCTAGGTCAATGATCGGCTAGACTGCCGGCATGGCGCCCGACCCCAACCCCAGCCTCGAGCAGGCCCACGCCCTGACGGGCAAGCTGTTCCGCGTCGTCGAGCTGGCGCGGTCCGACTTCGCCGCGGTCGCCGCGGAGCTCGACCTCACCCCCCTGCAGGCCCGGACCCTGCTGTGGCTCGAGCACCCGAGCGCGATGCGCGACCTGGCCGGCCACCTCGCCTGCGACGCCTCCAACGTCACCGGCCTGGCCGACCGACTGGAGCGGCGCGGCGTGGTGGAGCGGGTCGCCGGCGAGGACCGACGGGTCAAGCTGCTGCAGCTCACCGACGAGGGCCGCCGCCTGCGCGGCCGGCTGGCCCGGCGGGTGGCCGCCGGCTCCACGGTCAGCGCCCGGCTCACCGCCTCCGAGCGAGCACAGCTCGGCGGCCTGCTGGACCGGATGCTCGAAACGGGCCGCTCGCCGGACCATCATGGAACCGGCAGTTCTTCCTAGCCATCTTCTTTTCTGCCTCGTATGGTTGACCCATGGCGCTGAACATCAAGGATGCCGAGACGGACCGATTGGCTCGAGAGCTCGCCGCCGCCACGGGCGAGTCCATCACCGTGGCCGCGAGGCGCGCGATCGAGGAACGCCTCGCCCGGGTCACCGCTCTTGCCCGGGCCGAGAAGGGCACGGACGAGCTCGAGGGGATCATCGAACGAGGACGTCGGCGTCCCGTGATCGACGCGCGGACGCCGGAGGACATCGTCGGCTACGACGAGGCGGGGCTCCCCCGGTGACGATCGTTCTGGACACGTCGGCGGTCGCCGCCGTCATCTTCGGCGAGCCTGACGCCGAGACCCTCCTCCGAGTCATGCAGCGGGCCGCCGGGGACCTACTGATGAGTGCCGCGACATCCGTCGAGGTCGGCATCATCGTGGAGGCCCGGCAGGGCCGGGAGGCGACCCAGGATCTGAGACTGCTGCTGGACCGGCTAGGGGTCGACATCGCACCGCTCGACGCTGCACAGGCGTCGATCGCCGTCGACGCCTGGCGCCGCTTCGGCAAGGGGCGCCACCCAGCGTCCCTCAACCTGGGTGACTGCTTCGCCTACGCCGCCGCGCAGAGTCTCGATGCCCCGCTGCTGTTCAAGGGCGGTGACTTCCCTCAGACGGACGTCAGGTCAGCGCTGTGAGCTGAAGCCTCCTAGGGTGAGCAGCATGCGAGCCATCACGATCCCCGAGCCCGGTGAGGCCGACGCCCTCGTCCCCGCCGACGTGCCTGCCCCGACCGCCGGCGAGCGGGAGGTGCTGGTCCAGGTGGTCGCCGCGGGAGTGAACCGCGCCGACGTGCAGCAGCGCAAGGGGGCCTATCCGCCGCCGCCCGGTGCCTCCGAGCTCCCCGGGCTCGAGGTCAGCGGCCGGATCACTGCGCTCGGCGAGGGGACCGAGGACTCGGGGTGGTCCGTCGGCGACGAGGTGTGCGCGCTCCTCGCCGGCGGAGGGTATGCCGAGACCGTCGCCGTCCCGGTCGGCCAGCTGCTGCCCGTGCCCGACGGCATACCCGTGGCGGACGCCGCGGCGCTGCCCGAGGTGGCGTGCACCGTCTGGAGCAACCTGGTCATGGAGGCCGGGCTGGGCGAGGGCGAGACCGTCCTGCTCCACGGCGGCTCCAGCGGCATCGGCACCATGGCGATCCAGGTCGCCCGGGCGCTCGGTGCCCGGGTGGCGGTCACCGCCGGCTCGGCGGACAAGCTGGCCGCCTGCCGCGAGCTCGGGGCGGAGGTGCTCATCAACTACCGCGAGCAGGACTTCGTGGAGGAGGTGCGGGACGCGACCCGGGGCGGCGGCGCCGACGTCATCCTCGACGTGGTGGGCGCGAAGTACCTCACCCACAACGTCCGAGCGCTCGCGCACGACGGCAGGCTCGTCGTCATCGGGCTCCTCGGCGGCCGCACGGGCGAGCTCGACCTCGGGTCCCTGCTGGTGAAGCGGGCGAAGGTCATGGCCACCTCGCTGCGGTCCCGGTCGCTTCACGACAAGGCCGAGATCGTGCGGCAGGTCCGCGAGCACGTCTGGCCCTGGATCGAAGCCGGGCGGGTGCGGCCCCTGATCCAGTCCCGCCACCCGCTGGAGGACGCCGCCGCCGCGCACCGCGAGATGGAGGCTAGCGAGCACATCGGCAAGATCCTGCTCACCGTCGCCCCGTGAAGGTGGCATCGGGCACACCCGAGGCCTATGGCGCTCGGGCGGTGGTGTACGCCGACTTCATCGACGGTCTCGACCTCAGCGGGGACAGCCGCTGGATCACCGCCTGGGCACGGTCTATCAGCGGCCCGATCCTGGACCTCGGCTGCGGCCCCGGCCACTGGACCGCCCACCTCTCGGCCCAGGGTCACGAGGTGCGGGGCATCGACCCGGTGCCGGAGCTCGTCGAGCTGGCGCGGGCGCGTCACAGGGGGATCTCCTTCGAGGTGGGTGGCACCGACGACCTCGCCCCCGATGCCGGGTACGGCGGCCTCCTGGCGTGGTACTCCCTCATCCACCTCACCCCGGGCGCCATCGGACCCGCCCTGGCTCAGGTGCGGAGGGCGCTGCACCCCGGCGGCGGGCTCTTGCTCGGTTTCTTCGACGGCGATCACCGCATGGCCTTCGACCACACGGTGACGACCGCCTACACCTGATGCCCGTCACGACGGCTGTCGAGATGAGCGACGCAGGTTGGCGGGTGACGCGGATGGAGCAGCGCAGGGACGACGCGACGCGGCCGCGCGCCTCGATCGCCGCCGTGACCGGCTATCGAACTCGGTCTTCGTCGCGCGTCATGATCTGAGCGGGCCCAAACTCCACGTCCTCCTCGAGCACGCCACCCGGAGACGGGTAGACATCCAGATCCATCATTGCTCCTTGACATCCCCCCCTTACTGATAGGTAGGGAGAATGGTTGAGTAACGAAGCTCACCCGAGGGAAGGGGAATGATGGTCAATCGCAAACTCGTGACTGCGATCGGATTCGCCGCAGCAGCGTCTCTCGCAACGCCGCCTGGCGCTTCGGCAGTGCCCAAGGGCCACGAACACAATGCCACGGCTTCGCCTTCTCAAGAAGGCAGACATGATCGAACTGACCCGAGCATGGGCTCGGCGTTACCTGCCGCCCCCTCGCACAGGGAGGTAGAGAGTTCATTCGAGACCTTGAAAAAGGACTGGGAATCAGCCAACTCAACGAAGAACTTTCCCGACATCTCGCTTGCAGATCTCGGTATCACCCAGTCAGAATCAGGATCTCCCAAGTTTGGCCCTGTTGATCCATCTGTACTGCGTCAACTTGAGCCCCAGCTCGCAGCGCCGGCAGAGAACTTAGTCAGTGAAGGGCCCGGCCAAGGCGGCTCCGAATTCGGCCCTAGCGTATCGGCTGGATGGGACTACATTGGATTCTACGTGCAGTTCAACCGATTTGAGCAAGGCCTCATAATTAGTGGTTCTTTCAGCGTCATTTCCTTGGCGCTATGCGGCCTCGGGCCCATTGTCTGCGCTGTCGCATGGGCCGCTACCATTGCTGCTTCAGTTTGGCTGAGTGACAATGGTCGATGCCCTACCAATAGGCCGTATCTGCGACTGTACCCGAATCAAACTTGGTACAGTCACTGCAGGGAATAAGAGTGACAACTGTCGACGGAGGAACTGGAGATGTCCAACTGGACCGTTGGAGTGCTGGCGACAGTAGCGTTCGCTGCTGGTGCTGCTGGGTACTACTGGACAGACCACCTGGCGCCAGGACCCGTAAGGATCGTGATGCGGACTCTTTTCGTGACGTTGCTCGCGACTCCCGGCATCATCCTGAGCGTCGCCATGCTGAGACGACGTTCTCGATGACGTGCTTGTCCCACGACGGGCGACTCACTCGACCATGAGGTACTCCACCTCGGGGTCGAGCTCGGCCACCTCCTCGGGCGTCGTGAGCGGGCCGAACTCGACGTCCTCCTCGGGGAAGAGCTTGAAGCCGCCGTGCACGTGCTCCGGCGTGGACTCGTTGACCAGGTCGTAGGTGGAGACCTTGTCCTGCGGGTGCCCGATGCCGTCCACCGACTTGATCGCCACGACACCGTCGTGCGCGGTCAGCGCCGCCTCGTCCTGCACCACGCTTGCGTGGACCTGGTGGTAGACCATCGCCTTCTCCGGCAGGTCGTGCTCCTCCACCAGCCCGGAGAGGTATGCCGCGACCTCGTCCAGCTCGGCCCCGGTCGTGCTGCCGTAGACCTCGCCGGGGACCTGGCCGGGCGACACCGCCCACTCCGAGTCCAGGGCCACCCCCACGTCCGGCTCGAGCAGCCACTCCTCGAAGTCGCGCACCTCGTCCGGGAAGGGGACCGCGCCGGTCTGGATGTTGAGCAGCAGCATCGCGTCGTGCCTGCGGGCGAGGTCGAGGTGGTCCTCGATCATCTGGTCGGTGACCTGGGTGCGGAAGCTGCCGTCCTCCCCCGGCACCGGGTGCGCGATCGAGACGACGAGCTCCAGCACCGGGAGCATCTCCCGGTCGCCGGCGAAACCGGCGAGCTCGGTCTCGATCTCCGCGGCCCGCTCGTCGGGGTCCCCGATGCCGAGCCGGCCCATCGCCGGGGAGTCGGGGTCCCCGACATACCCTACGAGGCGGAAGTCGGGGAAGATCTCCCGTCCACCGCGCGGGAGCTCGGCCGGCTCCTCGGTCGTCGGCGCCACCTCCTGCTGCCCCTCCTTGCCGTCGCCGCCCTCTCCCCCGTCGGGCGCCTCCCCGTCGTCGGGCTCGGGGGCCGCCGAGGTAGCGCCTGCCTGCGTGCCGGCCGCGTCCTCCCGGGCGCCTCCGTCGCCCCCGCCGGCGCAGGCCCCTAGCGTCAGCACGCCGGCCAGCGCGAGGATCATCCGACGTCGCCGCATACCCCCACTGTGACACCCGTGCCCTAGCCCGGCAGGTCGAGCAGGCGCCCTGGGCGTGGCGCGTCCGCAGCCCGGGCCAGCACGTCCAGGATGCCTCGCGTGTCCCGGTCGGCGGGGCCGAGCTCGGCCCGGCTGGTCCACCGGGCCTTGCGCGCCTCGGTCGCGAGCGCCAGGCCGGGCCGCTGGTCCAGACGCACCCGGAAGACGACGTCCACCCCCTGTTCGACCGGGTCGACCCGTACCGTGACCGGGTCACCGGGGTCGACGTCGAGCCCGACCTCCTCGGCGACCTCCCGTCGCACCGCGTCTGCCGGATCCTCGGCCCGGCCGAGCAGCCCGCCCGGCAGGCTCCAGCCGCGCCGGTGCGGCTGCCACAGCACGAGGAACTCGCCGTTGTGCTCGAGGACGCACACCGCGCCGACCGTGTAGCTCGGGGCGATTGTGCGCACCACGGCCCGCTTCACCGGCCCCGGCGTCACCCGGAAGCCCAGGAGCGCGGCGGTGCTCGCCTTGCGGCGCAGGGTGCGCAGGTCCATGCGGTCAGCCAACCACAGCCGCCGCGGCCGCTCGACCGGCCGCGCGCCCGGTGAAGAGGCACCCGCCCAGGAAGGTGCCCTCCAGCGACCGGTAGCCGTGCACCCCGCCGCCGCCGAAGCCGGCGACCTCGCCCGCGGCATACAGGCCGGGGACCGGGTCGCCGCGGTCGTCGAGCGCGCGGGAGTCGAGGTCGGTCTGCGCCCCGCCGAGGGTCTTGCGGGTCAGGACGCGCAGCCGCACGGCGACCAGCGGCCCGTGCCTCGGGTCCAGGAAGCGGTGCGGCGCGGCGGTGCGGATGAGCTTGTCGCCCAGCGAGGCCCGTGCCGCACGCACCAGCGCCACCTGCACGTCCTTGCCGTAGCCGTTGGCGAGCTCGCGGTCGCGCGCCTCGACCAGCGCCCGGACGTCCGCCGGGTCGAGCAGGTCCTCGCCGGTCAGCGCGTTCATCCGCGCGACGAGCTCCTCCACGGTCGTCGCCTCGACGACGTCCGCGCCGTGGTCGACGAAGGCCTGCACCGGGGCCGGCACGTCGGTCGTCACCCTGCCCAGCACCTGCCGCACCGAGCGTCCGGTGAGGTCGGGGTTCTGCTCCGAGCCGGAGAGCGCATACTCCTTGCCGAGCACGGTCCGGCTCGCCACGAACCAGCTGTGGTCGTGCTCCGGGGCGGTCCTGCGCAGGTGCGCGAGGGTGCCGAGGGTGTCGAAGCCGGGCAGGTAGGGCGCCGGGAGCCGCCGGCCGGTCGCGTCCAGCCACAGGCTGCTCGGGCCCGGCAGGATCCGGATGCCGTGGCCGGGCCACACCGGCGAGTGGTTGGGTATGCCTTCGACGTAGTGCCACATCCGGTCCCGGTTGACCAGACGCGCACCAGCCGCCGCGAGCGGGTCGAGCATGGAGCCGTCGACGTAGGCCGGGACGCCGGTCACCACCTCCCGCGGCGTCGGCCCGAGCCGCTCCGGCCAGAAACGGCGGACCAGGTCATGGTTCGCCCCGATCCCGCCCGAGGTGACTACGACCGCGCCAGCCTCGATCTCCGCCTCGCCGACGACCTCGCGGGAGGTGGGCATACCCCGCTCCACCGGGTCTTCGGCGAGCACGTCGCAGCACACCCCGGTCACCGCCCCGTCGGTGGTGACCAGCCCGGTCACCCGGTGGCGTCCGCGCAGCCGGACCAGCCCGGCCGCGACCCCGTCCCGCACGACCCGCTCGAAGGGCTCGACCAGCCCCGGCCCGGTGCCCCAGGTGAGGTGGAAGCGTGGCACCGAGTTGCCGTGGCCGGTGGCCGTGCCGTCGCCCCGCTCGGCCCAGCCGACCACCGGGAAGAGGCGCACGCCCCGCTCCCGGAGCCAGGCGCGTTTCTCCCCCGCCGCCCACTCGACGTAGGCCCGGGCCCAGCGCCGCCCCCAGTCGTCCTCGCCGGGCTCGACGACGTCGCCGAGCCGGTCCCACCCCGCGCTGCCGCACCAGTCCTGCCACGCGAGCTCGACCGAGTCGTGGATGCGCATCCGGCGCTGCTCCGGGCTGTCCACGAGGAAGAGCCCCCCGAAGCTCCACCACGCCTGCCCGCCGAGGTGCTCGGTGGACTCCTGGTCGACCAGGACCACCCGGCGCCCGCGGGCGACCAGCTCGGCGGTGGCGACCAGCCCTGCCAGCCCCGCACCGACCACGACCACGTCCGCGTGCTCTGCCATGGCCGCCGACGTTACCCCGCGCAGCTCCGTGGGAGGCGCTCGTTAGGCTCGTCGCCGATGGGCAACCGTGAGCGCATCGCGACAGTGGTCACGGGGCTGCGACGGGTCGGCGTCGTGGTCCTGCTCCTCCTGCTGGCCTTCGCCGGGGGCGTGGTCGCGACCCAGCTGTCGCCGGTGCACACGCAGACCCGCTACTTCGCCGCCGACATCTCGGTGGAGCCCTGGCTCGACTCGACCGTGCGGCTGCCGACCGTCGTCGGCGACATGGAGGTCTCCTTCGCGCGCGCCGTGCTGCCCGCGCCGGGCCTCGAGGCGCAGGTGCAGGTGCGCGAGGAGGTCACCGACCTGCTCCGCCAGGGCCAGCTGCGCGCGGCCGACCTGGAGCCGACGCAGGAGGAGCTGCGCGAGGCGATCGACGCCGGCGTCGCCCAGCTCGCCTGGAAGTTCGCGGCCGGGGCGCTCGTCACGACCGTCCTCGTCATGCTCGCGTATGCCTCCGCCCACCCGGCGCGCGAGCGCTATCTGCACGGGGTGGTCGCCTCGGTCGTCGCGACGGCGCTGGCGATGCTCGTGCCGGGGGCGGCGGCATACCTGACCTATCGGACCGACCGGGTCGCCGAGTTCCGCACCACCAGCCTGCTCTCGCTCGTCGAGCAGAACACCGACATCCTCGCCGGGCTCGACCGCAAGGCCGACCAGGGCGCGGTCTACGTCACCAACCTGCTCGCGCTCTCCTCCGCGATGCGGGAGGAGTTCAGCCCGGACGCAGTCGAGGCGCCGGCCGCGGCGCGCTTCCTGCTCGTGAGCGACATCCACGGGATGAACCAGTACCCGCTGATGCGCGAGATCGTGCAGACCCAGGACATCGACGCCGTCATCGACGCCGGGGACCTGGTCAACTTCGGGCAGGAGGACGAGGGCGACCTCACGGGGATCTACGAGGGGATCGAGAGCCTCGGCGTGCCCTACCTCTACGTGCGGGGCAACCACGACGGCGCCTACGCCCACGACGAGGGCGTGCTCGACCGGATGGCCCAGGTGCCCAACGTCATCCTGCTCGAGCCGACGGAGGGCGACCTGCAGCAGGCGAGCGTCAACGGCGTGACCGTCACCGGCTTCAACGACAGCCGCTACTTCAACCAGCGCAGCGACGACTTCGGCGCCGACCAGAGCGCGCTGGCGGACCGCTTCCAGGAGGAGACCGAGGGGTTGGCGCCCAGCGACATCGTGCTGACCCACCAGCCCTACGCCGCCGACCGGGTGAGCGCCGAGGCGGTCACGATCAACGGTCACATGCACGTGCCCGACCTGACCGGGCAGCACCTGCAGGTCGGGTCGTTCACCGGTGGCGGGCTGGTCAACCAGTTCCGGCTGCCGCCGTTGACGGAGGAGGCGCAGGAGGCGGCCGAGGAGGACCCGGAGACGGCCGGCGAGCTCCTGGGCAACCCCTACAGCTTCGACATCCTCACCTTCGGCGAGGACTGCGCGATCAGCAGCCTGACGCGCTACAGCTACCGCAACCTGGTGTCCGGTCGCCCGCAGTTCGACGACGTCAGCCTCATCAACGGCCGGACGATCCAGCCGCAGCCGTCGGCCGACCGCACCTGCTCACCGGACCAGGGCGTCTCCGTCCAGCCGGTGGAGCAGATCATCAGCGACTCCGAGGCCGACCCGACCACGGTCGAGGTCACGCCGCCGGACGACGCCGTGGTCACCACCCTCCCGCCCCTGGAGCTGCCCGACATCGAGGACGACGCGAGCGTTACGGGCGCGCCCTGACCGACCGGCCGCGCGGTTTGCGTCGACCGACCGCGCAGTTCGTGCACACCGGCCGCACGGTTTGTGTCGACCGACCGCGCAGTTCGTGCACACCGGCCGCACGGTTTGCGTTTGGGCTCAGCGCAGGGACCAGGTGTGGCGGACGGCATACCTCGGGGTCCCGCCGGGGCCCTGGCCGAGCTCGGAGCGGACCAGGCAGACCTCGGTCGCGGTCCACGACGAGGTATGCAGGGTGTCCAGCGCCTGCACCAGGTGGCCGGCGGCGCGGGGTCGGCCGACCGAGCGCGCGAGCGTGAGGTGCGGGCTGAAGCGGGTGCCGTCGACCCGCGCGCCGGCCCGGCTGGACAGCGCCCGCAGGCTCTGCGCCCAGCTCTGCAGGGACCCGGGGTCCGCCTGCTCGACCGCGGCCCAGAGCACCTTCGCGGCACCCGGGTCGGGGAAGGCCCCGGCACCCCGCAGCGTCAGGCGCACCGGCTGCGCGCGGGCGGCCCACTGCATACCCTCCTCGATGAGCGCCTCCTCCCGCCACTCCTCCAGCTCGGGCAGGAAGGCGAGCGTGACGTGCCGGTGCTCCGGTCGGGTCCAGCGCCAGTCGCCGCGGGGCGCGAGCGCGTCCTGACGCGGCTCGAGGAAGTCGTCGATCTCGGCACCGACGGGGGCGGGTGGGATCAGGGCGATGAAGGCACGCACCCGCCCATGGTGTCAGCCCGGCGTGGACACACGGCCTGTCCGGTCGGGTCACGGGCTGACGTACGGGGTGTCCGGTCGGCGCTGGGGCCGGACCCGTGTGACACGCTGGCCGGGTGAGCGAGCCCGCAGCCCGGACCAGTGACCGCACCGTCGTCGCGATCGCGTGGGCCGTGGCGGCCGTGGTCATCGCGCTGGTGGTGGCCTTCATCGCCTGGCTGGCGCTCGGCGACCGCGCCGGCTCCCCCGACGCTGATGGGGCCGCCGTCACCGTCACGGCGCCCGCGACCGGCGACGAGCAGGGGACCCCGGCAGCCGAGGACGGCACCTCGGCGGGCGGGCAGAGCACGACCGGGCAGGGCTCCGGCGAGGAGAGCTCCGCCGGCGACAGCCCGGCCCCGGGCTCCGACCCCGGCGCGACCGAGCAGACCCCCTCCCCCGAGGTCGCCCAGCTCCTGCTCGACCTGCAGCGCCGCGACCCCGACGACACGATGGCCGTCGGCGAGGTCGACGCGCCGGTGGTGATGATCGAGTACGCCGACTACCGCTGCCCCTACTGCGCGCGCTTCCAGCTCGAGGTCCGCCCCGAGCTGGTCCCGCTGGTCGAGGACGGGACGCTGCGCATCGAGTTCCGTGACCTCGTGCTCTTCGACGAGGCCTCGGAGCTGGCCGCCGTCGCCGGCCGCGCCGCCGCCGAGCAGGGCCACCTCACGGACTTCCAGGACGCGGTCTTCGCCCTCTCCACCGACGGGCACGGCGACTACGGCCGCGAGGAGCTCATCGCCATCGCGGAGGAGGTCGGCGTCCCGGACCTGGCGCAGTTCGAGTCCGACCTGGAGTCCGAGGAGCTCATCGCCGCCGTCCGCGCCGACACCGAGGAGGCCCGCTCACTCGGTGTCTCGTCGACCCCGACCTTCCTCGTCAACACCCAGGTGCTGCAGGGCCTCTACCCGGCCGACCACGTCCTCGGCATCGTCGAGAGCGAGGCAGCGGCGGCGCAGCAGTAGGTGCCCGGCCACCGCCGCGCCGAGCAGCAGGACCGCCACCAGCGCCACCAGCAGCGGGTGCCCGCTCACCACGGCACCCACGACGGCGGCCCACACCGCGAAGCCGACGGTCGCGTAGATCGTCGCCCACGCCAGCGCGCCCGGCACCTGGGCGAGGGTGAACCGCCCCCACGGCATCCGGATCGCGCCCGCGCCCGCGAGGACCAGCGTCTGCAGCCCCACGGTCAGGTAGCACAGCGCCACCGCGACCATGCCCCAGCGCTGCACGACAGCGCGCCCCCGCCCGACCGCCTCGCCGTCGAGCCACCGGTGCACCGCGGCGGTCCACCCGCTCGTCGGACGGGTGTGCCGCAGCGCCTGCTCGGTGACGAGGCGCGCCACGGCATACGTCACCTGCCCGCGCAGCAGCGCCACGAGGAAGAGGAAGGCGAGCGCACCGACGAAGGGGTAGGCGTCGAGATCGGGCATCCTCAGCCGCCGACCCCCGCGGCGCAGTGCAGCGGCGTCCGGGCCGCCGAGAGGTCGGCGAAGACCGCCTCGTTGAGCCGGAAGCTCTCCACCGCGGCGGCCAGCACGGCCTCCCGCTGCGCGTCGGTCAGGCGGAGCCGGTCGAGCCGGTCGCGGTAGCGGTCCTTGTAGACCTTCGGCCTCTCGATGCCGGCGAAGGTGTAGAACGTCAGCCCCTCGAGCGGCACCCCGTAGTGCCGGTGCACCAGCCGCGCCACGACCTGCCCGCCGGACAGGTCGCCGAGGTAGCGGACGTAGTGGTTGGCCAGGACCATCTCCGGGGTATGCCGCTCGCGCAGCGTGGTCGCGTAGGCCGAGGTCGCGACGCAGATCGGCAGCCGGCCGTCGGCGAGGCGCACCTCGTGATCCGGCCCGACGAGGACCTCGAGGTCGTGGACCAGGGAGGGCACGCGGTCCAGGCGCCGGTCGTCCAGCGGGGCCAGGAGCGGGTGGTCGGCGTAGTGCGTGCGCAACACGTCCTCCAGCGCCCGGTAGACGAGCAGGTGCTGGGTGGCGAGCGCGGTGAAGGCGGCGGCGCACGCGCGACCCTCCACGAGCTCGGTGACGAAGGCCGAGCGCTCGGCAGAGGTGTGCGCCGACGCGGTGGCCTCGCGCAGCGCCTGCGACAGGGGTGCGGTCACGGGCCCTCACCTTCGCTCGAACTCACTAAGGTCACCCTAACCTTAGCCGGACGGGCGACCCGGCGGAAGTCGCGGCCCGGGCACAGGCCGCGCGTCCCGTCCGGACGGCGGGCGAGCGCATACCGTCGGCGCATGAGGATCGTCGTCGCCCTCGGTGGGAACGCGCTGCTGGAGCGTGGGCAGGTGCCGGACGCCGCGGCCCAGGTCGCCAACATCCGGCGGGCGATGCGCGCGCTGGCGCCGCTCACCGACGACCACCAGGTCGTCATCACCCACGGCAACGGCCCGCAGGTCGGGATCCTCGCGATGGAGAGCGCGGACGACGCGCGGCTGAGCCAGCCGTACCCGTTCGACGCGCTGGGGGCGATGACGCAGGGGCTCATCGGCTACTGGATCCTGCAGGCGATCGGCAACGAGCGGCCCTACCGGCAGTTCGCGGCCGTCCTCAACCAGACCCTCGTCGACGCCGACGACCCGGCCTTCTCCGACCCGACCAAGTTCGTCGGGGAGGTCTACGACGAGCAGACCGCGCGCGAGCTGGCCGACCGGCACGGGTGGCAGGTCAAGGCCGACGGTGAGCACTGGAGGCGCGTCGTCCCCTCGCCCCGGCCGCGCGAGATCATCGAGACCAGGCTCATCGACCACCTGCTCGACGAGTCGGTCATCGTCGTCTGCGCCGGCGGTGGCGGCGTGCCCGTCGTGCGGACGGGCACCGGCGACCTGCGCGGGGTCGAGGCGGTCATCGACAAGGACCTGTCCGCCGCGCTGCTGGCGCACCGGCTCGGCGCGGACCGGCTGCTCGTGCTCACCGACGTGCCGGCGGTCATGCACGGCTTCGGCACGCACGCCGCGCGCGAGATCCGGCGCACGACGCCGCAGGAGCTGCGGGCGCTCGACCTCCCGGCCGGGTCGATGGGTCCCAAGGTCGAGGCGGTATGCCGCTTCGTCGAGGTGGGCGGCGCCAGCGCGGCAGCCGCGATCGGCAGCCTGGAGGAGGTCGCCTCGCTCGTCGACGGCTCCGCCGGGACGTTCGTCACGGCGCAGGGGTGAGCGGGGGATCTGTTGGAGCTCAGCGTCGGGTCGCGGCGGTGCCGATGAGCGCGACCATGAGCAGGCCGGCCAGGACGGCCGCCGCGGGGGCGGCCACCGGCGTCCATACCAGGCCGAGCACGAGGCCGAGCCCGCCCACGACCGACACGGCTCCCCCGAGGCCGAAGAAGAAGGGCACGCCGAAGGCCCGCGCGAACGGGATGAAGTGCAACCCCACGCCGAGGGCGATGAGCGCCGGCCCGAGTTCGGGGACGCCTCCGGCACGCAGCAGGGCGCTCCCACCGATGAAGAACACGAGCATCCCGAGGACGGAGAGGCCATAGATCAGGCCGGCGCGAGGGTGCGGTGCGGACGTCTGCCGGGCACCGCCGCGCCGCACGAGGACGGCCCACGCCGCCACGAGGAGCAGCACGACCCAGGCGATCAGCGCTGCCGTCGACCAGGCCTGCGGCAGCTCTCCCCGGTTGACGAGCACGAAGACCGTGCCGCCCACCAGACCGATGACCGACCCGATCATCGCCCCTGGCGCACGTACCGCCGCCGCAGTCTCCCCACCCTCGACCATGCCGTCGAAACTACACCTCGTCGGCGAGCGCCCCGTCGAACCACGCCCCCAGCACCGGGGTCCACTCACGGATCGCCACCTGCTCGACCAGCCCCTGCTGCTGGAACGGGTCCTCCCGGAGCAGCTCGGCGAGGTCGGCGGCGCTGTCGCCACGCAGGACGAGCAGCGCCGCGTCGGGCGCCTCCTCGATCGTCGCGTAGGGACCGCTCAGCAGCACCGTGCCCTCGGCCGCCAGCGCACCGAGGAAGTCGCGGTGCGCCGAGCGGTGCTCGTCGCGCGCCGCGGTGTCGTCGGAGTAGGTGTAGTGCACGACGAAGAGGCTCATGCGCCACATCCTAGGGACGCCCCACCCCCACCGAGCGCCGCGAATGGTTGGCGACCTCCCCCGCCGACCGACCGTGGCGCCCTTCGACCTAGATTGCTAGCATCCTAGGTATGCCGGACAAGACGCAGTTCAACGTCTACCTCCCCCGCGACCTCATCACCGAGATCAAGCACCGGGGCATCGACGAGGGCACCAGCCTGTCGGCGCTGGTTGAGAAAGCCCTGCGCCACTACCTCGACACCACCGAGGGAGGACGGTCATGACCGAGCAGCTCACCGCCCGGCCGATCCGGTTCACCGCGGACCTACCCGCCTGGCGCCACCTCGTCGAGACGCTGGGCGGCCGGCTGCTGCTCGAGCGCCCCGGCTGGCTGGTGTATGCCCTGGGCTCGGGACGCCTCGCGCTGCACCAGGCGAACGAGGACCAGCCCTCGGGCACCGCGCTGGCCTTCGAGACGAGCACGCCGATCCCCGAGGCGGTACAGCAGGTGGCTGCCCGAGGCATACCGATCACCCTCGGACACCCCGACCACGGCGAGGCCGGCATCGTCAGCGCCCCGGACGGGACCCGGCTCACGCTCGACTCCCCGACCCCGGTCGAGACGTCGCGCCAGAACACGGACCGCGCCCCCGACCCACGACTCTCCGTGCTGCCGATCTGGTACGGCCCCGACCCGGCGATGATCCGCCGCACCCTGGAGGGACTCGGTTCCCGACCGCGGCTCGTCGGTGACGACGGCACCTGGACCGACCTGACCTGCTCCGGCGGCGGCCTGGTCGCGGCCCACCGCGCGGACGCCCCGGGGACCGAGCTCGCCCTCGAGTGGGACGGTGACGTCGAGGACGCCCTCGCGCTGCTGACGGGCGCGGGGATCGAGGCGGTCCTCATCGACGAGACCTACTCGCGCACCGTGCAGATCACCGACCCGGACGGCGGCTCGACGATCTGGGTCAACGAGCGCCAGACCGACCTCTACGGCTACACCCGCGCCGAGGCCTGAGCCGTGTCCGGGGCACGACCCGCAGGACGCCGGGCCGCGCTGCTCGCCCTCGCGCTCCTCACGGTGGAGTTCCTCGCGGGGATGCAGCGCTACCTCTCCCAGACCGTGCTCCCGCTCGTCGCGAGCGACCTGGACGGGGCGCACCTCTACGGCCCGCTCGACGCCGCCGCGCAGGCGCCGCTCTTCCTCATGCTGCCCGCCGGTGCCTGGCTGCTCTCGCGAGTGCCGGTGCGCACGCTCATGCTCGCCTTCACGCTGGTCACGGTGCTCGGCTCGGCGACCTGTGCGCTCGCGCCAAGCATGCCGGTCTTCATCGCCGGCACCGCGGTCCGGGCACTGGCCGCCGGCGCGCTCGCGACGATCAGCCTCGGTGCGATCAGTCGTGGCCTGCCCGCCCGGCACCGCCAGCTCGTGCTCGCCGGCATGTCCGGCGTCTGGTTGCTGTCCTCCACGCTCGGCCCGGTGTATGCCGCGACCACGGCCTCCCTGCTCGGCTGGCGCTGGGCGATGGTCGCCTACCTGCCGCTGCTGGTGCTCGCCCGCTGGGCCGTCGCCCGGCAGTTCCCTCCCGAGGCGGAGCAGGAGCCGACCGGCCAGACCGTCCCGTGGCGGTGGGCGGTCGTGCTCGCCGCCGGTGCCGCCGTCCTCGCGCTGCCCGCCGGTGGGGCGTCCCTGGTCGCGGTGGCGGCGGGAGCCGGCGCCATGCTCTGGGCCACCGCGCGTCTCCTCCCGCCGGGGACGCTGCGCGCACGGGGCGGTCGGCGCGCCGTGCTCACCGCGCTCGGGGTGACGGCGGCGGCATACTTCGGCGCCACCATGGTGCTCTCGGTCGTGGCCTACGACGGCCTCGGGCTGGGCACCGCGTCCTTCGCCGTCGTCATCGCGGCGCCGGGTGTCGCCTGGGCGCTCACCGGCCTGTGGACCGGCGCGCACCCGGCGCTGGAGGACCACCCCTTCGCGCGGCGCTCACGGCGGGCCGGCGGTCTGCTGGCCGCCGGCGTCCTCGTGCTGCTCGCCACGACCACCCTCGCGCCGGCTCCGCCCTGCGCCTTCGCCGGTCTGCTGCTGGGAGCCACGCTGGCCGGGCTCGGCATGGGCGCGCTCTACCCCGACCTCCTCGGCCGCTGCCTGACGCAGCCGGACCCCGACGACGGCATCACGGCCGACCGAATGGCAGGCGCCGCCGTGCTCGTGGAGTCGGTGGGCATGGCGGTCGCCACGACGGCGGGGTATGCCTTCCTCGGCACCGGCTTCGGGCTCGGCGCGGGCGTGGCCGACCGCGCACCGTGGCTCTACCTCGCGCTCACGGTGGTGGTGGCGCTCATGCTGCACCGGCTCCGGGCCGCCGCGCGTCCGGACCCAGCGCATACCCCGGCGGTCACGTCCTGACAGACCAACCATTCGCGACGCCCGGTGGGGCAGGAGGCAACCATTCGCGGCGCCCGGTGGGTCGGGAGGCAACCATTCACGACGCCCAGTGGGTCAGGAGGCAACCATTCACGACGCCCGGTGGGTCAGGAGGCAACCATTCACGACGCCCGGTGGGAGGAGAGGCCGCGCCGGTCAGCGCGGAGAAGCGTCGAGGGCCCGGGCGAGGTCCGCCCAGAGGTCCTCGACGTCCTCGACGCCGACCGAGAGGCGGAGCAGCGTCTCGGGGACCGTCTCGACCTCCAGCGCGTGGCGGCGGCGACGCTCGATCTGGCTCTCCACCCCGCCGAGGCTGGTCGAGTGCACCCACAGCCTGGTCGCGGCACAGATCGCCTCGGCCCGCTCGACGCCCCCGGCGACCTCGATCGACACCATGCCGCCGAAGCCGGGGTAGCGCACCCGCTGCACGACCGGGTGCTCCTCGAGCCGTGCGACGAGCTCGCGCGCGTTGGCCTCGGCGCGCTCCAGCCGCAGGTGCAGCGTCCGCACCCCGCGCAGCACGAGGAAGGTCTCCATCGGGCCCGGGATCGCGCCGTAGAGCGTGCGGTGCGTGTGCAGCCGCTCCAGCAGGTCGGGCCGCTCCCCCGAGACGACCAGCGCGCCGAAGAGCGCGTCCGAGTGCCCGGCGAGATACTTCGTCGCCGAGTGCACCACCACGTCGGCACCCCAGGTCAGCGGCTGCTGCGCCAGCGGCGTCGCGAAGGTGTTGTCGCACACCACGACGGGCCGGTCCTCGCCGTACCGCTCGACCAGCCCGCGCACGACCCCCGCCACATCGGTGACCTCCATCATCGGGTTGGACGGCGACTCCAGGTGCAGCACGTCCGCCCCCTCGCAGGCGTCGACGATCGCCGCGACGTCCTCGGGGGCGACCCGCCGCTGGGTGAGCGCGCCGGCGACCTCGCGGTCGGCCAGCTGGCCGGTGGTGCCGTTGTAGACGTGCGTCGGCGCGACGACCACGCCACCGACCGGGACCAGCGACATGGTCGCCGCGATGGCACCCATCCCGGAGGCGAAGACCAACGCGTCGCCCCCCTCCAGCGACCCGAGCACTTCCTCCAGGGCCTCCCAGGTCGGGTTGCCGTCACGGGCGTAGTCCACCGCGCCGTCTGCGGCATACGTCGAGGTGAAGGTCACCGGCACGTTGACCGGGGCGCCGGGCTCTCGGGCCGGCCGCCCGAGGGACACGGCGCGGGTGCCGGGGGCGAGCGCCTCGCCGTCGTGGGGGGTCATGGTCGTCCTCCGGTATGCCGTCTGCGCGGTCGGCGTCAGTCCTCGCCGCTCTGTCGCTCACGATAGGCCGCGGCGGCGACCCGGTTGCCGCAGGTGGTGCTGCAGAAGCGCTTGGACCGGTTGCGGGAGAGGTCGACCAGGACCCCGTCGCAGTCGTCGGCGCCGCACCGGCGCAGCCGCTGCAGCTCGTCGGCGCGCACGACGTCGATCATGGCCATCGCCGCCTCGACCGCCATGCGGGTGGCGAAGGGGGCGTCGTCGGGGACGCCGTGCAGGTGCCAGCCCCACCCGTCGTGGTCGACCAGCTGCGGGACCGCCCGCTCCTGGGCGAGCATCGTGTTGACGAGGTCGACCACCCCCGGCTCGTCGAGGTCCCAGAGCTGGGCCAGCCGCGGACGGAGGGCGCGGACCCGCTCGACCCCGGCCCGGTCCGTGGGCGGCCGCCCCGACCAGCCCCACGTCGAGGCGAAGTCCTGCAGCTCGGCGGCGCCGGTGAGGGTGTCGAGCCCGTCCGCCCGGGCGCGCACGGCCTGCTCGGAGGGCAGGTGGTCGCTGCCGCTGCCGGCTCCCGTCCGGGTGTTGACCAGCCCGGCGGCACCCTGGAGCGCCACCTCTGTGTCATGGGTGAAAAGCAACTTGACTCCTGATGACCGCGGTCACTATCGTCATGAGTGTCACTGATTCACACCCATGACATCAATCCGAGAGAGGGGGCCAGCCCCATGACCACCACCCGTACGACCCTCGACCCGCGCACCACCCGACCCCGTGCCGTCGCGCGACCCGGCCTGCGCACCGTGCTCGCGGGGCTGGCCGTCGCCATCGTCTCGGCCGCGATGTTCGGCACCTCCGGCACCGTCGGCAAGAGCCTGCTGCTCACCGGCTGGTCCTCGGGCGCCGCCGTCGCCGTCCGCGTCGGGCTCGGCGCGCTCATCCTCGCCGGGCCTGCCGCGATCGCGATGCGCGGCCGGTGGCACCTGCTGCGACGCCCGGTCACCTGGATCCACACCGGGCTCTTCGGCCTGCTGGCCGTCGCCACCGCCCAGCTGTTCTACTTCCTGGCCGTCGAGCGGCTCTCCGTCGGCGTGGCCCTCATGCTGGAGTACCTCGGCCCGATCCTCGTCGTCGGCTGGCTCTGGGCCCGCCACGGCCAGCGGCCCCGCGCCCTCACCGTCGGCGGCGTCAGCCTCGCGGTCATCGGCCTGCTGCTCGTGCTCGACGTCCTCGGCGACGTGCAGCTGAGCACCGTCGGGGTCGTGTGGGGCCTGGTCGCCGCTGTCGGCCTCGCCGGCTTCTTCATCGTCGGCTCCGACGACTCCAGCGGCCTGCCGCCGACCGCCTTCGCCGCGCTCGGTATGGCGATCGGCGCGGCCGTCCTCGGGCTGGCCGGCCTCATCGGCGTCCTGCCCATGAGCGTCAGCACGCAGAGCGTGACCCTCGCCGGCGCCACCGCGCCGTGGTGGCTGCCGGTGGCCTGGCTCGGCCTGGTCGCCGCGGCCGGGGCATACCTCACGGGGATCATCGCCGCACGCATGCTCGGCGCCAAGGTCGCCTCCTTCGTGGGGCTGGCCGAGGTGATGTTCGCCGTGCTCTTCGCCTGGCTGCTGCTCGGGGAGATGCCGGCGCCCGTGCAGCTGCTCGGCGGCGCCCTCATCGTCGCCGGCGTGGCCGCGGTCAAGGCCGACGAGCGCGACGACGAGCCGCCGGCCGCGACCTACGAGGTGGAGCCGCTGCCCGAGGCCTGACGCCTCGATCACGGTCCCGTGGGAGTCGGCACCCTTGCCGACTTCCACGGGACCATCGGCTTGTCAGCCGGCGAAGGTGACCGACACGTCCTCGTGCCCCAGGGCCTCCAGCAGCCCCTCGAGCATGGCGATCGTGTTGCTCTCGGCGAGCTCGACCAGCGGCCCCGTCCCCTCGGCGGCCTCGCTCATCTGCGCCACCGCGACCCGCTGCGCCTCCTGCTCCAGGTCCGAGCCCCGGAAGCGGTTGGTGATCCCCCGGTCGACGCTGACGACGTAGCTCTCCTCGAGGTCCAGCACGGGGTCGCCGACGCTCGGCTCCGGGAGCCGCACCCGGACCGCGCCGCTCTCCTCGTCGACCTGCACCCGGCGCTCGTCGAGCGTGCTGAAGTCGACCACCGCGTCGACCGTGCCCTTGCCGACGTAGAGCACCCGCTCTCCGCTGATCCAGCCGGGCACGAAGCGGGTGTCCCGCTCCAGGTCGACGACGGTCTCGTAGTAGGCGCTGGCCGCGTGGAAGTCGCTGATCTCGGTGAGCGACTGCAGCACCGAGGGCCCGGTCCGGTCGATCTCCTCCTCGACGAAGGGGTTGAGCGAGGGGCGCCAGTCGGTGAGCAGGGCAAGGCCGCCGACCAGGGCCAGCAGCACCACGGGGATCATCGCCACGACACCGAGCAGACGACCCTTCATGGCCCCAACCTAGCTGCCGGCGGTCGCCGCGCGCCGGACGAAGTCGGTGATGCCCTCGGCCTCCTCGACCCGCGAGCTCTCGCCGACGTAGGGCATGTGCCCGGTCTCGAACCACGCGTGCTCGATCCGGTCCAGCGCCGCGTCCGGCAGGCGCAGGTGCGCGACCGTGTCCTCGGCGGCGGCATACGGCGTCGCGAGGTCGTAGTAGCCGTACTCGAAGCGGACCCGCAGGTGCGGGTTGGCGCGCATGACCCGCTCCAGCTTGTCGACGACGTTGATCGGCCTGGCCTCGAACTCCTTGTAGGACCAGTGCTCGATGGCGTCGGAGAAGACGGCGTAGGGCAGGTCCAGCTCCGACCTCAGCTCGGCCCGCAGGTAGTGGTGGATCGCGGCGGCGTAGGGGCCCATGATCGCGTCGATGCTGGGGTCGGCGTCCATGCCCTCGGCGATCCCGGAGTGCAGGACGCCCTTGATCCGGCCGTCGATCCGGCCGACCGTCTCGCCGCGGTCGCGCAGCAGCTCGGTGCAGAAGCGCCAGTGCTCGGGCCGCAGGTCGCAGCGCTCGACGTAGTCCTGCGACAGCCCGGTCAGCCGGGCCAGCTGCGCGGCGACGTCGGCGCGCTCGTCGTCGGTGAGCCGGTTGCCCCGCGCCAGCGCCCAGCGGTATGCCCCCGCCGCGAACTCCTCGGCCTCACCGAGCACCTCGGCGAGGTCCCGCCCCTCGTGCCGGCCGTGGTAGTGCGCGATCGCCGCGTAGGTCGGGACGTAGGACAGGCAGGCCTCGTCGAAGCGCAGGAATCGGAAGTCCTGGGTGCCGAAGTCCAGCACGCTGGAGATGAGCACCAGCCCGTTGAGCTGCATCCCGAAGCTCGAGAAGAGGCGCTCGGCCACCGAGACGGCGCGGGTGGTGCCGTAGGACTCCCCGGCCAGGAACTTCGGGCTCATCCACCGGTCCTCGCGGGTGCACCACAGCCGGATGAGCTCGGTGACCTGCTCGACGTCCTTCTTCCACCCGTGGAACTCCTTGGCCTTGCCGCCCTCGACCGCCCGCGACCACCCGGTGGACATCGGGTCGATGAAGACCAGGTCGGAGGCGCGCAGCAGCGTCTCCGGGTTGTCCGCGAGGGCATACGGCGGCGGCGTCGGGTCGTTCGGCTCGCCCGCGACCGCGATCCGCGGCCCGAGCACTCCCAGGTGCAGCCAGACCGAGCTCGACCCCGGCCCGCCGTTGAAGACGAAGGTGATCGGGCGGCTCCGGTCGGGCTCGCCGTCCTCGTCGGTGACGGTGTATGCCGTGACCGCCAGCTCCCCGCGCGGCGTCCAGCCCTGGAAGACGTCGTCCTTGACCTCCTCCTCGCGGATGACGATGCGGCCGGTCCGCGCGGTATACGTCAGCTCGCCGTCCGCGGTCTCGATGCTGTGCGTCGTCTCGACGAGCTGGTCGCGCGGCTCAGTGCGGGTCTGGCTCCCACCCGTCCGGTCCTCGGTCCCTGCGCTGTCCGTCGTGGCCTCGTCGCTCATGGCCGCCACTGTATGC
Source organism: Serinicoccus hydrothermalis (assembly GCF_001685415.1). Lineage (NCBI taxonomy): Bacteria > Bacillati > Actinomycetota > Actinomycetes > Micrococcales > Ornithinimicrobiaceae > Serinicoccus > Serinicoccus hydrothermalis. Next base: position 2,501,192 of record NZ_CP014989.1, on the reverse strand, counting down.
CGCACCTCGGTGACTGTTCGGGTGAGCCAGGTGGGACAGGGCGAACTCGCACCCTTGGCCTAGGACTGGTCGTAGACTAGTCTGATCTCATGAGCAGCACCGTGGGCGCCTACGACGCCAAGACCCACCTCCCCCGGCTGCTCGACGAGGTCGAGCACGGCGGCTCGGTGACCATCACCCGGCACGGCCGCCCCGTCGCGCGACTCGTGGGGGTCCGTGGCTCCGCCTCCTCCACCACGGATCTCATGGCGGCCTTTGCCACGGCTCGCGCCGGCCGGACGCTCGGCATCCCCCTCCGCGAGGCCATCGACGAGGGCCGCCGGTGAGTGGTGCCGGCGTCGTCCTCGACGCCTCCGCAGCCCTGTCGTGGTGTTTCGAGGACGAGTGGACGCCGAGCAGCGATGTCGTGCTCGAGGTGGTGCGCGCCGATGGGGCGGTCGTCCCCCCGCTGTGGGACCTGGAGATCGCGAACGTCCTGGCCGGGGCCGAGCGACGGGGGCGGATCAGCGCCGCGCATGCCAGGCATCTGATGGCGCTGCTCGGCCAGCTCCCGATCGAGGTCAGCGAGCACGACCACGGCATGTCCGAGCTTCTCGCCCAGGCCCGCACGTCGGGGCTGAGCGCCTACGACGCCTGCTACCTGCTCACCGCGATGACCAGCGGACTCCCTCTCGCCACGCTCGAGATCAAGCTTCGGGAGGCTGCGAGGGCACAGGGCGTCACCTGCCTACCCTGAACCCTCACTGGAGGACTTCCACGCGCACGAAGCACCTCGGACGCCTCGCCGCCGGCCGCTGGTCAGCGCGGCGGACACCTCCGAGAACCGGGTCCGAGAACGACCCAGCCCGACTCATACCCAGAAGTTGTTCCTCTGTCGTGATGCATCACCGCAGAGGAACAACGTGTGCGTAGGAGTGCGAGCGGATCTCTGCGGCGACCGCCGTGCCACGGCGGCGCCCGCTGTGCTGAGATGAGAGGTATGACCAACCCGCTCCTCGCCCCGTCCACGCTGCCCTACTCCCTGCCGGACTACGCCACCCTCACCGACGCGCACGTGCGGGAGGCGATCGAGACCGGTATGACCGAGCAGCTGGCCGCACTGCGGGCGCTGGCCGAGGACACCGACCCCGCGACGGTGGAGAACGTCCTGCACGCCTGGGAGACCAGCGGCGCCACTCTGGACCGCACGCTGTCCGCGTTCTGGGTCGCCAAGTCCGCCGACACCAACGACGAGCGCGACGCGATCATGGCCGAGTTCGCCCCGCGCCTGTCCGACCACGGTGACACGATCATGCTCGACCCGGACCTGTATGCCCGGCTCCGGACCCTGCGCGAGCGCGCCGACGCCGGGGAGGTCGACCTCGACGAGCAGGACGGGTTCGTCCTCGACGAGCGGCTGCGTGACTACGAGCGTGGCGGGATCACCCTCGACGCGCCGGGCCAGGCCCGGCTGCGCGAGCTCAACGCCGAGCTGGCGACGCTGTCCACGGAGTTCGACCGGCTGCTCGTCACCGGCCGCGCTGCCGCCGCGGTGCACGTCACCGATGAGGCCGAGCTCGCCGGGCTGGACCAGGACGCCCGGTCGGGGCTGCGCGAGGCGGCCCAGGCCAAGGGCCTCGACGGCTGGCTCATCACCCTGACCAACACCACCGGCCAGCCCATCCTCGACTCCCTGGACGACCGCGGCCTGCGCGAGCGGGTCTTCCGCACCTCCGTCGAGCGGGGCCTGCACGAGGGTGAGCACGACACCCGCGACATCCTCGTGCGCATCGCCCGGCTCCGCGCCGAGCGGGCCGCCCTCCTCGGCTACGAGCACCACGCGTCCTACGTCCACCAGGTCGGCTGCGCCCGCACCACGGCGGCGGTCAACGACCTGCTCGCGCGCCTCTCCCCCGGCGTCGTCGAGCTGGCGCAGCGGGAGGCCGACGCCCTGGCGGAGCAGCTGCGGGGCCTTGAGCCCGACGCGACGCTGGAGGGCTGGGACTGGCAGTACCTCGCCGCCCGCGACTCCGGCGAGGCCTTCGACACGGCCCAGCTCACGCCATACCTCGAGTTCGAGCAGGTCCTCACCGACGGCGTCTTCGCCGCCGCCACCGCGCTCTACGGCATCACCTTCCACGAGCGCGAGGACCTCGTCGGCTACACCGAGGACGCCCGCGTCTTCGAGGTGCGCGAGGAGGACGGCTCCGCGCTCGGCGTGGTCATCATCGACCCCTACACGCGGCCGACGAAGAAGGGCGGGGCGTGGATGACGAGCATCGTCGACCAGTCCCACCTGCTCGGCGACCTGCCGGTCGTCACCAACACCTGCAACGTGCCGCCGCCCTCCGCCGGCTCGCCCAGCCTCATGACGTGGACCAACGTCATCACCCTCTTCCACGAGTTCGGGCACGACCTGCACGGCCTGCTCTCCGACGTGCGCTACCCCTCGCGCTCGGGCACGTCCGTGCCGCGCGACTTCGTCGAGTTCCCCAGCCAGGTCAACGAGATCTGGGCCTGGGAGCCGGCGCTGCTGCAGCGGTATGCCCGTCACCACGAGACCGGTGAGCCGGTCCCGGCCGAGTGGGTGGAGCAGCTCGTCGCCAGCCGGACCGAGACCGGTTACCACACGCTGGAGCTGCTCAAGGCGATGATCCTGGACCAGGCCTGGCACCAGACGCCGCTGGCCGAGCTGCCCGAGGACGGCTCCGGCGTCGAGGACTTCGAGGCCGCGGCCCTGGAGCGGGCGGGTGTCGCCTTCCCGCTCGTCCCGCCGCGCTACCGCAGCGCCTACTTCCACCACATCTTCGGCGGCGCCTACTCCGCCGGCTACTACTCCTACCTGTGGTCGGAGGTCATGGACGCCGACACCGTCGCGTGGTTCCGCGAGCAGGGTGACGAGGACAACCCCGGGGGGATGACCCGGGCCGCCGGCGAGGTCTTCCGCCGCGAGCTGCTCGGCCCGGGCGGGTCGCGCGAGGCGCTCACCACCTACCGTGAGTTCCGCGGCGCCGACCCCGACGTGAACCCCCTGCTGGCCCGTCTCGGGCTCGGCGACGACGCGTAGTCGACGGGAGCCGCTCCCGCGCCGACCTGCGCCGGGTGCCGCCCGCCGGTATGCTTGACGGCTCACCGAGGAGGTGGCCGATGAAGTCCTTCCCCCTGATCCCCTACGCCACGATCGGCATCGTGCTGGTGCTGTGGTGGGCGTTCACCCAGTCCCTCGTCGCCGCGGGCCTGCTGGCACTCCTGCTCGTCGTGGCCGCGGTGCACATCATCAAGATCACCAGCGGACCCGGCTCGATCGGCACGGCCCAGGACGAGGCCGAGGGGCACGTGCGCTCCAGCTTCCCCGTGCCGCCGGAGCGGCCCCGGGGCGTCTGAGCCGCACCGCTCCCGTCGCCCGCCCGCGTCAGGGCGAGTGCGGGAGCGTCCGGCCTGACCGCACCACCATGACGTCCTCGTGCTCGGGGGCGTCTCCGGGATGCCGGCGGGCGACCGCGGCGTAGCGCCGCGCCCACGGCGCCGCGGTGACCCCGTGGGCCACGACGCTCAGCGCCACCGTGGTGATGATCGCCGTCGCGACGACCTCGGCCTGCGCGAACTCCGCCCGGTCAACGAGCTCGGCCGCGAAGATGACCGAGGCGAGCCCCCGCGGGCCGAACCACCCGACGAAGAGCACGGTCGGCAGCGAGTAGCGCGCACCGAGCAGCGCGATCGCGACGGGCACGAGCCGGGTCAACGTCAGCGCGAGGACGGCGAAGGCGAGCATCGGCCAGGTGATGCGCTCCAGCGCCGGGCTGAGGACCGCCGCCCCGAAGAGGAGGAAGGCCAGCAGCGTCAGGAGGTGACCGACCGCCTCGCTGCCGCGGGTCAGCTCCTCCACCGGCCCCCGGGCGGTCGCGGCGAGCGCCATCCCCGCGACGAAGGCCGCGACGAAGCCACTGCCACCGAGGACGTCCGCCAGGGCATACGCGGCCGGCGCGAGCAGCACCGTCGCCACCGAGCGCCAGCTCGCGCTGGACCACCCGGCACGGTCGCTGAGCTCGAGGAGGCGGACGCCGACCGCCCCGACCACCCCACCGGTCACCACGGCCACCCCGATGACGGTGAGGAAGGTCGTGACCGCCTCCGGCACCGTCGACAGCTCGCCCGCCGCGCCGGCGACCGCGAGGACGAAGAGCGGGACAGCGATCCCGTCGTTGAGCCCGCTCTCGACGTTGAGCCCCTGCCGGACCGCGGGCGGGACGCGCTCGTCCTCGACGACGGCCAGCCCGAGGGCGGCGTCCGTGGGGACGACGGCCACGGCGAGGACGACCGCGGCCGCCAGGGTCAGCGACGGCATGACGCCGAGGGCCGCCAGGGCCCCGGCCACGATCCCGAGCGGGAGGCCCACGACGAGGAGGCGGGCGGCCAGCCGCCCGCTCCGGCGCAGGGTCGAGAGGTCCAGCCGGGCGGCGTCGGAGAAGAGGACGACGACGAGGGCCACGGTCAGCGGCCCCGCCACCTCCGCCGCCCCGACGTCGAGGGCGAGCACGTCCAGACCCTGCGGCCCCAGCGCCACCCCGGCCGCCGCCATGACGAGCGGGCCTGTGAGCGGGCTCGAGCGCAGCCGGCGGGCGACGAGCGCCCAGGCCAGCGGGAGCAGCGTGATCGCGAGCAGCGCACCGCTGTTCACGGCTCGTCAGCCCCGCTCGGCCCCGACGTCGAGCGCGACGTCACGCATCCGCTCGACCAGCCGCACCAGGTCCGCCACCTCGGCGTCGCCGAGCCGGTCCAGGACGAGCTGCCGGCCCAGCCGGGTCGGCTCCTCGAGGTCCTCCAGCAGCTGCTCCCCGGCTGCCGTGAGGTGCAGCAGCAGCCGGCGCCGGTCGGACGGGTCGTGCTCGCGCCTCACCCACCGCTTGGCCGCCACCCGCTCGACGATGCCGCTCGTCGTGGGCGTCGAGACGCCGAGCAGGTGGGCGAGGTCCTGGCCGGTGATCCCCGGGGTGTGCCGGACCAGGGTGAGCACCTGCAGCTGGCGCAGCGTGAGGTCGGCGGGCATCGTCCACGGCTCCACGGCACGGATCGCCAGCGCGTGCAGCTCCCGCTCGGCGCTCGCCAGGCGGTCGAGCAGCGCGGCCCGATCCACCGTCTCGTGCGTCGCTGTCATGCCCTCCGGTGCTCCTTGCTCGTCCACTCCTCACCCGCGGCACCAGCCCGGTGGCCCGGCCGGTGGGCTTCGATTCGGCCCAGGGTAACGGTTCGCCCTACGCTAGACATCCTATGTCGCGCCTCACCCTGTTCAGCGTCCGAAACCGGGCGCTCGTGGCCCTGGCCACCGTCTTCAGCATCCTGGCCGGGCTGTGGTCCGCGGGCAACCTGCCGCGCGAGCTCTTCCCCTCGTTGCAGTTCCCCGTGCTCGTCGTCGCGACGTCGACGCCCGGGTCGAGCACCTCGGTCGTCGAGGAGCAGGTCACCGAGCAGGTGGAGACCGCCGCGCAGGGGCTGAACAACGTCGTCGAGGTGACCTCGACGAGCACCGACGGCTTCTCCACCGTGCTCGTCGAGCTGGACTACGGCACCGAGATCGGCACGGCGCAGACCGACCTGCAGCGGGCCGTCCTCAGCCTCCCGGACCTGCCGGAGTCGGCGACGCCGCAGATCTTCGCCGGCAACATCGACGACTTCCCCATCATCCAGCTCGCCGCCAGCGGCGGGGAGGACGCGCGCGACCTCGTCGACCGGCTGGAGCGGGTGGTCATCCCCGACATCGAGGACATCGACGGCGTGCGCTCGGTGACCCTCTCCGGGGTCGCCGACCGGGTGGTGACGGTCGACATGGACGAGGAGGCCGCCGAGGAGCAGGGCGTGACGCTCTCCACCGTCAGCCAGGTCCTGCAGGCCAACGGCGTCGTGCTGCCGGGTGGCTCGGTGCTCGACGGCGAGACCGAGCTGCCGGTCCAGGTCGGCTCCCGGCTCACCTCGGCCGAGCAGATCGCCGCGCTCCCGATGCTCGGGCAGCAGGCGGTCGCGTCCCAGCAGGCCGCGGCCCAGGCCCGCACCCAGGCCGACGAGGCGCAGCAGGCGGCGGACGAGGCCGCCGACGCCGCAGCAGCCTCCCCGCAGGACCCCGAGCTCGCCGCCCAGGCCGCCGCCACCGCCGCGGCGGCCGAGCAGGCCGCGGCCGCCGTGGAGCAGACCGGCGAGGTCGAGATCCCCCGGCTGAGCGACGTCGCCACGGTGACGCTCGAGGAGCGGGACGCGACGGCATACACCCGGACCAACGGCGAGCCCAGCGTCGGCCTGGCGATCACCAAGACCCCGGACGGCAACGCGGTCGAGATCTCGCACGAGCTGGAGGCGATGCAGGACGACATCAGCACCGCGCTCGGCGGCGGCGAGCTGGTGACGATCTACGACGGCGCCCCCTTCATCGAGGAGTCCATCACCGACCTCGCGACCGAGGGTCTGCTCGGCCTCGGCTTCGCGATCCTCGTCGTGCTCGTCTTCCTGCTGTCGGTGCGGCTCACCCTCGTCACCGCGGTGTCGATCCCGCTCTCGCTGCTCATCGCGCTGCTGGGGCTGCAGGCGGCGGGCTACAGCCTCAACATCCTCACCCTCGGCGCGCTCACCATCTCCGTCGGCCGCGTCGTCGACGACTCGATCGTCGTCATCGAGAACATCAAGCGGCACGTCGGGCGAGGGGACGAGCGGCGCAAGGCCGTCGTCGAGGCGACCCGCGAGGTCGCCGGCGCGATCACCTCGGCGACCGTCGCGACGGTGGCCGTCTTCCTGCCGCTGGGCTTCGTCGGCGGCCAGGTCGGTGAGCTGTTCCGGCCGTTCGCGGTCACCGTCACCCTGGCGATGCTGGCCTCCCTGCTCGTCGCGCTGACGATCATCCCGGTCCTCGGCTTCTGGTTCCTCGGCCGCCGCACCGGCGGGGGCAAGCACGAGCCGGAGGCGCCGCAGACGGCGGAGGACGACTCCCCCGACCGGCTGCAGCGGGCATACCTCCCGGTGCTGCGGACCGCGCTCGGCCGGCCGTGGCTCACCGTGCTGCTGGCCGTCGCGCTGCTCGGCGGCACGGGGTATGCCGTGACCCTGCTCAAGACCGACTTCATCGGGAGCACGGGTGAGAACACCCTCCAGGCGACCCTCACCATGCCCACCGGGACCACCCTCGACGACACCGACGAGCAGGCGGCCGAGGTCGAGCAGTGGCTCTCCGAGCGGGACGAGGTCACGTCCTACCAGGTGACGGCGGGCAGCACCGGCGGCATCGAGGCGGTCTTCCTGGGCAGCGGGTCCGGCACGGCGACCTTCGCCGTGACCCTCGAGGACGGCGCGGACGGCGAGACCTTCGGCGACGAGATGACGACCGCGGTCGAGCTGCCGGAGGGGGCGACGTTCACCGCCCAGGCCGGTCAGCAGGGTGGCCCGTCCGCCGCCGGGCTGGAGGTCCGGGTGCAGGGCCAGGACCTCGACGAGCTCCGCACCGTCGCGGACGAGGTGACCGAGCTGATGTCCGACGCCGGGGCGCTGGACGTGAGCAACGACCTCACCGAGACCGTGCCGGCGCTGCGCGTGCAGGTGGACCGGCCCGCGGCGGCCGAGGCCGGGGTGGCCGAGGCCCAGCTCGGGCAGGTCGTCCAGGCGGCCACCGACGGCGCGACCGTCGGCCAGGTGGAGATCGACGTCAGCCAGGTCGACGTCGTCGTCCGCGACGGGCAGGCCGACGACCTCGACGCCTTGCGCGCGCTGGAGGTCGGCACCGACACCGCCGGCGAGGCCGTGACCCTCGGCGACGTCGCCGACCTGGAGCGGATCGAGGAGGCCGTGAGCATCACCCGCGTCGACGGGCTGCGCGCCGCCACCGTCACCGGCCGGTCCGAGGCCGACGACCTCGGCGCCCTGACCGCCGACCTGCAGCAGCGGATCGACGACCTGGAGACGCCCGAGGGCGTCCAGGTCTCGCTGGGCGGCGTGAGCGCGGACCAGGAGGACGCCTTCGCCGCGCTCGGCCTGGCGCTGGTGGCGGCCATCGCGATCGTCTACCTCGTCATGGTCGCGACCTTCAACTCGCTGGTGCAGCCGCTCATCCTGCTCGTCTCGGTGCCCTTCGCGGCGACCGGGTCGATCGGGCTGCTGCTGCTCACCGACACCCCGCTCGACGTCGCCTCGATGGTGGGGCTGCTCATGCTCATCGGCATCGTCGTGACCAATGCCATCGTGCTCATCGACCTCGTCAACCAGTACCGCGCCCGCGGGCTGGACCGCACGGCCGCGGTCGTCGAGGGCGCCCGCCACCGGTTCCGGCCGATCGTCATGACGGCGCTGGCGACGATCCTCGCGCTGACGCCGATGGCCTTCGCGATCACCGGCGGCGGGGCCTTCATCTCCCAGCCGCTCGCGATCGTCGTCATCGGCGGTCTCATCAGCTCCACCGCGCTGACGCTCATCCTCGTGCCGGTGCTCTACGAGCTCGTGGGCCGGGGCACGGAGCGTCTCAGCCGGGTCGGCAGCCGGGACGGCGGCGAGGCCCAGGAGGCGGAGCAGGCCGAGCAGCCGGCCTGAGCGGACGGGCATACCCCTGGCCGGGCAGGATCGGTGCAGGTGCACCGATCCTCCCCGGTCAAGCCCGTTTCCCCGGGCAGGGCGCGGCCCCCGGTCAAGCCCATCTCCCTGGCGAGGATCGGTGCAGGTGCACCGATCCTCCCCGGTCAAGCCCGTCAACGCGGTGAGGACAGGTGCGGGTGGACCGATCCTCCCCGGGCGCGGCCAGGGTTGGTCGGTGGGCCGCGGTCAGTCGGTGAGGCGGGGGCTGCGGTATGCCCAGGGCTCGGCGGGGCGCCCGCAGCGCCAGACGGCGTAGGCCTGGGCCGGGCTGCCGAGCACGCCGCTGACGTGGGCGTCGACGGCCGCTGCCGAGGACGGCTCGTCCAGCAGCTCGCTGAGCGGGTGCGCCGACCAGCCCCGACGCTCACCGCCCAGCCAGGCGCCCAGCAGCGATCCCCCGAGGGGCCCGAGCTCCTCCGGCGACAGGCCGGGCGCAGCCCAGAGCACGAGCACCGCACCGCGGGGCCGGGCCTCGCTGGCCCGGGCCACGAGGCGGTCGAGCCGGGTCCTGGCGAGGGCCGAGCGCATACCCCGCGAGCCGGTGAGCAGCCCGAGGCCGGCCGCCTCGGCCCGTCCCAGGCCGAGCGCCTGCGCGCTGAGCCCGTCGAGGTCGTGCCGCGGGTGGCGCTCGCTCAGCCGGAGCCAGCCGGCCAGCTCGGTGGCCGGGGCCCCCGTGAGGGTCTGCGCGGTCGCCCCCGGCAGCAGCCGGTCCACCAGGTCCTCCGGCAGCACGAGCAGCCCGGTGCCCTCGCCCAGACCGGCGAGGCGGGCGATCTCGGCCACCTCCGCCGCGCCGGGGGCCTCGGGGTAGGGCGCCCGCACGGTCGTGCGGGCCCGCAGCTCGGCCACCGTCCACGGCAGGCGGGACCCTGGCTGCGGCCGACCGCGCGGCTCATCGGTCGACGCGTCGGTCTGGCCCGAGGCGCTGTCCTGGGTCAGTCGGAGGACCGCCGCCTGCCGGGCGTCGAGGTCCACAGCCCAGTCCACCTCGGCCCGCAGCCCGAGGTCGGCAGCGACGACCTGCAGCGACGCGGCGCACGCCCCCAGGGAAAGCAGCAGGTCGCGGCGCGTGGCATCGGCCACGGGCAGCTCGCGCTCGGCGTGCCAGCCCAGCAAGAGCGTGTCGTCCCCGGTGGCCCGGACGTCCCAGGGCTGGGTGTTGTGCGCGCTCGGCGCCCGCCCCCAGTCGGCGGACCGCGCGAGCAGCCGCGCGGCCGGTGACCCGGGCAGTGCCCGCTCCCGGACGGCGGGCGTTCCCGGCGGCTCCGCCTCCCGCACAGCCCCTCCCGCACCGGCGTCCACGCCCTCGTCCTTGCCCTCGCCCTCGCCCCCGCCCTCGGCGGCACCGACGGCCCGCGTGTAGAAACAGGTCCCGTGCAGCGGGGCCCCGCCCATGGCGACGAACTGCGCCTGCGACCCGGCGTTGTCGTGCTCGACGAAGGTCACCCGGAGCGAGGCATACCCCCCGGTCTGCAGCCCCTCCAGCAGCTCGCGCGACAGATGCCGCATGAGCCCTCGGCCGCGTGCACCGGGGACCGTGCCCTTGATGATGAGCACCGCGTCCCGGCGGTAAAGACCCCGCGTCGCGAGCAGCCGAAGCATGTCGACCGGTCCGAGCCGGCCACCGGTCGAGCGGACGAAGGCGGTGAGGTCGGGCACGACGAGCACGAAGGCGACCGGCTCCCCGTCCTGCTCGAGCCAGAGCAGCAGCCGCTCGTCGAGCAGGTGGGCCAGCCCGTCGGTCGCGGCGGCCAGCTCGTCGGCCTCGATGTGCGTGTAGTAGCCCAGCTCGGCGAAGGAGGCGTTGAGCATCTGCCGCAGGAGAGGCAGTTGCTCGTCCAGCCGCTTCCGGTCGGCGTGCCGCAGCACGACCCCCTCGGGCAATGGCCCGACCGGGAAGACCTCGGCCGGGTCCAGCGAGCCGAGGTCCGGGCACAGCCACGTGGAGCCCTCCCAGACCCGCTCGAACCCCAGCGCCTCCCAGTCCCGGGAGTAGTGCCGCGGGCTCCACGGACCGTCGAGGAAGCCCGGCTCGTCCCACCCGGAGGTCACCACGCCGCCCACCTGGTTGGGGAGCAGCGACACCGGGCCGAGCAGCCGGGTGCGTCCGCGCTGCCGGGCCTGCTCCTCGGCATACCGGACCAGCGCGGCGAGCGCCGCCTCCCCGGCGAACTCGGTGGCCCCCATGAGCAGCGTGGGCTCGCCGAGCTTCTCGTCCATCCGGGCGTCGGTGTGCAGCGTCGTGCGACCCGCCACCGCGCCCCACGGGTCGCGGACGACGAAGAGCTCGACGGGACCGTGCTGCCGGTGCGGTCCGCGCCCGGTGAACCACGAGCGGATCGTGCTGTGCCACAGCGGCACCCCGTGCGTCTCCCGGCGGGTGCCCCAGGGGTGCACCTTCAGGAAACCTCGCAGGTCGGCGCTGGTGCGCACCGGCTCGACCCGCATCTCCTCGACCTCCCCGCGCTTCGGCGACTCCCCCGCCGCTGCGAGGTGGGGGCCGGCGAGGAAGCGCGGGGCCAGGGAGTTGGTGGTGGGCCGGGATCGCCGACCGTCACGGGCGCGCACCACGGTCGGCCCGACCTCCTCGGCCCCCACCGGCGTGAAGCGCTCGATGTGGCGCATCAGGTGGTCCTCGGCGCGCCACACGCCGTTGCTGTAGCCGTCGGGGTGCGCGTGGTGCTCCTGCACGTCGCACTCCCCCACCGCCCGCTGCAGGGTATGCCTGGCCGCCCGCGCCTGCTCCGGCGTCGCGAACCACGCCACCACCCCGGCCGGGCGGGCTCCGTCCAGCAGCCACTCACGGCGCACCAGTCCCTCGGCCCGACGCACCGCCCTCGCCGCACGGGCGAGCCAGCGCGGCGAGGCCCGGCCCGAGGCGGGGGCGACCGTCAGCATCGCCGAGGCCTGAGCCACCGGCGGGGCCTGGGAGAAGTCACGCGTGCGCATCGGCGCCCGTCCCGGTCCGCGACACCAGGTCCCCGGTCGCTTCCGCCACCGCATCGGGCAGCTCGTAGACCCGGATGTAGCCACCCGTCGCGTTCTCCGTGCCGTCGGTCACCCACTGCATGAGCTCGCGGTGCACCCCGCTGCGGGCGAAGCGGAGCAGGTCCTCGCGGGTCGCGAAGTACCCGATCGTCCCGAGCGTGAACGGCGGGTCGAAGTAGACCTGGTGGTGGACGTAGCCGGGCATCCGCCGCATCTGGCCCACCATCGCCCGCCAGCGCGGGGCGAGCCGCGCCCAGGCGAGCGGGGAGGCATACCTCGTGGCGCCGACGAAGACCGCCCCGGCCCGCTCCATCAGGAGGCCGGGCCCGAGAGGTAGACCCGCTTGAGCTTGTCCGGGAGGTCGGCGAAGGGACCGGTCCCGGCGTCGTGCACCTGCACCCTGATGTCGTCGCTGCGGTCGCTCTCCTCCAGCGACTGGGCGAAGTCGCGGCTGGTCCGGGCGAGGTAGTCGACCACGCCCTCGCGGACGTCGGTCGCCAGCTCCTCCCGGGCCTCGTCGTCCAGCGCCACGCCCTCGCGCAGCTCGAGGTGGATGGTCGGCTGCTGCCGGGTGGCGTCCCCCTCGACGTCCTCCAGCGTCAGCGTGAAGGAGCCGATCTGCGCGGCCCGCCGCGGGTCGGTGTAGAGGCCGTTCTCCACGTCCTGCGGGTAGATGTTGGCGCCCATGAAGGAGATCGTGGCGTCGGCGCGGCCGAAGAGCAGCAGCAGCGGCAGCTTCATCCCCTGCTTGGCGAAGGCCTCCCGCGCGGGCGCCTGCCACTCCGGCTGGCTGCGCAGCACCGCGGCCAGGTCGTGCCAGTCCATGAGCCGGGCCTCGTCGCCGATGTTGTAGCGCAGCTTGGGCGAGAGCACCGCGGTCGAGGTGAGCGTGCAGAGCAGCTGCCCGTCCTCGGTCGTCTCGAGGTAGGTCTCGAGCGGGTTGTACTGGAAGATCATCGGCGTGCGCGACTCCCCCGGCCCGAGCACCGCCTCGCGCAGGTCGTGGTCCTGCAGCAGCGCGCGCCGCAGCCACACGGTGAGGTCGGTCTCGCCGCCGATCCCGATGGTGAGGTCGGACGCGCCGTAGCCGGAGCGCACGGTGAGGAAGCGCTCCTCGCAGTAGTCGCGCAGCGCCTCGGTCATGCCCTCCCCGCCGACCAGCCCGTGCATCCGCCAGGCCGGCCAGTCCCAGCCCTCGGCGTCCAGCCGGTCGCGCAGGTCCTTGAGGAAGGGCGGGTATGCCGACACCAGGTAGGTGAAGCCGGGGCCGAAGTGGCGCAGCGTGTCGACGATCTTGTCCAGGTCGGGCCCGGTGTTCTTCACCATGGCGATCTTGGCCATGGCGATGCCGGTGTTGGTGCCGGTCGCCCAGGCACCCATCGAGTAGGCGTTGATGACGAAGAGCCGCTCCTCGTCCCGCATCATGAGGGCGGTGAAGCCGGCGACGTTGCGGTGGATGTCGGCGAGCTCGTCGCGGCCGCGGACCCAGTTGAAGGGCGTGCCGGAGCTGCCCGAGCTCTCGTCGACCAGCGTGCCCCGCAGCTCGAGGCGACCGCTGCGCGTGCGGGCGGCCTCGTCATACCGCTGGACGTAGCCCTTCTTGTCGGTCGGCGGGTAGTTCTCCAGGTCCCACCAGCGGAAGCGCCAGTCGTGCTCGGCCAGGTGCTGCCGGTATGCCGGCACGTGCAGCGACCCGAGCTGGCAGGTCATCCAGGCGTGCCACCGCGCGAAGTCGCCCATCCACGGCTGGTAGTGGGTCGCGGTGAAGCGCCAGGTGGCCGGGTGGACCTTGTAGAGGCTGTAGGTCGTGGACAGGGCACGGGTGCCCGCCCGCAGCGTGCCGCGCCGGGCCGCGGTCAGCGGCCGGCTCATCCAGATCCTGTCCCCCACGTCCCGCCAGTGCATGAGCGGACTCTAACGCGCTCCCCGGCCGGCGGGCCGCGGGCCGGGAGCGCCCTCGCTCACCCCGCCGGCTCGGTGGAGCCGCCGGGACGACCGCCCAGCTCACGGTCCAGGCGGAGCAGCCCGGCACCGTCCTGGCCGACCATGCGGACCTGCGCGACGATCTCGCCGACGGTGGCCTCCTCCTCGACCTGCTCGTCGAGGAACCAGTTGAGCAGCGGGCGGGAGTCAAGGTCGCCCTCCTTCTCGCAGGCGAGGTAGAGGTCGCGGATCGACTGCGAGACCTTCTCCTCGTGCGCGAGCGCGGCCTCGAAGACCGCGAGCGGGGTCGCGGTGTCGACGGCGGGCGCCTCGACCGTGCCGACCCGCGGGTGACCGCCGCGGTCGACGACGTGGTCGATGAACTTGTTGGCGTGAACCAGCTCCTCGTCGGCCTGGCGGCGCAGCCACGCGGCCATGCCGGGAAGGTCCTGGACGTCCATCTCGATCGCCAGCTGGCGGTAGACCGTCGACGCCGCCATCTCGAGCGTGATCTGGGCGTCGAACGCGGGCATGAGGGTGTCGTGGATCTTCATGGCGCCAACGTAGCGAGCACGTCGGCCGGGGTCAGGCGAGGTATGCCGATCCTCACCAGCCGTCGGGACCGTCCGAGCCGGCGGCATACTCCTCCAGCGGCACGTCGCCGGCCTCCCAGGCGTCGTAGACCGGCTCCACGATGCGCCACAGCTCCTCCGCCTCGTCCCCGCGGATCGTCAGCAGCGGATTGCCGTCGAGGATCGCGCCGAGGATCTCGCCGTAGGGCAGCATCCGGGACTTGCCGAGCTCGGCGGTGAGCTCCTTCTGCTCCAGGTCGAAGGGGTCGCCCTCGGCGTTCATCGACAGCTCGAGCGCGACGCTGCCCGGCTTGAGCTCGAGGACGAGCCGGTCCGGGCCGGGCGCCGGGCTGAGCCCGGTCGGGGTGTGCGCGGGCTCCTTGAAGGTGACGACGACCCGCTTGGAGGCCGCGCCGAGGGCCTTGCCCGAGCGCAGCACGAAGGGCACCCCGGCCCATCGCGCGTTGTCCAGCTGCACCGTGAGCTGGGCGAGCGTCTCGGTCCCCCGGTCGGGGTCGACGCCCTCCTCGGTGACGTAGTCGGGAACGGTCCTGTCCCCCACCTGGCCGGCGGTGTAGCGGGCGCGGCGCGAGGCCCCGGCAGGGTCGTGACCCCACGGCTGGACGGCGCGCAGCGCCTGCGCCTTGAGCCCACGGATCTCCGGTGGCCGCATCGACGCGGGCGCCTCCATCGCGAAGAAGGCCAGGATCTGCAGCAGGTGGCTCTGGATCATGTCCATGAGCGCGCCGGCGTGGTCGTAGTAGCCCGCACGCCCCTCCAGCGCGAGGGTCTCGCCGTAGGAGATCTCGACCTTCTCGATGTGCTCGGCGCTCCAGATCGGCTGCAGCAGCCGGTTGGCGAAGCGGAGCCCGATGAGGTTGAGGATGGTGCTGAGCCCGAGGAAGTGGTCGATCCGGAAGATGCTGTCCTCGGGCACCACCCGCAGCAGCTGCTGGTTGAGCTCCCGGGCCGACTCCAGGCTGTCCCCGAACGGCTTCTCCAGCGCGAGCCGGGTCCCGTGCGGCACGCGCAGCTCCTCGAGCAGCCCGCAGACCTTGACGGTGACCGCGGGCGGCAGCGCGAAGTACACCGCGAGCGGGTCGCCGGTCTCGCCCAGCAGGGCCTTCAGCTGGTCCCGGTCGAGCAGGTCGGTGCGGTGGTAGGTCGAGACCTGAACGATCCCGTCGGCGACCTCCTGCGGCACCTCGGCCTCGGCGAGGCTGTCCCGCACCTTGGCCTGCCAGTCCTCCTGGCTCAGCTCGACCCGGTCGGCCCCCATGACCCGCACCGAGCGCTCGGGCTCCTCCCGCAGCAGCGTGCCGAGCCCGGGGAGCAGCAGCCTCCTCGTGAGGTCGCCGGAGGCGCCGAGGATGAGCAGGGTGGTCGTCTGGTCAGGCATGCGCGCGGTCCCTCTTCCCACGGGGTATGTCGGGTCGGCGCCAGTCTGGCAGGTCCGCCCTCACCCGTGCTGCGTCAGCCGCCCCTGCGGGCCGACGTCCCGGCGGTGCACGAGCAGCGAGGTCCCGAGGACGAGCAGACCGCCGACCGACAGGGCCGCGCCGACGAGCGCGGGGGCCCGGTAGCCGTAGCCCGCGGCGATGACGAGGCCACCGACCCAGGCGCCCAGGGCGTTGGCGACGTTGAGCGAGGCGTGGTTCATGGCGGCGCCGAGCGTGCGGGCCGGGCCGGCGACGTGCATGAGCCGCAGCTGCAGCCCGACCACCCAGGCCGAGCTGGTCAGACCGATGGCGCCGACGGTGAGCAGCGCGGGGACGGTGGCGGCCGAGCTCCAGAAGAAGACGAGCAGCGAGAGGGCCGATCCCACGCCGGTGAGCACCAGGGTGCGCAGGACCGACCAGTCGCCCAGGCGTCCACCGAGCCAGGTGCCGACGATGGACACGACGCCGTAGACGAGCAGGAAGACCGGGACCCACCCCTCGCCCAGGCCGGTGACCTCGGTGACGGTCGGGGCGATGTAGGAGTAGGTGGCGAACATCCCGCCGAAGCCGATGGCGCCGATCGCCAGGGTCAGCCAGAACTGCGTGCTGGTGAACGCACGCAGCTCGGCCCGCCGCGACTGGGTCCGGTCGCGCGGCGTCCGCGGCACCCAGACCCGTACCAGCAGGGCCGCGAGCAGCCCGATGACCGCGACCGCCCAGTAGCTCACCCGCCAGCCGAAGACCTGGCCGGCCCAGGTGCCCAGCGGCACCCCGATGAGCAGCGCGATGGGGATGCCCAGCATGACCGTGCCCACGGCGCGGCCTCCGCGGCCGGGCGCGGACAGCGAGATCGCGACGAGGGCGGCGAGCCCGAAGAAGCCCGCGTGCGGCAGCCCGGCCACGAAGCGCGCGGCCACGAGCATCCCCAGCGAGGGGGCCAAGGCGGCGGCCGCGTTGGCGAGGGCGAAGAGGAGCATGAAGCCGACGAGCAGCGCCCGGCGCGGTGCCCGGGCGGCACCCACCGCCGCGATCGGCGCACCCACGACCACGCCGAGCGCGTAGGCGGAGATGGCATACCCGGCCGTGGGGATGCTCACGTCCAGCCCGGTCGCGATCTGCGGCAGGACCCCCATGGTGACGAACTCGGCGACGCCGATGCCGACGCCGCCCAGGACGAGGGCGGCGAAGGCCAGGGGGAGACGGGAGGCGACCTCGAGGTCGGGAGCGGTCTGGGCGCCGGGGGCGGGAGCGGTGCGCGGGGTCGACAAGGAGAGCCTCGGATCGGAGGAGCACGACGGTGGGGGGAGGTCTCCAGCCTACGCCCGCGGGCGATCAGCCGTCGACGGCCTCGGCGATCGCGACGAAGTTCGCCTTCTGCCGGCCGTCGCTGCGCTGCCCCAGGGACGGGTCACAGGTGATGAGCGCGATCCGGGCGACGTCCTCCTGGTCCCCCCACACCGCGTCGCTGCGCTGCAGGCCCTCCTTGGAGATCTGCTGGGTCGAGGTGACGACGAAGTCCCGCGTCCCCCCGTGCCCGTAGCCCACGGTGATGACCTCGCCGTCGCTGACCTCGGCGAGGTCGTAGAACACGTCGGGCTCGTCGTAGTAGGTGACGTGCGCCGCGATCACCGCGGTGCCCACCTGCCCCGGCACGACGCGGTCGGACCCGGCGTACCAGATCGCCTCGCCCTGGTCCGGGTTGATCGTGCCCTGCGGGGTGAGGCCCTCCGGCGCGATCGGCTCCTGCTCCAGCCCGGCTCCGGGGACGGTGACCCAGGTGGGCGCGCCCTCCCCCTCGGCGTCGACCGGGCGGCCGTCCGTGCCCTGGATCGCGCCGACCGCCTGGACGGCGAGCGCGCTCAGCCCGAGCGTCCCGACGAGCAGCCCGGTGGGCAGCAGCAGACGGGTGTTCACGGGAGGACCTGCGGGGCTCAGCCCTGCTGGCTGCCCCGGCGGCGCACGCCCACCGCGGCCGCGCCGGCTCCGGCGACGGCCAGCACGGCACCGCCGACGAGCAGCGGCGACACCCCGGCCTCGCTCACCGGGCCCGCGGTCTCGACCGCCGGTCCGGCGGTCTCCTCGTCGGACCCGTCGTCCTGGGCCGAGCCGTCGTCCTCGGTGGAGCCGCCGTCCGCGTCGTCGTTCGCGTCGTCCTGCGCGTCGGCCTGGTCGTCCTGCGCGGCCTGGTCCTCCTCGGGGGCCGGGGCCTCCTCGTCCTCGGCGGCGGCCGCCGTGCCCTGGCAGAGGGTGATTTCGCGGATGATCGCGCCGCCCTCGCTGGTGTAGGTCTCGCCGTAGACGGGGTTGTCGACCTCGACCTCGCCGTCGTCGGAGGTCAGGGTGAGGGCGACCCACTCGTTGTCGCCGTCGAGGTAGGGGCCGTGGACGCCCTCGTCGAGGTAGGTGGCCGTGGCGGTGCCGGGCATCGCCATGACGTCGCAGCTGACGTTGTCGTAGCCGTCGAGGTTGTCCTCGTCGACGGCCGCCGCGGGGTTGGCGAGCGCGAGCGCGAGGCCCGCACCGGCGGCGATGGTCAGCGTCCGCAGGGTCGTGGTGCTCATCGTCGGTCCTTTCCCAGGCGACCGAGGCGGTGGTCGCGGTCGTCGAGTGCGGCCGGACGTGCTGCAGTCACATCGATCACATTCGTCACATCCGGCCCACCTGCACCATATCGGCGTCCCGGCGCCGCGTCCGGGCCGATGGGACGGCGTGTCGCGGATCCCTCAGGTGCCGCGGACCAGCGCGACGAGGGTGGCTCCCTCCTGGGGCAGGTGCGTGCGCGGCGTCACCACGGTGGCGACGCCGTCGGTCACGAGGAACATCAGCACCGCGTCGGGCTCGCGGGCGCGGAAGTCGTCCAGGGTGTGCTGGTCGGTGAGCCTGGTGCGGCGCACCGTCATCCCCTCCCGGGACAGGGCGTCGAGCTCCGGCGCGGACATCGGCGGCGAGAAGGCGACGCGCGCGGTGAGCTTGCTCGCCGTCTGCTGCTTGGCCGTCGACTCGGTCATCCGGCCCTCGGCGCGGTCCCGCTCCCCGGGCTGGGAGCGCTTCGGCAGCGGCTCTCCCTGCCGACGCAGCTGGTAGGTGTTGGACTGCCCGAGCGCGTGCCCGAACTCGCGGGCGGCCGTGGAGTTGGTGTCGTCGTCGTGCGTGGCGGCGACGAGCGAGCCGATGCCCGCGAGCTCCATGTCCTCGACGGCATACTCCGACAGGATGTGCGTGCGCTCGACCTTGAGCCCGGCCATGCGCCCCTGCGAGACCTCGCTCGGCGCCAACGAGACGAGCAGCGTCGGGACCTTGAGCTCGCCGAGCACCGCCGCCGCCTGCCGGGCCCAGACCGGCGCCCCGGCGAAGAGCACGCCGTAGGGCGAGGTGGTCGCGAGCCCGAGGCGTTCGGCCAGCCGGCCGACGCCGAGGCCGTAGAGGGCGACGGTCGCCACGATGGTGACGAAGACGAGCGGGACCAGCCCTGCGGACTCGAGGACCAGCTGCTCCAGCCGCTGCGCCGAAGCCTCCAGCGCCAGGGTCTCCTGCGCCGTGGCCCCGCCGAGAGCCGCGGCCTCGCGTGCCTCCTGCGCCGCGTGCTCGATCTCCAGCGCGAAGATGCTCGTCACCGCGGCCGCGACGATTCCCCGCGGCGCCATGAAGGCCAGCAGCGTCCGCTCCTGCCGGGTCGCCTCGGTGCCCAGCAGCCCCAGCGCCACCGAGGCCGGGCGCACGACCAGCACGAGCAGCAGCACGAAGACCGCGGCCGTCGGGGCGATGGCGACCACCTCGCCCGGGCCGACACGACCGGCCAGCAGGACGAAGAGCGCCCCGACGATGAGCACCTGCAGGTGCTCCTTGAACTCCCGCACGTGCTCCAGGCGCAGGCCCGGCCGGTTCGCGAGGTAGATGCCGAGCATCGTCACCGTGAGCAGGCCGCTCTCGGCCTGGAGCTCGTTGGAGATGACCAGCGAACCGACCGCCACGGCCAGGAAGGCCACGCCCTCGAGGAAGTCGGGGATGAGGTGGCGGCGCATCGCCACCTCCAGCAGTACGCCGAAGGCGAGCGCCAGCACGGTGGAGATGAGGACGGTGCGGCCCAGGGTCAGAGCCGCGGTCGTCAGCGCCCCGTCCGGGCCGCCGACGATGAGGGCCTGGAAGACGAGGACCGCGAGGATCGCGCCGATGGGGTCGACGACGATGCCCTCCCAGCGCAGCATCGAGGAGACCCGCCTGGTGGGGCGCAGCTGCCGGATGATCGGCGCGATGACCGTCGGTCCGGTCACCACCAGCACCGCCCCGACGAGCAGCGAGAGCTGCCACTCGACGCCCGCGGCGATCCCGGCGGCGGTGGTCAGCCCCCAGGCCAGCAGGACGGTGACCGAGCACAGCCGGACGACGGCGCTGCTCAGCCCGCGCAGCTCGCGGAAGCGCAGCGACAGCGAGCCCTCGAAGAGGATGATGCCGACGCACAGGTTGACGCCGGCGAAGAGCACGTCCCGGCCGAGCACGCTCTCCGGCGACACCCACTGCCCCAGGCCGAAGCCGGCGACGAGCAGCAACAGGATGGAGGGCACCCGCAGGCGGTAGGCCACGAGCTGGCACAGGATCGCGACCCCGAGCACCAGGGCGAGGTAGGGAGCCGGGGTCACCCGCGCCAGTCTGCCAGCCACCGTCCCGCGGCCCCGTCCGCGCGGCGCGTCGGGCATACCCTGGCCGCATGGCCCTCTCGGCGCGGCTCGCGGCGGTCGTCGACGCGCTCCCGCTCCGTCCGGGTATGCGCGTGCTCGAGGTCGGCGGGGCCCCGGGGGCGGCGGCGCGCGAGATCGTCCGACGGATCGGTGACGGGCACGTGCATGTCGTCGACCGGTCGGAGCGGGGAGTCCGCCTGGTCGAGCGGGCCTGCGCCCCGGAGATCGCCGCGGGGCGCCTCTCGGTGCGCTGCGTGGACGTCGAGGACTTCGAGCTGGACGGGCAGGAGCCCTTCGACCTCGCCCTCGCCTGTCGCGTCGGCGTCTTCGACGGCCGCCACCCGGGTGCCGTCGCGCGGCGCCGGGTCGCGGCGGCCCTGGCGCCGGGCGGCCGGTTTTTCGTCGATGGCGGGAACCCGCTGCGCGAGGTGGACCTGCGCGGGTGCGTCTGAGCGCCGGTTCGTCACTCAACAGCCTGTTCGAGGAGGCTCTCAGATGACATCGAGGCGTTCAGTGGACGAACCGGCTCTCGGTGACGTCGGACGGATAGCCTGCGGGGCATGGCGGAGGAGTCTGACGAGGAGGCGCTGCACGCCGCCGTCTCGGCCGTGTATGCCGTCGCCCCGGCCGACTTCGTCGCCACCCGCAAGGAGTGGGTCGCCCGGCTGCGGTCCGAGGGTCGCAAGGACATCGCGAAGGAGGTCGGGGCGCTGCGCAAGCCCAGCGTCTCGGCGGCGGCGGTCAACTCGCTCGTCCGGGCGGAGGACCCGGTGGTGGGGCGGCTGCGGGACGTGGGTGCGCGGCTCCGCCATGCCCAGTCGGCCATGGACGCGGCCGGGCTGTCCGGCCTGCGCGGGGACCGGGACGACCTGTTGCGGTCGTGGATCGTGGCCGCCAGGGAGCACTCCGACGCACCCCTGACGGCCACCGTGGAGGCTGAGGTACGGGACACCGCGGTCGCGGCGCTCGCCGACCCGGCCGCCACCGAGGTCGTCCTCGGCGGCACCCTCACCCGGGCCCTGTCCTACAGCGGTTTCGGCGAGGTCGACATCGCCGACGCGGTCGCGCGCACGAGCACCGGCGTGGTCCTCACCCGGATCGAGGGCGGCGGTGGGGCCGAGGCCGGCGCTGGGCCGGAGACCGAGCCGCCCGGGACGGCCGACGGGAACCGGGCGGGCGACGGGGACGAGACGGGAGACATCGAGCGCCTGCGCGCCGCCCTGGAGGCCGCGGAGAGCGAGGTGACGGCCGCGCGGGACCGCCGCCGGGCCGCCTCGGAGGCCGCGGACGCGGCGGCGGAGAAGGTGCGGGTCGCCGAGTCAGGGGTGGACCAGGCCCGCCGGCTGCTCGCGCAGGCCGAGAAGCACGCCGAGTCCGCCCAGCGGTCCGCCACGACGGCTCAGGAGGCGCGGGAGCGGGCCGACGCGGAGCTCACCGACGCGCGGGCCCGGCGCGACGGGGCCCGGACCCGGCTCGAGGAGGCCGAGGACGGCTGACCCGGCATACCGGGCCTCTGGACGCCCCACCGGTGGTTCCCTGCCCCACGGTTCCTCCGTCGCCCTACTCGTCCCTCCCTGCCCCACGCCTCCTCCGTCGCCCTACTTGTCCCTCCCTGCCCCACGCTTCCTCCGTCACCCCCACCTGGTAGCGGTGGGGCTCGACGAGGAAGCGCGGGGGTCCGGAGCAGTCGCGGGGGAAGGCGCCGCGTCCCACCACCGCGGACGTGCGGTGCGGGTATGCCGGTGGCCAGCTCGGCGGTCGGGGTCGAGCTGACCCGGCATACCGGGCCTCTGGAGACCCCACAGTGGCTGCCTGCCCCACGGTTCTTCCATCGCCCTACTCGTCCCTCCCTGCCCCACGGTTCCTCCGTCACCCCCACCTCTTAGCGGTGGGGCTCGACGAGGAAGCGCGGGGGTCCGGAGCAGTCGCGGGGCGAGGGCGCCGCGCGGCCCGCCACTGCGGACGTGCGGTGCAGGTCTGCCGCAGGCCGGCTCAGCGGTCGGAGTCGAGGCGGCGCACGAGCGCCCACACCGCGGGGAAGATCGCGGCCGCGACGCCGGCCTTGATGACGCCCGGGACGATGAACGGCGTGACGCCGATCGCCGCGATGGCGGCCGGGTCGCTCAGGTGCAGGACGCCGGCCATGTAGGGCACGCCCACGAGGAAGGGCGCGGCCGTGGCCAGCAGGAAGCCGACCATGGCGAGGAGCACGTGCCGGTCCCACGCCCGCTCCGCGGCCCAGCCGGCGATCGCCGCGGCGGCGACGAAGCCGACGATGAAGCCGAAGGACGGCGCGAGCAGGTAGGCCGGGCCACCGGCCCCGCCGGCGAAGATCGGCGCACCCATCAGGCCGGCGACCATGTAGGTGGTGAGCGCGGCGGCGCCCCGTCGCATCCCCAGGGCGGAGCCGACGAGCATGACGCCCAGTGTCTGGCCCGTGATGGGCACCGGGCCGATGCGGAACTCGACGAGGGCGAGCAGCGAGACGACGACCACGCCGCCGGCGATGAGCCCGACGTCGGTGAGCACGCCCCGGCGAGGCACCAACCGGTCAGCGAGGACGAGCGAGGAGGTCTGCGCGGAGGACGCGGCGGCGGTCGACATGGCGCACACGATGCCACAGCGGCGGCCCGACCGGTCGGTCGGTCTGCGCCGGCCGGCGACCGCGCCGGGGCCGGGCGGAAGTGGAACGCAGGTGACGTCACGTCATACCCTGGGAGCGCATCGGCGCCGGTCACGTCCCTGGGGTGGCCGGCGCGCGCTCGTACCGCCCGCCTCCGTGAAGGACACATGATGAAGATCGGCCTGCTGACCTCAGGCGGAGACTGCCCCGGACTCAACGCCGTCATCCGCGGTGTCGTGCTCAAGGGCGACCGGATCTACGAGCACGAGTTCGTCGGGATCAAGGACGGCTTCCGCGGGCTGGTCGAGGACGACATCGTCTCGCTGCCGCGCAAGAAGGTGCGCGGGCTGTCCAAGGTCGGCGGCACCATCCTCGGGACCTCCCGGATCAGCCCCATCCGCACCGGCGGGGTGGAGCGGGTCAAGGAGGTCATGGACAAGCACGAGATCGACGCGCTCGTCGCCATCGGCGGCGAGGGGACGCTGACCGTGGCCCGGATGTTCCACGACGAGGGCATCAACGTCGTCGGGGTGCCGAAGACGATCGACAACGACCTGTCCGCGACCGACCGCACCTTCGGCTTCGACACGGCCGTCTCCATCGCCACCGAGTCGATCGACCGGCTCCGGACCACCGGCGAGGCGCACTCCCGGTGCATGATCGTCGAGGTCATGGGGCGGCACGTCGGGTGGATCGCGCTGCACGCGGGCATCGCCAGCGGCGCCCACGCCATCCTCATCCCCGAGGTGCCGGTGGCCCCCGAGCAGCTGTGCGAGTGGGTGCAGAACGCCATGGACCGCGGCCGCGCACCGACGATCGTCGTGGCCGAGGGCTTCACCTTCGCCGGGACGGAGCAGGTGTCCAGCGACCGGGTCGACGGCTTCGGGCGGCCGCTGCTCGGCGGGATCGGCGAGGCCGTGACCCGCATGGTCGAGGAGCGCACGGGCATCGAGACGCGCAACACCACCCTCGGCCACCTGCAGCGCGGCGGGGTGCCGAGCTCCTACGACCGCGTCCTCGCCACCCGCTTCGGCACCGCCGCCATCGACTCGGTGAGCGCCAAGAAGTGGGGCACGATGGTCGCCCTGCAAGGCATGGACATCGTCAACGTCAACCTGCGCGACGCGACCAACGAGATCAAGACGGTCCCCCGCGACCAGTGGGACGAGGCCGCGATCATGTTCGGCTGACGCAGGGTCAAGACCCGTCCCGCGTCGCCGTAGGATCAGGGGTATGCCCTCGCCCACCCGCGCGTCGACCGACTCGACCACGCTGCCCACCGCGGCGGACATCGAGGCCGCGGCGCAGCGGATCGCCGGCCGCGTCCACCGGACGCCGCTGGAGCGCAGCATCCGGCTCTCCGAGGAGACCGGTGCACGCGTCTGGCTCAAGCGGGAGGACCAGCAGCCGGTCCGCTCCTACAAGGGCCGCGGCGCCGCCAACCTCATCGCCCAGCTCGACAGCGAGCAGATCTGGGCCGGGGTGGTCTGCGCCAGCGCGGGCAACCACGCCCAGGGCGTCGCGTATGCCTGCGCGACCCTCGGCGTCAACGCGCGCATCTACCTCCCGGCCAGCACCCCGCGCCAGAAGCGGGACCGG
Organism: Serinicoccus hydrothermalis; assembly: GCF_001685415.1. NCBI lineage: Bacteria > Bacillati > Actinomycetota > Actinomycetes > Micrococcales > Ornithinimicrobiaceae > Serinicoccus > Serinicoccus hydrothermalis. The sequence continues at coordinate 2,476,792 of NZ_CP014989.1, read as the reverse complement.
GTCGCCACCATCGGCGGCGACTGGGTGGAGGTCGTCGTCGTCGGCCGCACCTACGACGAGGCGGCCGCGGCAGCCCTGGCCGACGCCGGCCGCACCGGGGCGACCCTCGTCCCGGCCTTCGACCACCCGCACACGATCGCCGGGCAGGGCACCATCGCCCGGGAGATCAGCGAGGACCTGCCGGGCCCGCCGGACGTCGTCGTCGTGCCCTGCGGCGGCGGCGGGCTGCTCGCCGGCTGCCTCACCTGGTTCGGCGAGCACGCGCCGCACGTGCGCGTGGTGGCCGCCGAGCCCGCCGGGGCGGCCAGCATGATGGCCGCCACCCACGCCGGGGAGCCGGTGGCGCTGGAGGAGATCGACCGCTTCGTCGACGGTGCCGCGGTGCAGAAGGTCGGCGCGCACACCTTCGACGTGGTGCGACGGCATACCCCCGAGCTGGTCGCGGTGCCCGAGGGCCGCATCTGCACCGAGATGATCCGGCTCTACCAGAGCGACGGCATCATCGCCGAGCCCGCCGGGGCCCTGGCTGCGGCCGCGCTGGACGCGGTCGGCGACCTGACCGGGCTCGACGTCGTCGTGGTCGTCTCGGGCGGCAACAACGACCTGCTGCGCTACCCCGAGGTCATGGAGCGCTCCCTCATCCACGAGGGGCTCAAGCACTACTTCCTCGTCGACTTCCCGCAGGAGCCGGGCATGCTGCGCCAGTTCCTCAACGAGGTGCTCGGGCCGGAGGACGACATCGCGCTGTTCGAGTACGTCAAGCGCAACAACCGCGAGACCGGCCCCGCCCTCGTCGGCATCGAGCTCGGGGCGCGCGAGGACCTGCAGCCGCTGCTCGAGCGCATGGACGCCAGCTCCCTGGAGATCGAGCCGATCCACCCGGACAGCCCGCTCTTCCGCTTCGTCATCTGAGCGAAGATGCACGACCACCCCGCCGCGGGCCTGCACCACCCTTTCGGCACCCTCTGCGTGGGGTGCTTCGAGGAGGCCGGGTATGCCCTCACCACGCTCCCGCGCACGACGAGGGTCGAGGACGTGGCCGCGCTGCACCGGGAGTGGCCCCTCGCCGGTCTCCCCTACGTGGCCGGCCTGTCCCCCGCGCTCGTCCTGCTGCCCGACGACGCACTCGTCCTGGGCGCTCCGGGGTGGCGAGGATCGGTCTTCGGCGTCGCCGACACCGGGGTGCTCGTCGAGGTCCTCGAGGGCTCGGGGGTCACCGACGCGCAGGAGCGGCAGCTCCTCCGGGCGGGCCACGTGGTCCTGCTCGACCTCCAGGGGGGCGTCGCGGTCCGGCAGCGGGTCAACAGCTCGCTGCGGGCGTATGCCCGCTGCCACGCGGCGTGGCTGGAGGCGTGCTTCGCTCGTCTGGGGGCCGTGCTGGCGCCCGACGAGGACGCGGACCAGCGGGTGGAGGCCGTGCTGGAGGAGTTCGTGGCACGGGCGGAGGCCCTCGACGGGGACGCCGAGTTCTGGGCCGACTCGGCGGAGATGCTCCTCGAGATGGCCCCGGGAGCAGGCTGCTCGGGCGCGTCCTGGGTGGGCGGGAGGCACTGCCGGGGTGAGCGCCCCGCTCAGTGGCTGTCGCCGGCCTTCCAGTAGCCGCAGAAGCTGATCCGGGTCTTGGGTATGCCCTGCTTCACCCAGTGCCGGCGCAGGCCGGTCGCGAGGTCGGACTCGCCGGCGACCCAGGCATACACCTCGCCGGCGGGCACGGGGACGCGCGACATCTCCGCCAGCGCGGCCTCACCGGGGTGGGCCACGGCCCCACGCACCACCCAGCGCACCTCGACGCCCTCCGGCTCGTCGAGGACCTGCCGGTCGGCGTCCTCCGGCACCTCGATCACGGCGGTGCCCACGGCGTCGCGCGGGGCGTCCCGCAGGATCCCGGCGACGGCCGGCAGGGCCGACTCGTCGGCGGCGAGGAGCAGGGTGCTGGCGGCCGGGGCGTTGAAGATCGCGCCCTCGTCGATGATGGCGACCTCGTCCCCGACCGAGCACGACTGCGCCCAGAGCGAGGCGGGACCGGCGTCACCGGCCTCCTCGGTGCCGTGGACGACGAAGTCGACGTCGATCTCGGGGCCGTCCACACCCTCGGCGCGGTAGGCCCGGACCGTGTAGTTGCGGATGACCGGGCGCTGGGACGCGGGGACGAGCATGTAGCGGGCATACGAGGCGGTCGTCAGCTTGTCCGGCACGTGCCGGAGCGACTCGAGGCCGCCGGTCGGCAGGAAGAGCCGGAACCACTGGTCGTCACCCATCGGGCCGAACTCGGCCAGGTCGGGGCCGCCCAGTGTGATGCGGGCGAAGGTCGGGGTGGGGCGCTGGGCGCCACGCACCTGCAGCCGCAGGGCGCGGGCGTCGGTGGGCTTGCGCCTCGTCGCCTGGACGTTGCTCTTGGCCATGTCGAACGGTGCTCCTCGGGGTGGTCTGCTGCACGGGAGGATGTCGAGCGCGGGGCATTCGGTCACATCCACCGCCAGGATATACATTAAGTTCGCCTTACCTAACTTCACTAAGGAGCAACATGCACACGCTTCGCGTCCTGGGGACCGCCACGGCCCTCACCGCCGCCCTGGCCCTGAGCGCCTGCGGCGACAGCGGCACCACCGCCGGGGACTCCAGCGACTCCGCCGGCGCCTCCGAGGGCGCCGACTCCGGCGACTCCGCCGAGGCGGGGTCGGGCTCGTTCCCGGTCACCATCGAGCACGCCTTCGGCGAGACCACGATCGAGGAGAAGCCGGAGCGGGTCGCCACGGTCGCGTGGGCCAACCACGAGGTGCCGCTGGCCCTCGGCGTCGTGCCCGTCGGCATGAGCGAGGCCGCCTGGGGCGATGACGACGGCGACGGCGTGCTGCCCTGGGTCGAGGACGCCCTCACCGAGCTGGACGCCGAGACCCCGGTGCTGTTCGACGAGGCCGACGGCATCGACTTCGAGGCCGTCGCGGGCACCGAGCCGGACGTCATCCTCGCCGCCTACTCCGGCCTGACCCAGGAGGACTACGACACGCTGAGCGAGATCGCCCCCGTCGTCGCCTACCCCGAGATCGCCTGGGGCACCTCGATGAACGACATGATCGAGATGAACGCCACGGCCATCGGCATGCCGGAGGAGGGCCAGGCGCTCATCGACGACCTGGACCAGCAGATCCAGGACACCCTCGCCGAGTACCCCGACCTCGAGGGCGCGGCCCCGCTGTTCAGCTACGTCGACCCCAACGACATCAGCCAGATCGGCTTCTACACCACGCACGACCCGCGGGCCGGCTTCCTCAGCGACATCGGCATGAGCACCCCGCAGATCGTCGAGGAGCGCTCGGCCGAGTCCGAGGCGTTCTACGAGACGGTGAGCGCCGAGAACAGCGACCTGCTCGAGGACGTCGACGTCTTCATCACCTACGGCGACCCGGACGGCGAGATCCTCGACCTCGTCCAGAACGACCCGCTCATGGGGCAGATCCCCGCCATCGAGAGCGGCGCCGTCGCGATCCTCGAGGACAACACGCCCCTGGCCGCCGCGGCGAACCCGAGCCCGCTAGCGATCGAGTGGGGCCTGTCGGACTACCTCGGGCTCCTCAACGAGGCGCTGACCAGCAGCCGGTGACGACCACCACCGCACCCGAGACGTCGCCGCCGGAGTCGCCCGCGCGGCGCCCGTCGGCGACGTCCCGGGCGCTCTGGCTGGTCCTCGCGGTCCTCGTCCTGGCCTTCTGCGGCCTGCTCTCGGTGACCTTCGGGGCCCGTGACATCGCCTGGGAGGACCTCGTCGCCGCCCTCGGCGGCGGCCAGGACAACATCAGCCAGGCGGCGGTGGCCAAGCGCATACCCCGCACGATCCTGGCCATGCTCGTCGGCGCCTCGCTGGGGCTGGCGGGCGCGGTCATGCAGGGTGTCACGCGCAACCCGCTGGCCGACCCGGGCATCCTCGGCGTCACCTCCGGCGCCTCGCTCTTCGTGGTCGTCGGCATCGCCTTCTTCGGCATGTCCTCCTCCACCGCCTACATCTGGGTCGCGATGGTCGGCGCCGCCGTCTCCGCGACCTTCGTGTATGCCGTCGGCTCGCTCGGGCGCGGCGGCGCCACCCCGCTCAAGCTCGCGCTGGCCGGTGCGGCGACCTCCGCGGCCTTCGGCTCGCTCATCAGCGCCGTCCTGCTGCCCCGGATCGACGTCATGGACTCCTTCCGGTTCTGGCAGATCGGCGGCGTGGGCGGCGCGACCTACCCGCGGATCATGACCGCCGTGCCCTTCCTCGTCGTGGGGGCGCTGGTCTGCCTGGCGGTGGCGCGCGGCCTCAACGCCCTGGCCCTGGGCGACGAGCTCGCCGCGGGCCTCGGCGAGCGGGTCATCCTCACCCGCATCCTCTCCGCGGTGGGCGCGGTCATGCTCTGCGGCGCCGCGACCGCGATCGCGGGGCCGATCGGCTTCGTCGGTCTCGTCGTGCCGCACGCCTGCCGGCTGCTCGTGGGCCTGGACCACCGGTGGCTCCTGCCGTTCTCGATGGTCGTGGGCGCCACCCTGCTCACCGTGGCCGACGTCGTCGGCCGGGTGGTGGCCCGGCCCGCCGAGGTCGACGTGGGCATCATCACCGCGCTGGTCGGCGCGCCGGTCTTCATCGCCGTCGTCCGCCGCATGAGAGGACGGGCCCTGTGAGCGCCACCACCAGCACCGACGCCGGCGAGGTCGAGGCCCGCACCGAGCCCCCGGCCAGCACCCTGGACCGGGTGCGCGAGGGGCGTCGACGCCGGGCGCGCGGTCGCGGCACCGCGAGCGTGATCCTCGGCATCCTCGCCGTCGTCCTCTTCTTCGTCAGCCTCACCATCGGCGACACGGTCTACGGGCTCGGCGACGTCGTCCGCGTCATGCTCGGCCAGGACGTGCCCGGCGCCAACTTCGTCGTCGGGACCCTGCGCATACCTCGCGCCACCCTCGCGCTCGTCGCGGGAGCCGCCTTCGGCATGGCCGGGGTCACCTTCCAGACCATGCTCCACAACGCCCTGGCCAGCCCGGACATCATCGGGATCAGTGCGGGTGCGAGCGCGGCCGCCGTCTTCGCGCTCGTCGTGCTGCGGCTCGACGCGGCCTACGTCTCGCTCGTCGCGATCCTCGCGGCGCTGGCGACGGCCCTGCTCATCTACCTCCTGGCCTACAAGGACGGGGTCGCCGGCACCAGGCTGATCCTCATCGGCATCGGCATCTCCGCGATGCTCGACTCCGTCGTCGCCTACGTCATCATCCGCGCCGCGTCGTGGGACCTGCAGGTCGCGATGCGCTGGCTCACCGGCAGCGTCAACGGCGCGACCTGGTCCACAGTGCTGCCGCTGGTCATCGCCTTCGCGGTGCTCGCGCCGCTGCTGCTCAGCCAGTCCCGCGGGCTCGTGCTCATGCAGCACGGCGACGACGCCGCCTCCGCGCTCGGCACCCGGGTTGAGCGGACCCGGGTCATCGCCATCATCACCGCGGTCGCGCTCATCGCCTTCGCGACCGCCGCCGCCGGACCGATCGCCTTCGTCGCCTTCCTCGCCGGCCCGATCGCAGCCCGCATCGTCGGCTCGGGCGGCTCGCTCATGGTCCCGGCCGCCCTCGTCGGCGCGGTGCTCGTCCTCGGCGCCGACTTCGCCGGGCAGTATGCCTTCGGCACCCGCTACCCCGTCGGTGTCATCACCGGGGCACTCGGCGCGCCCTTCCTCGTCTACCTGCTCATCCGCACCAACCGGGCCGGAGGTTCCCTGTGACCGCCTCGCACACCCTCGTCGCCGAGCACGTCCGCCTCGGCTACGGCGACCGCACCGTCGTCGAGTCGCTCGACCTGAGCATCGAGCCGGGGCGGATCACCGTCATCGTCGGCGCCAACGCCTGCGGCAAGTCGACCGTGCTCCGCGCCCTCGCCCGGCTGCTGCGACCCAGCGAGGGCCAGGTGCTCCTCGACGGCAAGGCCCTGCACACCCAGCCGACCAAGGAGGTCGCGCGGACGCTGGGCCTGCTGCCTCAGTCGCCGATCGCGCCGGAGGGCATCGTCGTGGGCGACCTGGTCGCGCGCGGCCGCAGCCCGCACCAGAAGATGCTGGCCCGCTGGTCGCCGCAGGACGACCTGGCGGTGGCGGAGGCGCTGGAGCTCACCGGCACGGCCGGGCTCGTCGACCGGGCGGTGGACGAGCTGTCGGGCGGCCAGCGGCAGCGGGTGTGGATCGCCATGGCGCTGGCGCAGCGCACCGATGTGCTCCTGCTCGACGAGCCGACGACCTTCCTCGACATCAGCCACCAGGTCGAGGTGCTCGACCTGCTCACCGACCTCAACCGGCAGCGTGGGACCACGGTGGTCATGGTGCTGCACGACCTCAACCTCGCCGCGCGCTACGCCGACCGCCTCATCGCCATGTGCGAGGGCCGGCTGCTGGCCAGCGGCCCGCCCGAGGAGGTCCTCACCGCCGACGCCGTCGAGCAGGTCTTCGGAATGCGCAGCCAGGTCGTCCCCGACCCGGTCTCCGGCAAGCCCATGGTCCTGCCCATCGGCCGCCACCACGCCACCTCGGCCAGCCCCACCGCCCCCGCCGCACAGCTCGCCGCCCCCTCCTGACCGACCGGCCGCACGGTTTGCGCCGACCGACCGCACGGTCTGCGCCGACCGGCCGCACGGTCTGCGCCGACCGGCCGCACGGTTTGCGAGCCGAGCGCCAGCCGGCCGGAATTCGACCTCTCCTTTGTTCGCCATGGCAGCGAAACGAGAGGTCGAATTCGGGGGAGATGCGGGATGCGCGGTCGGTCGACGCACCCGCGCGAGGTGTGGCGCACCCCTCCCGGCGATGACAGACTCCGGTATGCCCTCGGTCCGGATCCTGCCGTCCCGACTCCAGCTCTGGGGGCAGGTCGCTCTGTGGGTCATCATCCTTGCGGCCCCGGTGGCGCGCATCCCCGACAGCTGGCCGGAGGGTGGGCCGTGGGCGGTCTTCGACGTCGTGGCCGCCGTGGGCTCGGCGTCGATCCTCGTCTGGCTCCTGTCGGGAGCACTCGTCATCACCGCTGACCCGAACGGCCTGCACCGCACCATCCTCCGGGGCCGACGCCTCATCCCGTGGACCGAGATCACCGAGGTCCGGCCGGCCCCCGGCAGACCGGACCGGATCGTCTTCCGCGGTGAGGACGGGCGCACGGTCGTCTCGGGCCCGATGCCCGATGAGCGCGAGGTCGACCAGCTGCGTACTTGGCACCGCGCCGCTCTCGAGCCGGCCCGTCCCGGCGACGCGCCGGACGAGACCGGCTCAGAAGCGCAGTGACAGAATCCGGTATGCCCCCGGTCCGGATCCGTGCGCCCCGCACCCAGCACTGGGTCCAGGTGGTGGGCTTCAGCCTGCTGATCCTGGTCTGGTTCCCCGCCGTCATGGGCTGGACCGGTCTTCCGACGTGGTGGCGGGTCGTCTCCGGAGCCCTCCTCGTGCTGGTCCTCGTCATGCTGGCCACGCTCCTGCGCGGCGACGACGACGTCACCGCTGACGCGCAGGGCCTGCACCGCGGCCTCCTCCAGGGCCCGCGCCTCATCCCCTGGACCCGGGTGACGGAGGTCTGACCGGCCCCGCGCAGACCGGACCGGATCGTCTTCCGCGGCGAGGACCGGCGGACGCTCGCCACGGGCCTCATGCCCGGCGAGCGCGAGGTCGACCAGCTGCATACCTGGCACCGCGCCGCACTCGAGTCGAACCGTCCCGGCGACACACCCGACGAGAGCGGCTCAGGCACGCACGTGCGCGACTGAGCCGCCGGCGACCGGCGGGGCGGCGGCACCTCAGACCGCCCCGTAGGCTCGCACGGGTGAGTCCCCGCCCCGACAGCGCCGACCCGCCCGACGCCGCCGACGACCCGCATGCCGACGACCACGCCGCCGCCGCCGCGGAGCAAGCCCCGCTCGGCCTGACCCCCTGGGTCGCCGCGGTCGTCACCTTCTTCTCCTCGGCCGCGGTGCTCGTGCTCGAGATCACGGCGCTGCGCCTCATCGCGCCCTACGTCGGCATCACCATGGAGACCAACACCGCGGTGATCGGCCTCGCCCTGGCGGCGATCGCCTTCGGCGCCTGGGCCGGCGGGGCCACCGCCGACCGCACCTCGCCGCGCGGCCTCATCGGCCCGCTGCTCGTCCTCGGCGGCGCGCTCGTGCTCACGGTCAGCCCGGCGATCCGCTGGGTCACCGCCTTCACCCCGCCCGAGCAGTCCGCGGCCATGGCGCTGCTCCTCGCCGCGGTCACCGTCTTCGCGCCCGCCGCCGTGCTCTCGGCCATCCCACCGATGGTGGTCAAGCTCCAGCTCAGCGCGCTCACCGAGACCGGCTCGGTCGTCGGCCGGCTCTCCGCGATCGGAACCCTCGGCGCGATCGCGGCCACCTTCCTCACCGGCTTCGTCCTCGTCGCCCTGCTGCGCAGCAGCGTCATCCTGCTGGTCACCGGGGTGCTGCTCATGGCCGGCGGCTTCGCCCTCGTCCTCACCACCCGCCGCGCCGGTGTCGAGCCCGCGATCGGCACCGCCGGCGCGCTCACCCTCGCGGTCGCCTCCGTCGGGCTGGGCCTCCTCGCGCCCGACCCGTGCGAGGTCGAGACGCGCTACCACTGCGCCTCCGTCGTCGCCGACCCCGACCGCGAGGGCGGCCACACCTTGGTGCTCGACACGCTGCGGCACAGCTACGTCGACCTGGACGACCCGGCATACCTCGAGTTCGCGTATGTCCGCACCCTCGCGGGCGCGCTCGACACCCACGCGCCGGCGGACGAGCGCCTCGACGTGCTCCACGTGGGCGGCGGCGCGATGACGCTGCCGCGCTACGAGGTCGCGCACCGCGAGGCGGGCACCAACTCCGTGGTCGAGATCGACCCCGGCGTGGTCGACCTCGTCCGCGAGGAGCTGCCGCTGCCGGAGTCCGAGCGGCTCACCGTCGACGTGCAGGACGGCCGGGTGGCGGTCGCCGCGCTGGAGACGGACAGCTACGACGTCTACGTCGGTGACGCCTTCGGCGGGGTCGCCGCGCCCTGGCACCTCGCGACCGCCGAGACCTTCGCCGACGTCGACCGCGTGCTTCGGCCGGACGGGCTCGTCGCGCTCAACATCATCGACTACGAGGGCCTGGACTTCCTGGCCGCCGAGGTCGCGACGCTGCGCACGCTCTTCGAGCACGTCGCCGTCCTCACCCACGACGACCGGCCCGAGCCCGGCGGCAACTTCGTCGTCCTCGCCTCGCACGCCCCGCTCGACCCGGCGGCGGTGGAGGCGGCGACCGCCGAGCACGGTGGGGGTATGCGCGCGCTCACCCCGGAGCGGGTCGACGAGCTGGCGGAGGGGGCCGAGGTGCTCACCGACGACCACGCGCCGGTCGACCAGCTCTTCACCGGCCGCTCCTGACCACGGGAGCGGCTCAGGCCTGCGCCGGCTCGATCTCCTCCGGCCGGTGCCGGCCCGCGTGGTCGACCTTCCGCGGCCACCAGAAGCGCTCGCCCAGCACCCGCACGATCGCCGGCACCAGCACCGTGCGCACCACCAGGGTGTCGAGCAGCACACCGATGCAGATGACGACGCCGATCTGGGCCAGCACCACGAGCGGCAGCACGCCCAGCACCGCGAAGACCGCGGCGAGCAGGATGCCGGCGCTCGTGATGACACCGCCGGTCGCGCCGAGCGCCCGCAGGATGCCGTCGCGGGTGCCGTGCTCGCCGGCCTCCTCCAACGTCCGGGTGATGAGGAAGATGTTGTAGTCGACCCCCAGCGCGACGAGGAAGAGGAAGGCCAGCAGCGGCATGCTCGAGTCGATCGCGCTGAAGCCGAGGATCCCGGTGAACACCCACCACGAGACGCCGAGCGCCGCGCAGAAGGTCGCGACGACCGAGGTCACGAGGATGACCGGGGCGAGCAGCGAGCGCAGCAGCCCCATGAGGGTCACCAGCACCAGCGCCAGGACCAGCGGCAGGACGACGAAGCGGTCACGCACGTTGCCGTCGGCCTCGTCCAGCGAGGTGGCGTCGCCGCCGGTGACGTGGGTGTCGGCATACCCCTCGACCGCGCCGCGGATGTCGCCGACCGCCGCCTCGGCCTCGTCGCTGCCGGGCTCGGACCCGAGCACGACCTGCACCTGGCCGATGCCGTCGGTGGGCTCGACCGGGGTCACCTGGGTCACCCCGTCGACGTCCTCGACCGCCGCCGCGAGGTCGTCGACCTGCGCCTGGTCGCCGCGGGTGACGACGACGAGCGGGTCGGAGGTGCCCGCCGGGAAGGACTCGGCGAGGCGCTCCGCGGCGGTGATCGCCTCCGGCGTCTCGAGGAACTGGTCCTCCGGCGCCAGCCCGCTGCGCAGCTGGGTGAGCCCGAAGGCCATCGCGGCCAGCAGCACGAGCGTCCCGGCGATGTATGCCGCGGGCGCGGCCGCCACCGCGTCACCGATGCGGCGCCACAGCGAGCGCGAGTCGGCGAGCACCGCCTGGCCCTCGCGCGGCACCTGCGGCCAGAAGATCCACCGCCCGAAGAGGACGAGCGCCCCCGGCAGCAGGAGCAGGACGAAGCCCATGGCGACGAGCACCCCGACGGCGCACGCGAGCCCGAGGCCGCGGGTCGAGGGGAAGACGGAGAGCAGCAGGCACAGCACGCCGACGACGACGGTGCTGGCGCTGGCGATGACCGCCTCCGCGGCGCGCCGCAGGGCCAGCGCCATCGCCTCGTGCCGCGAGGAGTGGGTGCGCAGCTCGTCGCGGTAGCGGCTGATGAGCAGCAGCGCGTAGTTGGTGCCCGCGCCGAAGACGAGCACCGACAGGATCCCGATCGTCGACTCGTCCCACGGTATGCCGACCGCCGCCAGGACGTGCGTGGCCGCGCTGGCCGCGGTCTGGTCGGCGACGCCGACGACCGCCAGGGGGATGATCCACAGCACCGGGCTGCGGTAGGTGACGATGAGCAGCAGCGCGACCACGCTGGCGGTCGCGGCGAGCAGGGTGATGTTGGCGCCGTCGAAGACGGAGGCCAGGTCGGCCTCGATCCCCGCCGGGCCGGTGACCTGGGCGGTCACCCCGTCGGGGGCGCCCTCGGCGAGGTCGGTCCGCAGGGTGGAGACGACCTGCTGGGTCTGCGTGGCGGTGGGCGTCTCGATGTCCATGATGCTGATGGCGGCCGTGCCGTCCTCGGAGGGGATGACGGCGAACTCCCCGGAGAGGCCCGGCGGTGGTCCGCCCTGGCCCTCACCACCGGCGTCGGCCGGCTGGCCGCCGCCCTCACCACCGGAGTCACTCGGCTGGCCCTCGCCCCCGCCGCCGGAGCCGCCCGGCTGACCGCCGGTCTGGGGCGCCTGCGCACCCTCGGGCGCGACGTCCTCCACCAGCGTGGCCAGGTCGGGCAGCGACTCCTCGATCCCGTCGTCCGCGGTGAAGAGGATGATGGCCGCCTGGGTCCCCTCGTCCGGCAGCTCGTCGAGCAGCGCCTGCCCCTCGGTGCTGTCGAAGCCGGCGGGCAGGGTGTCCAGCGCGGACGCCGTGCGCTCGGCCTGGCCCACCCCGCCGATGATCGCGGCCCCGAGCAGCAGCCCGACCAGGGCGACGATCCAGGACCGCGGACCGGTCAACGTGGAGAGCAGTCGAGACATCTGGGGGTTGACCTCCGGGGCTAGTCTGGGCCACAGTCGTCAGGTAGATACCTAACTAAGTGAGATATTTCGTGACAGAACGTAGCACGGATGCGGCGGCGCAGGACAGCCGAGAGCCGCAGACCCGGTGGGTCGACGGGTGGGAGCCAGGCGCGGTCCTCGACGCGCTGCGCCGGCTGCTGGACTCCGGGCGCCGCGCGAACCCCGCGCTCGCCCGCCGCGCCGGCCTCACGCATACCGAGCTGGCGGTGCTGGAGCACGTCATGGACGAGCCGGTCGGGCCGACCGAGCTGGCCCAGCGGCTCGGGGTCACCTCGGCCGCCGCGAGCGGCATCGTCGACCGGCTCGTCGCGCGGGGCCACGCGCAGCGCCAGCCGCACCCGACCGACCGGCGCCGCACCGCCGTCGTCGCGACCGACAGCGGGCGGGAGGAGCTCATGGGGCACCTCGTCCCGATGTTCTCCGAGTTGCAGCAGGTGGACGCCGAGCTCACCGAGGAGGAGCGCGAGGTCGTGCTCCGCTTCCTCCTCGCCGCGGACCGGGCGGTCGGCCGCCTGCTGTGACGCGTCGACCGCGCGAGCCGTCATCGCCCACGGCTCTTAGACTGGACCGATGAGCGAGGACCCGCAGACCGAGCCGCGCCGCGAGGGCGCGGTGGCGATCACCGTGTCCGACCGCCGTTCGGACGGGCGACGCGAGGACGAGTCCGGCCGCCTGCTCGTGCAGGCGCTGCGCAAGATCGGGTATGCCGTGACCGAGCCCGTCGTCGTGCCGGACGGGGTGGACAGCGTGGCCGGCGCGCTGCGCGACGCGGTCGCGCAGGGGGCCCGGCTGGTCGTCACCACCGGCGGCACCGGGATGGGCCCGCGCGACCTCACCCCGGAGGGCACCCGCGAGGTCATCACCCGGGAGAACCCGGGCCTGGCCGAGCTGATGCGGCGCGAAGGCTCGAAGCAGACGCCGTACGCCGCCGTCTCGCGTGGCGTGGTCGGCGTCGTCGACTGGCCGGAGGACCGGGGCGTCGGGGGCACGCTCGTCGTCAACCTGCCCGGGAGACCCGCCGCCGTGACCGAGGGGATGGACATCATCAGCCCGTTGCTGGGCCACGTGCTCTCGCAGGTGAGCGGGGGTGACCACACGTGGTGACGCGCGAGCCGCTCGTGGACGGTTACGGCCGGGTGCACCGTGACCTGCGGATCTCGGTGACCGACCGGTGCTCCCTGCGCTGCACCTACTGCATGCCCGAGGACGGCGTGCCCTGGCTCCCCCGGGCCACCATGCTCAGCACCGAGGAGATCGTGCGCCTCGCCGACGTCGCCGTCTCGATGGGGATCGAGGAGGTCAGGCTCACCGGTGGCGAGCCACTGCTGCGCCGCGACCTCGTCGACGTCGTCGCCGGGCTCGCGTCGCTGGACCCGGCGCCCGAGATCAGCATGACGACGAATGCCGTCGGCCTGGCCAAGAACGCCTCCGCCCTGCGCGAGGCCGGCCTGACCCGGGTCAACGTCAGCCTGGACACGCTGCGCCGCGACGTCTTCATCGCGCTGGCCAAGCGGGACCGGCTTGCCGACACCCTCGCCGGCATCCGCGCCGCCGCCGACGCGGGCCTGGTGCCGGTCAAGATCAACACCGTGCTCATGCGCGGCATCAACGACGCCGACGCCGACGTGGTCGGGCTGCTCGACTTCGCCCTCGAGCACGGCTACGAGCTGCGCTTCATCGAGCAGATGCCGCTGGACGCCCAGCACGGCTGGGACCGCTCGCAGATGATCACCGGCGAGGAGATCCTCGACAAGCTGCGCACCGGCTACGACCTCACCGCGCAGCCGGACGAGGCGCGTGGCAGCGCCCCGGCCGAGCTCTTCGACGTGCGGCCGATGGGCGCCGACCCCGACACCGCGCCGCTCGGCACGGTCGGTGCCATCGCCTCGGTGACGATGCCCTTCTGCGGCAGCTGCGACCGGGTGCGCCTCACCGCCGACGGGATGATCCGCAACTGCCTCTTCGCCGCGGGCGAGACCGACCTGCGCACGCCGCTGCGTGACGGGGCCGACGACGACGAGCTGGCCGCGCTGCTGCGTGCCTCGATCACGGCCAAGCTGCCCGGGCACGGCATCAACCAGCCGACCTTCCTGCAGCCGCCCCGGCCCATGAGCGCCATCGGCGGCTGACCCCACCGGACGTCCGGTCTGGCGCTCGCTCAGCCCCGGCGGCGGTCGCGCCGGTCGGGCAGCCGCTCGAAGCCGGCGGAGGTGTACGTCGCGACGCCACCGGTGTTGCTCAGCGGCGTGGCGACGACCGCTGCGGCGGCGCCGAGGTCGCGCAGCGCGGCCTCCCCGGCCAGGGTGACGGCGCGGCCGTGGCCCCGGCCGCGGTGCTCCGGGTGCACCCCCATCGGCTCGACCACCCCGACCCGGCCCGGCCCTGCGGTCCAGACGATGATGCCGGCGACCGGCGCCCCGTCGCCGTCGCGCAGCAGGAGGCAGCGGGCGTCCGCCCACGCCTCGCCCTGCGCGCAGCGGTGCCACCTCGTCAGGGTGTCCTCCAGCGACACGGTGCCGCCGAAGGCCAGCCGGTGGACCTGCGCCCACTGCTCGGCCGTGCCGGCGTCGACGGTCTCGACCGGCATACCGGGATCGGCCACCGGACGCGCGAGGTCGCGCCGCAGCACGGCCCAGGGCTCGTCCTCGCCCCACCCGCGCTCGCCGAGCAGGTCGTGCACGAGCGCGCCGCTCGGGGTCTCGACGGCGACCTCGCCCTCGGGCAGCACCCCGCGGGCAGGCTCGGACACGTCGGCGACGACGCGCTCGGCGAGCTCCCGGTCGTCCTGCGCATCGGGGCGCAGGCCGACCCGCAGCAGGTCCGGTCCGTCGAGCAGACCCACGGCGCGTATGCCCTCGGGCGCGGTCCAGACCCGCAGCGCCGCCGCCGTCGCCTCCGGGCCGTGCCGCCAGAACCAGCCCACGTCGCCGGGGTGGAGCTGGACGGGGGCGCCGGGCAGCTGCCAACTGCGCAGCGCGCCGAGGACCTGCCCGAGGTCGTCCACGCCCGGGGTGGTCAGCCTGATGCTCATCGGCCCATGAGACCCCGCGGGGCGCCCAGCCGCAACGCCTTTGTCCCGACTGCGGTCACCTTCCTGCAACCTCCATCACCCTGTAGGGCGATGGAGGTTGCAGGAAGGTGACCGCACTCGGGGATGTGGGGGCCTTGGGAGAACCTCAGGCCGGGGCGCCGACCTTCTCCTTCTCGCCGCCCTCGCCGCCCTCGTCCGGGCTGCCGGCATCGGCCTTGGCCGCCTCGTAGGCCTTGCGGTCCACCACCTTCCCCCGCTGCAGCTCCCAGTAGGCGCAGACGAAGTAGACGATCGTGCCCGTGATGGCGATCGTGTAGAAGGTGTTGCGCTGCGTGAGATAGGTGTAGATGTCCGGGCTGTCGAGGAAGACGATGAAGGCATACACGAGGATCACCAGCAGCGCCAGCATCCAGATCCCGCGCAGCACCCGGGTCACCGTCGTCGTGTCCTTGACGTGCCCCGGGAGGGACTCCGCCTGCTCCCGCTTGTATGCCTGCACGCGTTCGAGGAAGAGCTCGTGGTCCTCGACGTCCTCGGTGTAGTCCTCGGCCGCTCCGGCCCGCTTCGCGAAGAAGACGTAGAGCAGGCTGGCGATGATCCACGCAGGCACGAAGGCGAAGTACGGCGAGATGATCTGGGTGAGGTTGATGAAGACGCCGACGCCGAACGCGATGCCCCAGGCGAGGATCGCGGGCATGTTGGTGACGCCCTTGTAGCGGGCCCAGTACTCCGTCAGGCCGAACCGCGGGAAGAGCTTGTGCTCGGCATACACGATCCCGCCCACCGGGGCCAGGAGCACGCCCGCCCAGGTCACGAGCGGAGCGTAGTTGCGGTAGACGAACGGGAAGCACGCCACGACCACGACGATGACGCCGACGATGAGGGTGGCCCGGCCACGCGACAGCGAGGGGAAGACGCCCTGCGTCGCCAGGCCCGCGCGGTAGAGGTTGGCGTTGGCGGTCGTCCACCCGGCGACGACGACGGTGACGTAGCCGGCCCAGCCCAGCGCGACCCAGGAGACGTCCCCGGGCGACAGGACGGTGATGCTCGTCAGCGTGAGCGCGGCGGTGGCGGCACCCATGAGACCGGCGGAGAACCACGCGACGTAGTGGCCGAAGAGCATACCGGTCGAGGTCATGAGACCGTGCCAGCCCTTCTTGGCATACCGCAGCAGCGCCATGTCGATCATGCCGGCGTGCGCGAAACTGTTGGCGGCCCAGGCCAGGCCGGCCACCTCGATCATGCCGATGCCCTCCTCGCCGCCGGGCGTGACCCCGGTGAAGACGGTGGCGCCGGCGATGTCGACGAACTCCCGGAAGCTGCCGATCTGGGTGACGCCGGTGACCGACTCCGCGACCGCCGGCAGCAGCACCAGGCCACCGACGGTGAACATCACCGCGAGCCACGGGCCGCAGATCGTCGCGAACTCGGCCAGCGCGTTGAAGCCGAAGACGGCGACCAGCACGGCGACGATGCTGAAGGCCACGACGAGGATGACGAACCCCAGGTGCGTCGGGTATGCCTGTTCCTGGGTCGGGATGCCGATCACCCGTTGGACGGCGGTCGCCGAGACGGTGAGCATCGCGGCCGAGATCACCGAGAAGACGATCGCGTTGGCGAGGTTGTAGATCTTGGAGATGGAGCTGCCGCCGAACCGGAGCAGGTAGGTGTAGACGCTCAGCCCCACCTCCCGCGCGACCGGCGTGGTGATGAGCCAGAAGGTGAGCACGGCGAGGGCGTTGCCGATGAGGAGCCCGATGAGGACGTCCCAGATCCCGGCCCCGAGGATGACGAAGGTCGCGCCGAAGACGAACTCGGTGCCCGCGACGTTCTCCGCGGCGTAGAGGCCGGCGAAGTGCTTGGCCCCGTGCTTCTCGTGCTCGCCGACCGGCAGGAGCTCGGGGTCGGTGCTGGCGATCTGCTGGTCGATCTGCTCGACGGTGCGTGCCATGGTGGCGTCCCCTCAGTCCTGGTCCTGCTCGGCGAGCAGACGGGTCTGCTCGATCGTCTCGTCCGCGACCCACTGGGATCGCTCCAGCACCTCGTCGAGGCTCAGCTCGCCCTCGATCGCGGTGGAGTACTGCTCCCCGACGGCGTTGCCGAGGCTCTGGAAGGCCGGCACGTCGACGTACTGCATCCCGATGTAGGGGACCGGCTGAGTCGTCGGCTCCGCGATCTGGGAGGTCTGGATCGACTCCAGTGCGAGGTCGGCGAAGGGCGCGGCCTCGGTGTAGTCGGGGTTCTCGTAGAGGTCGGTGCGGTTGCCCGCGGGCACCGCCGCCCAGCCCTGCTCCTGCGCGACGAGCTCGGCATACCCCTCCGACGTCGCCCAGGTGATGAACTCCTTGGCGAGCTCGGGCTGCTCCGAGCTGGCGGGGATCGCCAGCGCCCAGGCCCACAGCCAGTTGCTCGCGCGGCCGGCGTCGGTGCCCGGCGCGAAGGCGAAGCCGACGTCCTTCGCGACCGACGAGGTGTCGGGGTCCGTGACGAAGTGGGCCGCGGTGGTGGCGTCGACCCAGATGCCGCACTCCCCGTCCTGGAAGAGCGCGAGGTTCTCGGTGTACCCGGCGTCGGCGACTCCCTCCGGCGCCATCCCGGCGAGCGCGAGGTAGGTCTCGCTCGCCTGGCGCCAGGCGTCGCTGTCCAGCTCGGGGCTCCAGTCCGGGTCGTACCACCGGGCGCCGTAGGAGTGCGCCATGGCGGTGACGACGGCGGTGTTCTCGCCCCAGCCGGGCTTGCCGCGGACGCAGACGCCGGCGGTGTCGGTCTGCTCGTCGATCGCGGTCGCCGCCGCCACGACGTCGTCCCACGTCGGCCGGTCCGACATCTCGACGCCGACCTCGTCGAGCAGGTCGGTGCGGTACATCGTGAACGTCGACTCGCCGTAGAAGGGAGCCGCCTGCAGCGTGCCCTCGTGGCTCAGCGCGTCCGCCACCTCCGGGATGAACGCGCTGGCGTCGAAGCCCTCGGGCATGTCGGTGAGCGGGGTCAGCAGCTCCTGGTCGGCCCAGACCTGCGCCTCGTAGGTCCCGACCGTCGCGACGTCGAAGCGTCCGGCACCCGTGCCCACGTCGGTCGTCACCGTCTCCCGGAGCTCGTTCTCCCCCTCCCGGACCCACTCGATCTCCACGTCCGGGTGCTCGGCGAGGAAGGCCTCGCTCATCTCCTGGAGCGTGTCGAGGTCGCCGTTGTCGACCACGGCGATGGTCAGCGTGTCACCGGCGGTCTGCTCGTCACCGCCGCCGCACCCGGCGAGCAGCAGGGCTCCCGCACCCGTGAGCGCGACCACCTTCGAGCGGCTCCCCTGCGCTGAGGCGGACCGGACGTCCCGGACTCGTCGCATCTGTGACTCCTTCGTCATGGCGCTCACCCAGCAGTCCTTGCCGCACAGATGAGCGCCCCTTCAGTGCACATCTGAGACTGTCAGTCAAACCCCTGTGTGGTGATTCGTCAAGGGGAGGACGCCCGCGTCGAGGCGTCGGGGTGCGTGCATCCGGGGTCGCCGGAGTGGTGCCCGCCCCGGCCGACCTGCGGTTCTGTCAGCCGCCGGCGAAGGGCGGCAGCACGTCGAGCACGGCGTCGTGCTCGAGCCGCAGCTGCGGGTCGGAGACGTACTGCCCCTCGTGCAGGACCGAGCTCAGGGCCAGCACCCGGGTGAGCTCGGCGCCGTGCCGCTCGCGCAGGTCCGCCAGCAGCGCCCCCAGGTCCTCGGCGTCGACCCGCTCGCTCTCGGTGCCGGCGGCCTCGGCGGCCCCGGCGAAGTACCTCACCGTCGCCATGACGCCAGTCTCGCAGATCACCCGGTATGCCGCCGCCCGCGATCACCCCTGCCGCAGGTCACGCACCCGGCGGCGCTCGAGCAGCTCGTGCCCGCCCCGGCGGTCCAGCTGCGTGCCGCCGTCCTCGAGCCAGCCGTGCCGTTCGTAGAAGGCGGCGGCCCGCTCGTTGCCGGCGAGCACCCAGAGGTGGGCGACGGCACACCCCTGGGCGCGCAGGTGCTCCTCGACGGCGACCAGCAGCCGGTGCCCCAGTCCGGTGGACCAGAAGCGGGGGATGACGTACAGGCCGTAGAGCTCGCCGTCGTCCGGGCGCTCGGGGTCGTGCGCCGGCCCGGCGACCGCCCACCCCGCGACCAGCCCGTCCACCTCGGCGACCAGGTCGACGACCCGTGGGTCGTCATGCAGCTCGGGCCACCGCCGGCGCCTGTTCTCCGCCTCGCTGGCGACGTCGAGCGCATGGAGCAGCGACGACGGCAGGAGGCCTGGGTAGGCGCCCCACCACCCGGCGATGCGCACGGTCGCGACCGCCTCGGCGTCCTGCGGCGTCGCGGGTCGCAGCACCACGTCCATACCGCCCACCCTGCCAGAGGGATCAGCCTGGCCCGGCGCTACTGAGAGCCGGTTCGTCCTCTCTGGGCCGGTTCGTCATCTGAGAGCCCCCTCGAACAGGCTCAGATGTGACGAACCGGCGGTCAGTGCGAGCGTCACCGGCTGCGTGACGTCTCGTCCAGCACGTATGCCGCGGGCTGGGCGGCACTCACGGGCACCCCGTGGCCGCCCGCCTCATCCACCAAGGGCTGAGGACCAACGCTCCAGGTCGTCGGGGGTGTCGATGTCACCGAGCTGGGCCGCGTCGAGCTCGACCTCCCGCCAGCGCAGCGGGGAGACCAGCGCGCGCACCGAGGCGCCCGCGTCCCCGTCGAGCGCCGCCCGCGCGGCCTTCAGCGCCGACCGGCGGTAGACGGCCAGCAGCCATTGCGACCGCCCGTCGAAGCGCGGGCATACCGCGTCGACGTCGTCCCCCAGCTCGCCCACGGCCTGACGCAACGCAGCGAGTACCTCTGCCGCGCCCGGCTGGTCGACGGCACAGACCGCGACCCAGTCCGGACGCAAGCTATGTCCGGTTGCGTCACCCCGCCGGGCCCCCTCATGTCCGGTCGCCTCACCCCGCCGGGCCCCCTCATCCCCGACCGGACACCCCGGACGTCCGGGGTGTTCGGTCGGTGAGGGGGGCGGGCCGGTCGGTGAGGGGGGCGGGGCGGTCGGGGGCGGGGCGGCCGGGGCCGGGACCGGAGGCATACGGGCCAGGGCGTCGAGGCCCGCGCCGATGCCGGCGACCGGCCCACCGCCCGGCGGGTCCTCCACCGTCCGCCGGACACCCTCCGGCACCGGCGTCTCCCCCACCACGACGACGCGGCCGCCGAGGTCGGTCGCGAGGATCCGCGCCAGCAGGGTCCGGCCACCCACGACGATCGCGGCCTTGTCGCGACCGCCCAGCCGGCTGCCGCGACCGCCGGCCAGGACGACGAGGTCGACGGGGGGTGGCGGGACGGGCATGGGCTCAGTAGCTGGGCAGGCTCGGATCGACCTGCTCGATCCAGCCCAGGATCCCGCCGGTCATGACGCTGACGTCCTCCCGCCCCAGGCGCACGAGGTGCGCCGCCGCACGCTGCGCCCGTGGGCCGGCCTTGCAGTAGACGACCACCGGCCCGTCCGGCAGGTGGTGGTCGACCTCCTCCCAGCTGAGCACCTCCCCCACCGGCACGAGGAGCGCACCGGGCACGGTGCCGAGCTCGTGCTCGGCCGGCTCGCGCACGTCGAGGAGGGTCGGGCCACCGGACGCGACGCCCGGGAGGAGGTCCCGGACCTCCTGCGGCGAGACCTCGGGCAGCGGCACGATCTCGCGGACGTGCTCGCGCTCCACCGGCCGCACCACCGCGCCGACCGGGCGCAGCGGCACCTCGCGGGTGCGCTGGGAGACGGCGTCGATGAGCAGCACCCGCCCGACGAGCGGCTCGCCGAAGCCACAGACCAGCTTGACCGCCTCCGCCGCCATGATCGAGCCCACCTGCCCCACGAGCGCACCCAGCACCCCCGCCTCGGAGCAGCTCGGCACGTCCTCGGGCCGCGGCGGCACCGGGAAGAGGTCGCGCAGCGAGACCGCGTCCTCGATCCCCGGCACGAAGGTCGACACCTGGGCGTCGAAGCGGAGCACCGCGGCCCACACCAGCGGGATCCCGAGGGCGACGGAGGCGTCGGAGACGGCATACCGCGTCGGGAAGTTGTCGGCCCCGTCGAGCACCACGTCGTGGCCGCGCAGCAGCTCCAGCGCGTTGTCCGCGGTGATGCGGGTATGCCGGACCTCGACCGAGACGTCCGGGTTCAGCCCCCGCACGAAGCCGGCGGCGGACGCGCCCTTGGCGGTGCCGACCGCGTCGGAGCGGTGGATGACCTGCCGCTGGAGGTTGGTGACGTCGACGTCGTCGTCGTCGATGATCGTGAGGTGCCCGACGCCGGCCGCGGCGAGGTAGGACAGGACCGGGCTCCCCAGGCCACCCGCCCCGACGACCGCCACCCGCGAGGCCAGCAGCCGGCGCTGCGCCGTCATGCCCATCCCGGGCACGAGCAGGTGCCGGGAGTAACGCGACACCTGCTCGGGCGTCAGCGCGGGCCCGGGCTCGACGAGCGGGGGGACGGCGGTCATACCTCCAGTGTGCCCCGTGCCGCTCTGCCGCCCGGACCTGGCCTCAGCGGCGGGGCGGATCGGCGATCCGGCCGTTCGCGTCGCGCCGGATGGCGCCCTCGCCGACGAGGCGGGTCAGCCACGGGTGGTCCGGCTCGGCGCCCCAGCGCTCACGCCACGACTCCACGTGGCGCCGGGCATACCGCGCCTCCTCCTCGGGGGTGGGCGGCTCGGTCGGCTGACGGTATGCCTCGGCTCCCCCGACCCAGGCCATGGAGCCGCCGGCGCGCCGCAGGCACCGCGCGAAGTCGGCGGCCTCGAGGCCCGGCCCCGCGTAGTCGGAGCAGAACCCCCCGACCGCGGCGTAGTCCTGCGCGCTCACCGCGAAGCTGGCGGGGGAGAACAGGTGCAGCCGCTCCTCGACCCGGACCTCGCCCGGGGCCAGCACCGGGGCACCGGGGGCCCGCCGGCTCAGCTCGTCCAGCTTGCGCAGCGGGTAGCCGACCGCCGGGTTGTCGACAGGGGGCAGGCGCAGCACGGGCGAGCACCACACCACGGGACCCTCGGGCAGGTCGGGGTCGTCACGCTCGGCGACGGCGCGGGCATACCGCTCGAGGGTGCGGGGACCGGGGATGACGGCCGAGTGGAGGAAGACGAGGACGTCGGCGCCGGCGTCGACGGCGAGCTCGGCGGCCAGGTTGCGGGCCGCGGCGTAGGGCAAGGCACGCCGGTCGGTCTGCACCGGCTTGACGATGGTGCGCCACCGGTCGGTGCCCAGCGGGAGTCGGCCACGGGTGAGGTCGCGGTCGCCCATGGAGATGACGACGTGGACGTCCGGTGGTGTGGTGCCGACCGAGAGACCGTCGACCTGGGCCAGCAGATGGTCGTGGTGTCCACGCGACATGGTCAGCACAGCAACGGTCCCTGGCACGGCCGTAGCATAGGCAGCGGCCGGGTCGCGCTGCCACATCCGAAAGGGTGAGAGTCGCGCGACCAACGCGCGAGCAGGTGCGTGACGGCTCGCGCTGCTCCCTGCGGACGGGGAGCGTACAGTGCTGCGCATGGTCGCCGCTTCCCCGTTGCGGGTGGCCCTGATGAACGACTTCGAGGTGGTCGTCCGGGGCCTCCACGCCATGCTGAAACCCTTCGAGGACCGGGTGTCGGTCGTCGAGATCGGGGCCGGGGTGACGGTGGAGCAGTCGGTCGACGTGACGCTCTACGACACCTTCTCCGAGCCCCAGGTCGACGGCGACGACTTCGACGGCGTGCTGGAGAGCCCGGACCCCGGGGCGGTCGTCGTCTACACCTGGCACCTGGACCCCGCCCTCGTCGAGGTCGCCCTCGCCAAGGGCTGCCGTGGCTACATCGGCAAGACCGTCAGCGGTGCCGAGCTGGTCACCGCCCTGGAGCGGGTCGCCTCGGGCGAGGTGGTCGTGGAGCCGGCCACCAGTCGCCAGCCCGCGCCGGAGCCGCACTCGCCCGGTGACTGGCCTGGGCGCGCCGAGGGCCTCTCCGCGCGCGAGGCGGAGATCATCATCCTCATCACGCAGGGCCTGACCAACAACGACATCGCGGTGCGCAGCTACCTGTCCATCAACTCGGTCAAGACCTACATCCGCACGGCCTACCGCAAGATGGGGGTGACCCGCCGCTCGCAGGCGGTGCGCTGGGGCCTGGAGCACGGCCTGACCCCCGACCACCTGCGCCGGGTGGCCGACCCGACGACGGACGAGAGTCAGGCCGGGGCGTAGACCACGACCGAGTAGGGCCCGAGGTCGAGGGTCCCGTGGCCGTCACGGGCGTCGATGTCCGGGGTGGGGTGGTCGCCGAAGAGCTGGCTGTATGCCCGCGCGTCGCTGTTGAAGCGCACCGTCCAGCGCCTGCCCGGCAGGTCCACCGGCCGCTGCACCGCGCTCGCCGAGAGGTTGATCGCCACGAGCGCGTGCTGCCCGTCGCCGGTCGAGCGGACGTAGGCCAGCACGTTGGCGTCCTCGTCGCAGGCGACGACGTTGGTGTGCGGGCCGGAGAGCCCCGCCGTTCCGCCATCCACGTTCAGCCGCATCCGGACGAGGTCGCGGAACATCTGGGTGATGTCGCGGAAGGCCCAGGCGCGCTCCCAGTCCAGCGGGACGTCGTCGCGGAACCACTCGTCCTCGAGGAACTCCTGGCCCTGGAAGAGCATCGGCACGCCCGGCGCGGTGAGCACGAGCGCGGCCCCGAGGGTGGCGCGCTTCTGCGCGTTCCAGCCGCTCGGGTTGTCGCCCTGGACCTCCGAGGTGATCCGCGCCTTGCCGTTGGAGACCTCGTCGTGGGACTCGGTGTAGATCACCCGGTCGAAGGGGTGCTGATAGGTATGCGTCACCGCGTCCGAGACGGCGGCGATCGACCGGTGCGCGTCGTCCTGGGCGATGAGCGCCTCGCGCACCGGGTGCACGAACTTGCTGTCCCACTGGGCGTGCATGGCGGCACCACCTGGCTCGGTCGAGGTGACGGCCGCGACCCCGTGCAGGTCCTCGGCGATGACGAGGTGGCGCGGGAACTCGGTGCGGACCATCTCCCCGATCCGCCGCATCATCTCCCAGCCCTCAGGGATCTCGTCGCCGTGGGTGCCGTCCACGCGCCGCATGTAGGGCGTCATGTCGAGGCGGAGCCCGTCGGCGTGGTACTCCCGCAGCCACATCCGGGCGTTGTCGAGGATGAAGTCGCGGACCTCCTGCCGCCCGTAGTCGGGGCGGGTGTCGCCCCACGGCGTGGCCGAGCGGTGGTCGTTGTAGAAGTAGATGCCGCCCTTGCCGTTCTCGGACCAGCCGTCGAACTGCCACGTCGGCAGGTCCGAGGGGCCGAAGTGGTTGTAGACCACGTCGACGTAGACCGCGAGGCCGCGCTTGTGCGCCTCCCGGACGAAGGTCTTGAGCGCGTCCGGGCCGCCGTAGCTGGACTCGACGGCGAAGACGTGGGCCGGGTTGTAGCCCCAGGAGTAGTCGCCGGCGAACTCCATGAGCGGCATGAGCTCGATGGCGTTGACGCCGAGCCCGACGAGGTAGTCCAGCTTGCCCATGAGGTCGCCGAGGTTCGCGGGGCGGCCGTCCTCGGTGGCGACGAAGGAGCCGATGTGGGTCTCGTAGATCACGGTCTCGTGCTGCCGCGGCGGGGTGAAGTCGTCGCCCTCCCAGTCGAAGGCCCCGTGGTCGTAGAGCAGGCCGTTGCCGACCGAGTTGGTCACCGCGAGCGCGCGGGGGTCGATGCGGTGGAAGCTCTGCCCGTCGTGGGTCAGCAGGTACTGGTACTGCTGCCACATCTGCGCGCCCGACACCTCGGCATACCAGTGCCCGTTGCCCTCGGACTCCATGCCGTGGGCCTGCGCGTCCCACCCGTTGAAGTCGCCGACGACGCTCACCGCGGACGCGTTCGGCGCCCACACGCGGAAGGCGTAGCCGCCCTCCATCGGGATGGCTCCCATACCGGCGACGCTCACGGGCTCTCCTTGCTGCTGGGGTCATGAGGAGAGGGCGCCGGAGCCGTCCGCGGCCGCGCCCTCGCGGACCGATGCTAGCCGCCGGACCCCCGGCCCGCCCGCTGATGCCGCCTCCCGCCCGCGCGGCTACCGTGATGAGGTGACCGCCAGCCCGCCGCAGCCGCAGACCGGCGCACCGGCATACCCGAAGCGGGCGACGCTGCTGGTCACCACGACCCTCGCCGCGCTGGCGATGATCGGCCCGTTCACCATCGACACGGTCTTCCCGGGCTTCGAGGCGATCGGGCGCGACTACGAGGTCGACGCGACGGCGCTGCAGCAGATCACGAGCATCTACCTGCTCAGCTTCGCCGTCATGAGCGTCTTCCACGGCCCGATCTCGGACGCGCTGGGCCGCAAGCCGGTGATGATCGGCGGGCTCATCGGGTATGCCCTCGCCTCGGTCGTCTGCGCGCTCGCGCCGTCCTTCGGCGTGCTGCTCGCCGCGCGGGTGGTGCAGGGCCTCTTCGCCGGGGCGGCGACGATCGTCAGCCGGGCGGTCATCCGCGACCTCTTCTCCGGCGCCGAGGCGCAGAAGCTCATGGCCCGGGTGATGATGATCTTTGCCATCGCCCCGGCGCTCGCGCCGGTCATCGGCGGGGAGATCCTGCGCCTCGGGCCGTGGCACTGGATCTTCTGGTTCGTCGCGGTCTACGGCGTCGCGGCCGCCGTGCTCACCGCGGTGGTGCTGCCGGAGACGCACCCGCCCGAGGCGCGGACGCCGCTGCGGGTCGGCTCGGTGGTGGGGTCGCTGTGGGGCGTGGCCCGGTCGCGCGCCTTCCAGCGGCTGGCGCTCTCCTCCGCCTTCGTCTTCGCCGCCTACTTCCTGTATGTCGTCGGCGCCCCGATCGTGGTCGTCGACCTCCTGGGCAAGGGTGAGCAGGACTTCTGGATGCTCTTCGTGCCGATGATCGGCGGCATGGTGGCCGGGTCGATGCTCACCAACCGGCTGGCGGGGCGGGTCGACCCCCGGCGGATGGTCGACGGCACGATGGCGGTGCTGCTCGGCGGGGTGCTGGTCAACGTCGTGCTGTGCTGGCTGGCGCCGAGCCTGCCGTGGGCCGTCGTCGGCCCGGGGTTCATGGGGGTGGCGATCGGCGTGGCCTTCCCGCTGCAGCAGCTGGCGATGCTCGACCTCTTCCCGGAGGCGCGGGGCGCGGCGGCCTCGATGGCCTCCTTCGCGACGCTGGTCTTCAACGCCCTGCTCGCCGGCGGCATCGCGCCGTTGGTCACCGGCACCCTGCTGAGCACCGCCGCGACCAGCGCGGGCTTCGCCGTCCTCGGGGCCGGCCTGTGGGCCTGGCACCGGCGCGCCACGGCAGGGGAGGTGCCCGCCGGCTGACGGCCCCCGGTCGCCGCAGGCGTCAGCCGCCGGAGGGCTCGGCCACCTCCTGGCGGTCGATCTCGCCCTGCCGGTAGAGCTCGACGCCGGAGCGCAGCAGCTCGTCCATCGGCTCGCCGCGCTCCATCCGGCCGATGATCGAGGCGCGCATGCGGGGGTTCCAGAACTTGCGGATGTGGGTGGCGATCTCCTCGGCACCGCGCTCCGGCGGGTGGTGGGCCATCGCCCGCGCGATGTCCTCGCCCATCCGGACCTCGGCGGGTAGTCGCTGGCGGGCCTGCGCGTCGACCTCCTCACCGGTGGGCGGCCCCTGGTCGGGGCTCGGGTCGGCGTCGGTGGGGGCGTTGAGGTCCGGCCCGTCGGCGGACCTGCTCATCGCCGTGCACCGACGACGTCGACGGCCGGGTCGACCGGCTCGTGCCCGTCGCTGACCTCGGCCTCCTCCTGCTCCCGCCGGGCGTTGGCGACGCCGACCTGGACGGCGGTCACCTTGTACTCCGGGCAGTTGGTCGCCCAGTCGGAGTTCTCCGTCGTGACGACGTTGGCGCCCGTGACCGGGTGGTGGAAGGTCGTGTAGACCACCCCCGGCTGCATCCGCTCCGAGACCAGCGCGGTGAGGGTCGTGGCGCCGACCCGGCTGGCCAGCTCGACCCGGTCACCGGTCCTGATCCCCCGCATCTCGGCGTCGGCCGGATGCACCTCGAGCACGTCCTCCGGGTGCCAGGAGGAGTTGGCGGTGCGGCGGGTCTGCGCCCCGACGTTGTACTGCGACAGGATTCGCCCGGTCGTGAGGATGAGCGGGAAGCGCCGGTTGGTGGTCTCGGTCGTCGGCACGAAGACCGTGGGGATGAGCTTGCCCTTGCCCCGGACGAAGGCGTCGACGTGCATCGTGGGCGTCCCCTGCGGGGCCTTGTCGTTGACCGGCCACTGCATGGACCCCTCGGCGTCGAGGCGGGCGAAGCTCACCCCGGCGAAGGTGGGCGTCGTCGCCGCGATCTCGTCCATGATCTCGGAGGCGGAGGCATACCCCATCGGGTAGCCCATGGCCGTCGCGATCTCGCACACGACCTTCCACTCGTCCTTGCCGACCCGGCTCGGCATGACCGGACGCACCCGCCCGAGGCGACGCTCGGCGTTGGTGAACGTGCCGTCCTTCTCCAGGAAGCTGGACCCGGGCAGGAAGACGTGGGCGTAGCGCGCGGTCTCGTTGAGGAAGAGGTCCTGGACGACCACCATCTCCATCGAGGTCAGCGCGGCCCGGACGTGCTGCAGGTTAGGGTCGGACTGGGCGATGTCCTCGCCGTGGACGAAGAGCCCCTTGAAGCTGCCGCCGATCGCGGCGTCGAACATGTTGGGGATCCGCAGCCCCGGCTCGGGGTCGAGGGTGACGCCCCACAGGTCCTCGAAGATCGAGCGGACGTCGGGCAGCGAGATGTGGCGGTAGCCGGGCAGCTCGTGCGGGAACGAGCCCATGTCGCAGGAGCCCTGCACGTTGTTCTGGCCGCGCAGCGGGTTGACGCCGACGCCGGGGCGGCCGATGTTGCCGGTGACCATGGCGAGGTTGGCCATGCCCATGACCATCGTCGAGCCCTGGCTGTGCTCGGTGACCCCGAGGCCGTAGTAGATCGAGCCGTTGCGCGCGTCGGCATAGAGCCGGGCGGCGGCGCGGACCTGCTCGGGCTCCAGCCCGGTCGCCTCCGCGGTCGCCTCGGGGGAGTTCTCGGGCAGGCGGATGAAGTCGAGGTATGCCTCCACGTCCTCGCAGCGCTCCTCGAGGAAGCCCTTGTCATGCAGGCCCTCGGTGACGATGGTGTGCGCCATCGCGTTGACGAAGGCCACGTTGGAGCCGGGGCGCAGCGGCAGGTGCGCGGAGGCCTCGACGTGCGGGGTGCGCACGAGGTCGATCTGGCGCGGGTCGGCGACGATGATCTGCGCGCCCTCGCGCAGCCGCTGCTTCATCCGGGAGGCGAAGACGGGGTGCGCGTCGGTGGGGTTGGCCCCGATGAGCAGGACGACGTCGGTGTCCTCCACGGAGGCGAAGTCCTGGGTGCCGGCCGAGGTGCCGAAGGTCTGGTTGAGGCCGTAGCCGGTCGGGCTGTGGCAGACCCGGGCGCAGGTGTCGACGTTGTTGTTGCCGAAGGCGGCGCGCACCATCTTCTGGACGACGTAGACCTCCTCGTTGGTGCAGCGCGAGGAGGAGATGCCACCGATGGAGCCGACGCCGTGCCGGTCCTGGATGGCGCGGAAGCCGTCCGCGACGCGCTGGATCGCCTCCTCCCAGCTCACCACGCGCCACTCGTCCTCGATGGTGTCGCGGACCATCGGCGACATCTGGCGGTCGGCGTGGTCGGTGTAGCCGTAGGCGAAGCGGCCCTTGACGCAGGAGTGGCCCTCGTTGGCCTTGCCCGCCTTGAGCGGCATCATCCGGACGACCTCGGTGCGGGTCTCTCCCGTCTCCTGGTCGCGCGAGTCGGTGACCTCGGCGCGGAAGGAGCAGCCGACCCCGCAGTAGGCGCAGGTCGTCTCGACGACGCGCTTGGGCATACCGAGGGAGATGACCGACTTCTCGGTGAGGGCGTCGGTCGGGCACGCCTGGACGCAGGCGCCGCAGGAGACGCACTCCGAGCCGAAGAAGTCGGTCGGCCCGGGCGCGATCCGCGAGCCCGGGCCGCGGCCCTCGACGGTGAGCGCGAAGGTGCCCTGGATGTCCGAGCACGCGCGGACGCAGCGCGAGCACGCGATGCAGGCGTCCGGCTCGTAGTCGAAGTAGGGGTTGGACGTGTCGCGCTCGCCCCGGTCCAGCGGGTCGGCCAGGCCGTAGCGCACCTCGGCGACGCCGGTCTGGCGCGCCAGAGCCGCGATCTCGCACGAGCCGCGGGCACAGCCGGGGCAGTCGGCGGGGTGGTCGGAGAGGTAGAGCTCCATGACCCCGCGCCGCAGCCTGCGCACCTCGTCGGTGTCGGTGCGGACGACGGCGCCGTCGGCGCAGGGAGTCGTGCAGGACGCGGGCCTGCCCTTGCCGTCCTCGATGTCGACGAGGCACAGGCGGCACGAGCCGAAGGCCTTGAGCGAGTCGGTGGCGCACAGGCTGGGGATCTCGACGCCGGCCTCGCGGGCGGCGCGCATCACCGAGGTGCCCTGGGGCACGGTGACCTCGCGGCCGTCGATGGTCAGGGTGACGGTCTGGTCGGCGCTCACCTCCCTGCTCATGTCCGGGGTGCCGAAGTCCGCCTCGGGCTGGTATGCCGTCCCGCGCGGGTCGGGCGGGTACGGCATACCCTGCCCGTCGCGACTGACAGACCCGAGCCTGCTGGCGACCTGCTCGGGGGTGAGCGCCTCTGGCGCGGACGTCTCGGGGGTGAGCGTCATGATCGACTCCGTTCGAAGTCCTCCGGGAAATGGGTGAGCGCGCTGCGCACCGGCACCGGGGTGAGCCCGCCCATGGCGCAGAGCGAGCCGGTGGTCATCGTCTCGCAGAGGTCGTCCAGCAGCAGCCGGAGCTGGGTGCGCTCCCCCGGGTCGGTGGCGCCGCGCAGCCGGTCGATGGTCTCGACGCCGCGGGTGGACCCGATCCGGCACGGGGTGCACTTGCCGCATGACTCGACCGAGCAGAACTCCATGGCGAAGCGCGCCATCCGCGACATGTCGACGGTGTCGTCGAAGACGACGATGCCGCCGTGGCCGAGCATGCCACCGGCATCCGCGAGCTCCTCGTAGCCCATGGGCACGTCGAGCCGCTCGGCCGGGAGGTAGGCCCCCAGCGGTCCGCCGACCTGCACCGCGCGGACCGGGCGGCCGGTGCGGGTGCCGCCGCCGATGTCCTGGACGAGCTCGCGCAGGGTGATGCCGAGCGGCGCCTCGTAGACGCCGCCGCGGGCGATGTTGCCGGCGAGCTGGAAGATCTGGGTGCCGCGCGAGCGCCCGACGCCGCGGTCGGCATACGCCTGGCCGCCGTCGGCGAGGATCATGGGGATCGCGGCGAAGGAGAGCAGGTTGTTGACGACCGTCGGGCTCCCCCACAGGCCGTGCAGGGCGGGGATCGGCGGCTTGGCCCGCACCTCGCCGCGGCGCCCCTCGAGGGACTCCAGCATGGAGGTCTCCTCGCCGCAGATGTAGGCACCGGCGCCGACGCGCACCTGGAGGCGGAAGGCCCGGCCGCTGCCGGCGACGTCCTCGCCCAGGTAGCCGTGCTCGCCGGCGACGGCGATGGCGTCGCGGAGCCGGGCGATCGCGTCGGGATACTCGCTGCGGCAGTAGACGAAACCCTCGGTCGCGCCGACGGTGACCGCCGCGATGGTCATCCCCTCGACGAGCGTGAAGGGGTCGGCCTCGGCGAGGATCCGGTCGGCGAAGGTGCCGGAGTCACCCTCGTCGAGGTTGCAGGCGACGAACTTCTGGTCGGCCTCTGCCTCGAGGACGGTGCGCCACTTGATGCCCGTGGGGAAGCCGGCGCCTCCACGACCACGCAGCCCGGAGGTGAGGACCTCCTCGACCACGTCGGCCGGGTCGAGCTCCAGGGCGCGGCGCAGCCCGGCCCAGCCGCCCTGGGCCTCGTAGGCGGTGATGTCGGTCGGCTCGGCCAGCCCGATGCGCGCCAGGCTCACCCGGTCCTGCGCGGCGAGCCACCGGTCGTCGTCGACGACCCCGATGCAGGTCTCGTGATCGGCTCCCGTGAGCATCCCCGCCCGGACGAGGTCCGGTATGCCGTCCGCCGTGACCTCGGCGTAGCCCACCCGCCCGCGGTCGGTCTCGACCTCGACGAGCGGCTCGCGCCAGAGCATGCCGCGGGTGCCGTTGCGCCGGACGGTGACCCCCTCGACCTGTGCGAGGGCCGCGGCGACCTCGTCGGCGCCGACGGCGCGGGCCGAGGCGTCCTGGGGCACCCAGACGGTCGTCACGGGGTCCACCCCCTCTCCGCCGCGGCCAGGTCCTCGGCGGTGACCCGGCCACGGAGGCGCCCGTCGACGCTCGCGCTGGGGCCGAGGGCGCAGTTGCCGAAGCAGAAGATCTCCCGCACCTCGACGTCGTGCCGACCGGCGAACCGGTCCTGCGCCGCGGCATACAGCTCGGCGGCGCCGACCGCCTGGCAGGCCTCGGCGCGGCAGACCTCGACGGTGTGCTCGGGAGCCGGCGTGCGCCGGAAGTCGTGGTAGAAGCTGACCGTGCCGTGGACCTCGGCCACCGAGAGGTTGAGCACGTCCGCGACCTCGGCGACGTCCTCGTCGGCGACGTAGCCGTGCTCGCGCTGCACCGCGTGCAGGATCGGCAGGAGCGGGCCGCGCTCCCCCGCGTGCCGACCCGCGATCTCCCGGGTGATCTCCGCCCGCGCGGACCTCGGCGTCAGCTCCTCGGTCTGCTGCCGACCAGCACGTGCCACCTCGCGCCTCCCGTCGTTGGGTGCGCCCTAGCCTACGGCGCGTGGCGCCCGCGCGACAGGGGACGCGCCTCGCCACGGGCCGACGGGTATGCCCGCGCCCTCACCCCTGGCGTTCCGCGAGCCACCCGACGAGGTCGTCGGTGACGAACTCGCCCTGCCCGGCGACGTCCTCGGTCAGCGCGCCGAGGTCCATGCGGTAGACCTCGGCCCCGGCCCGGGCGGTCGCCGGGTCGAAGGTCGGGCCCGGCCGCCGGACGAGGTAGCCCCCGCCGCCGCTGTCGTCGCCGATGAGCACCCAGCCGGGGGCATACCCGGCGACCTCGTAGGTCTCGTTGCGCTCGTCGACCTCCTCCGGGGCGTAGATGGTCGTCCCGTCCGGCAGCGCGATGCCTTCGGGATCGAGCAGGGGCGCCTCCGAGGCCTCCTCGAGCCACTCCCGGAGCAGCGGACCCTCGGGGTTGAGGCGGCGCGCGTGGCCGGCCGCGGCCCCGTCCGGCGGCATCGTCGTGACGAGGAGGAGCATGCGCCGGCGCGCGTCGCCGACGCCGAAGACCCCGTCGATGTCGAGGAGGCGCAGGGCCTCCTCGAGCGTGGCCAGGCGCACGGCGAGCTCGGCCTCGGCCTCCGCGTCGTCGAGGTCGCGGAGGTCGCCGCGCGCGTCCCAGGTATGCCCCACCGCCGCGAGGTGCTCGTCCCCCACGATCGCCTGCTCGCCGTCGGCGAGGTCCCACCGGCCGGGGCCGTGGATCGTGACGCCGAGGTAGGGCCGCAGCGCCTCGCCGGTGGTGACGAGGGCGACCAGGCACAGGTCGCGCGCCACCGCCTCCGGCAGCTCGGCCAGGGCCGCGCGGGTGCCCCGGGCGATGAGTTCCGCGAGGTGGGCATCTGGTCGAGGCGGCAGGGTCGGGCGCTCCGGCGGCTGCGGTCGGAGGGTCCTGCGCAGGGTCTCCGCGTCGACCCGGTTGGCGTCGCCGGGAGGCTCGTCCGGCGGCACGACGTGCAGGTCGTGCGCGCAGGGCGCGATCGTGCGCAGCACCTCCTCGACGAGCCGCTCGAAGGGCACACGGTCGTCGAGCTGCAGGCCGCGGTCGAGCAAGGGCTCACCCGCCCCGGCGCGGCGCACGGCCTCGGACACCCCCAGTCCGAGCAGGCGGTGCAGGGCCATGGCCACCGCCGCCGACGGGCGCTCCCGCAGGACGATCACGACACGCTCGGTCTCCAGCGAGGGCATACCAGCATCCTGGCAGGGGGCGAGCCTCACCGCCGGGGAGCCGTGGCTGCGCGATGCCGCCCCCGGGCGATGGCGATGAGGTCCCGCGCGGGCCCCGCGGGCGGGGTGGGGCTGCCCACCCAGATGGCGCGGAACTCGCGGCCCAGGTCGAGGGTCGTCCCGACGGCGACGAGGCGCCCGGCCTCCAGGTCGCGCTCCACGACCCGCCTGCTGAGGAGGGCGGGCGCCCCTCCCGCCAGCACGGACTCCCTCACCGCGGTCGTCGTGGTCAGCTCGATGACCGACTCGTGCAGCTGCAGGCCCTCCCGGGCGAGTGCCTGCTCGACCACGTCGCGCGTCCCCGAGCCCACCTCGCGGCCGGTCAGCGGGAGCTCGGCGACCTCGGCCGCCTCGAGCGGCCGCCGGCGACGGGCCAGGGGGTCGTCCGGAGCCACGACCAGCAGCAGCTCGTCGTGGGCGACCACGGTGGAGCGGACGTTGCCTGGCGCGCCGACGCCCTCGACGAACCCGAGGTGGGCCGTGCCGTCGCGGACGGCCTCGAGGACCTGGCTGCTGTTGGACGCGGTGAGGCTGACCGCGGTGACCTGCGCCCCTTCATGCTCCTGCCGCCGACGCAGCCGGACGAGCCACCCGGGCATGAGGGCGTCGGCGATCGTCATGCTCGCCCAGACGCTCAGGCCGAGAGAGCGTTCCTCCCGCAGGCCGCGGATGGCGGCCTCAACCTCGTCGGTGAGCTCGATGAGGCGCGCTGCCCACTCGGTGAAGACCACCCCCGACGGCGTGAGGTCCGAGCCCCGCGGGCCACGCTGCACGAGGGTGAGCCCGGTCTGCGCCTCGATGCCGCGCAGCCGCTCCGAGGCCGCCTGCTGGGACACCCCGGTCGCCCGCGAGGCCGCACCGATGCTCCCGGTGCGACCGATCGCGACGACCAGCCGCAGCCCGGCGAGGTCGGGGACGTGAGGGGAGTCCATGCGGTCACCCTACGCCTCACCCACAGGCCAGGCTTGTCCCTGCACAGGACAGAGACGTCTACCGGGCCGCAGCGTCCCGCCGGATGCTGGAGCCATGACCGGATCTGTGGCACTGCACCGTGAGGACCGCTCGATCTCCACCGCCACTGCGCCGTCCGCGCACGGCGGGCGCAGGCGGACGAGCTTCCTCTCGGCGCTCGAGGGGCAGCCGGCGCTCGGCTTCATCGGGCCGAACTGGTTCGCCTCCGTCATGGGCACGGGCATCGTCGCCAACGCCGCGGCCACCCTGCCCGTGACGGTCCCCGGGCTCGGTGCCTTCGCCCGCGCGGTCTGGGTGCTCGACGTCGTGCTGCTGGTCGTCGTGCTGCTCGCCACGGCGATGCACTGGCGGCTGCACCCGCGGACGGCGCGGTCCCACCTCGGGGACCCCGTGATGTCGCACTTCTACGGCGCCCCCGCCATGGCCTTCATGACCGTCGGCGCAGGGGCGATGCTCGTCGGCCAGCCGCTCATCGGCACGACGGCCGCCGTCGCGATGAACGCCACGCTGTGGACCGTCGGCACGGCCCTCGGCCTGTGGACCGCGGTCGCCGTGCCCTACCGGACGTTCATGAGCCACGAGGTCGAGCCCGACTCGGCCTTCGGCGGCTGGCTCATGCCGATCGTCCCCCCGATGGTCAGCGCCGCCACCGGCCCGCTCCTCATCCCCCACCTGCCCGCGGGCCAGTGGCAGCTGACGATGCAGCTGCTGTGCACCGCCATGTTCGGCCTGACGCTGGTCGCCAGCCTCGTCGTCATCACGCTCATCTGGGGACGGCTGGCGCGGCACGGCGCCGGTGCCTCGGCGACGATCCCAACCCTCTGGATCGTGCTCGGCCCCCTGGGTCAGTCCATCACCGCAGGCCACACCCTCGGCGCCACAGCGGCCGACGTGCTGCCCGGCCCCTACGGCAGTGCCTTCGAGGCCGCCGGGCTGATCTACGGCGCGCCCATGTGGGGCTTCGCGATGCTCTGGGCCGTCCTGGCCGTCGCCATCACCGTCCGCACCGTCCGCTCCGGTATGCCCTTCGCTCTGACGTGGTGGTCATTCACCTTCCCCGTCGGCACGGTCGTCACCGGCACCTCCGGCCTCGCGGAGGCGACGGGGGCGCACCTGTTCGCCGGGGCCGCGGTCGTCTTCTACGTCGGCCTGCTGGCGGCCTGGGCCGTCGTGGCCGTGCGCACGGCCCGTGGGGCCTACCGCGGTCAGCTCCTCCAGGCGCCTGCCTGAGAGAGGTGCGCGCCGAGCGCCAGGGCCGCGGTCAACCGCGCCCGCGCCTCCTCGCGCCGCCCCGCGTTGCGCGGGGACGGGTGCGGCACCCCGAGGACCCGGGGGAGGCCGGGCATACCCGTCGATCCTGAGGTGAGCAGCCGCATGATCCCCGTGAGCGCGGGGCGCCGACCGCCACCACCAGCTCGAGGTCCGGCAGCAGGCTCAGGAGCTCTTGGAGCGCGGGGCGCGCGTCGTCCAGATCCGCGACCAGCGGCGGGCGACGGTGACCGGCGATGTCGACCAGGGGCCACGGCACGACGTTGCACCGCAGGTATGCCGTCCGCGCGAGACCCGCGCCCGCTCTCGCCTCGCGCAGGGCCGCCGCGGTGGGGTCGGCGTTGTCCTCCGAGCTGAACCCCAGGTCGCCGACCGCGACCGTGCGCGGACCGGGGGTCTCCATGAGCACGAGGTCCTGCGCGGCCACGCCCCCGCTGTCCGGGTCGAACCACGGGACGAAGCGCTCTACCCCGCCGTCCCTCACCCGCAGCGAGCGCGCGAGGTCGTTGAGCGCACCGACGTGGGGCTCGTCCACCCGGGAGCGCTTGTCCTCGACGCCCAACGCTGCGACACCCGTGGCGGAGTCTGCCGGGGTCACGGGTGAGCCGGGGCTAGGACTGCGGTCGCCGGCGCTCGACCGGCAGCAGCTCGCGCAGCTGGGTCACGTGGTCCGGGTTCAGCTCGGCGACCGAGCCGACCTGCAGCAGCCTCATCGTCCGCGCGACCTGCTCGCTGAGCATGTCGATCATGCGGTCCACGCCGCGGCGACCGCCGGCCATGAGCCCGTAGAGGTAGGCCCGGCCGACCATCGTGAAGTCGGCGCCCAGGGCCAGCGAGGCCACGACGTCCGCGCCGTTCATGATGCCGGTGTCGACGACGATCTCGACGTCGCCACCGACCTCCCGCGCCACGTCCGGCAGGAGGTGGAAAGGCACGGGTGCGCGGTCGAGCTGCCGACCGCCGTGGTTGGACAGGATGATCCCGTCGACCCCGAACTCCGCCAGCTTCACCGCGTCGGCGACGGTCTGCACCCCCTTGACCGCGAGCTTGCCGGGCCACATCTCCCGGATCTCGCGCAGGTCGTCGAAGTCGATGCTGGGGTCCATCGCGCTGTTCAGCAGCTCCCCCACCGTCCCGCCGGTCGTGGAGAGGGAGGCGAACTCCAGCTTGGGCGTCGTGAGGAAGTCCCACCACCACCAGGGCCGGGGGATGGCGTCGAGCACGGTGCGCGCGGTCAGCTGCGGCGGGATGGAGAAGCCGTTGCGCTTGTCCCGCAGCCGGGCACCCGCGACCGGGGTGTCCACGGTGAACATGAGGGTGTCGAAGCCGGCCTCCGCCGCCCGCTCGACCAGGCCGTAGGAGATCGACCGGTCGCGCATGACATACAGCTGGAACCAGTTGCGGCCGTCCGGGTTGGCCGCGCGGACGTCCTCGATCGAGGTGGTGCCGAGGGTCGACAGCGTGAAGGGTATGCCCGCCACCCCGGCCGCGCCGGCGCCCGCCGACTCCCCCTCGGTCTGCATCAGCCGGGTGAACCCTGTCGGCGCGATGCCGAACGGCTGGGCGCTGGGGCCGCCGAAGATCTCGACGGTGGTGTCGACGTTCGTCACGTCGGTGAGGACGCCCGGGTGGAACTCGACGTTCTGGAAGGCCTGGCGCGCCCGGGCCAGCGACACCTCGCCGTCGGCGGCCCCGTCGGTGTAGTCGAAGGCGGCGGACGGGGTGCGGCGCTTGGCGATCCGGCGCAGATCCTCGACGGTCTGGGCCTGCTCCAGGCGGGACCCGGTGAGGTCGAGGCTGGGCTTGCGGAACTTCACCAGCTCGAAGATCTCGCTGGGCTTGGGCACCTGACGCTGCACCATGGCATCTCCTTCGCAGGTCTCTGGTGGCCGGTCGTCGTCGCGGCCTCCTGGGCCTCGACCTTAGTGGCTGCCCTCCCGCCCGGCCATCGCACGGGGTCGTCGCCCGTCTCCGAGCCGATATGTCAGATCAGAGCCTCCTCGAGGAGGCTCGCGACTGACATACCGGCGTTCAGTTGACGAACCGGCTCGAGGTCAGGGGCCCAGCCCTGCCGAACCACCCGGACGCTCAACCCATCGTGCGCTGACCGTCCACCGCCTCGCGGATGATGTCGGCGTGGCCGGCGTGCTGCGAGATCTCGGCGATCATGTGCATCGCCACCCGGCGCACCGACCACACCGCGCCCTCCTCGAACCATGGCGCCTCGGGCAGCGGGTGCGTCAGGTCCAGGTCGGCCTCACCGAGGATGCGCGTCGTCTCCGCCCCGACGTCGAGGACCCGTTGACGCAGGACCGGCAGGGTCTCGTCGTCGCCGAGGACGAAGCGGTCGTCCTCCCACTCGCCCCAGTCCCCGTCGCCCTCGCTCGCCGCGGCGTCGACGGCATCCCAGTCGACGTCCTGGTTGTAGACCTGGTCGAAGGCGTCGGCACCGCGCAGCGCGAACTGCATCCACTGCTCCTCGGTGTCGGCCACGTGCTTGAGGATCGAGGCGATGCTGAGGGCGCTGACCGTGCTCGCCGTCCGCGCCTGCTCCTCGCTGAGCCCCTCCGCCGTCTGCAGCAGGAAGCCACGGTGCCGGTCGAGGGTGGCGGTCAGGTCCTGGATCCCCGGGGTTGCAGCCATGCGCTTATTTTACATAAATTATGTCTATGTCACCAGGGTTGAGCTTCCGCCGTCGCGCCGGCTTCCTCCTCGCCACCGTCGGCCGTCGCACCGACGCAGCGTGGGGAGGCTTCCTGCGGTCGCGCGGTATGACGAACGCCGAGTTCGCGGCACTGGCGGTCCTGGTCGACGGGTCGGCGAGCCAGGTCGAGCTGGCGCGCCAGCTCGCGATCGATGCCCGCAACGCCGGAGCCACCGTGCGCAAGCTGCGCGAGCGCGGCTGGCTGAGCAGCGCCGCCGACACCACCGACCGACGACGCGTCGTGCTCACCCTGACCCCGGACGGACAGCGCGCCTGGGACGACCTGCAGGCCGAGCTGCGCGGGTCGCGCAGCGACTACTTCGGCGCCCTGGACGATCCCGAGCGGGCCGAGCTAGAGCGCCTGCTCAACAAGCTCAACGACGCCCACCTCGCCCAGGACTGACCGGTCACACCCCGCGTTCTCACCCGCCAGCGATGAGTCAAGGACCCAGCCGTCGTCATACGGGTATGAGCGACACCCGTGCCCAGACACCTCTCCCCAGGCTGTCCTCCCCCACGCTCCACTG
The DNA here is from genome assembly GCF_001685415.1 of Serinicoccus hydrothermalis. Taxonomy (NCBI): domain Bacteria; kingdom Bacillati; phylum Actinomycetota; class Actinomycetes; order Micrococcales; family Ornithinimicrobiaceae; genus Serinicoccus; species Serinicoccus hydrothermalis. The sequence goes on along the minus strand of NZ_CP014989.1, from coordinate 2,438,686 downwards.
CCCTGACGCGCCCGCCCTCGCCCGGTTCTACGCCGAGCTCACCGGCGGTGAGGTGACCTTCTCGATCCCCGCCTGGGCGGTCGTCGACGGCCCAGGCGGCCGGATCGACGTCCAGACCGTGAGCGACTACCAGCCGCCCACCTGGCCGGACGGGGAGCGACCCGTGCTGCTGCACCTGGACTTCTACGTCCACGACCTGAAGGAGGGCGAGCGGCACGCACTCGCCTGCGGCGCCCGACGCGAGAGCGAGCAGCCGAACGCCGAGCACTGCCTCGTCTTCCGCGACCCCGTGGGTCAGGTGTTCTGCCTGACCATCTGGGAGGACATCGGCGCCTGAGACGTTGGTCACCGCCGCGTCATGCCGGCCGATCACCCCGTGGCTCGTCAGACCCAGACACCTCTGCCGGCCTCTGCAGGAGCAGGATGATCATGAAGACCAAGCCGACGGGCCAGGCGAACAGGAGCAGCAAGGTGATCAGGTCCAGACCTGACCCACCGAGGGTCGACCCCGGCTGCTCCAGCTCGGCCAGGCGCACCCCGATGCCCTGCAACGCGAGAGCGACGCTCGCGAAGGCGAAGAGCGCGGGCGCCCAGCCGAGCGTTCGCCGAGGCGCGAGCGCGGTGACCACGAGCGCCGCACAACCGCCACCGACCAGCCCGGACGCCAGGGCTCCGGACGCTTCCCAGTCGTCCACGACGACCAACACCACGCCGAAGACGACCAAGGAGGCATAGACCCCCGTCGCCCAGAGGACCCCGGACCTCACGACGTCTCCTCGTCCGCGACGACCTCGTCCCCCACCGCGACCTGCGCCGGACCGCCTTCAAGCCCCACCGGCACGAGCCGGATGCCGAACCACGTCGTGCCGTCCCACCGGCGGTGCTGCGCGAGCGTGCGGATGGGTTCCTTGCCGGTCTGCAGCGTCCCGGTGTCGATCTGCGTCATGACGCACCGGTCGCACAGCTCGGTGCGCCGGTACCGCACCTCCCCGATCGTCACGAACCCCCACCCGTCCTCGGCGAACGGCTCGTCGCCGTCGACCACGACGTTGGGCCGGAAGCGCGACATCGGCACCGGCTCGCCGCCGCCCTCGAGGATCCAGTCGGACAGCCGGGTCAACGACGCCTCGCTCGTGAGCAGCAGCGGCCCGGTGTCCGCGAGCGAGAGCGACTCCCCCTCCTCGCCGCCGTGCGCGCCGGAGATCCGCCGCACGCTCGGGTCCTCCTGCCACACCAGCCGCAGGTCCCGTCCCGCGTGCTGCGAGACCCACTCGCTCACGTCCTGGTCGGCCGGCGGCGCGAAGCCCTGCCGCGAGTGCCCGACCGGCACCACCGGCACCCCGAGCGGCGTCTCGACGAGGATCGAGTCGCCGTCGCGCGCCGTCAGCCGGATCGTCTCCTCGTCCACCTGCGACGCGGTGAGCCCCAGCAGCTCGTGGCACTCCCGCGCGGTCACCGGGAAGCCGTCCGGACCGACGACGCCCCAGCGCCGGTCCCCCTCCAGACCCCACGGCTCGACCGGAGAGCTCTCCACCGCCTCCCCGCCGAAGGACTTGACGGGATATCTCCACAGCTCGGTCACGCGCATACCTCACGATGCCATGCACCCGGCTCGGGCGGGTCGCGCCGCACCCCTGGTGTAGACATGACGCCATGACAACGCAGTCGCAGACCGCCCCCGCGTCACGCCCCGGCTGGAGGCTCGTCGGCCCCGGCCTCATCGTCGCTGCAACGGGTGTCGGTGCCGCCGACCTCGTCGCCACGGTCATCGCCGGTCAGAGGTTCGGGTATGCCCTCCTCTGGGCGGTCGTCGTCGGCTGCCTCATGAAGGTCGTGCTCGTCGAGGGCGCCGGCCGCTACTCCCTCGCCACCGGCAACACGATCTACGAGGGCTGGGCCACTCTTGGCCGCTGGACGACGTGGTACTTCGCGCCCTACATCGTCATCTGGGGCTTCGTCTACGGCGCCGCCGCGATGGCCGGCACCGGGCTGCCGCTGGCGAGCCTCTTCCCGGCGCTCTCGGTGACCTGGTGGGGCATCCTGTCCGGTCTCGTCGGCGCGGCGCTGGTGTGGTTCGGGAAGTATGCCTTCTTCGAGAAGGTCTGCGCCGCGCTCGTCGGCGTGATGTTCGTGACGATGTTCATCGCCGCGGTGCTGACCCTGCCCAACATCCCCGAGCTCATCACCGGCCTGGTCCCGCGCATCCCCGAGGGCGGCCTCATCAACGTCCTGTCCGTCGCCGGCGGAGTCGGCGGAACCATCACGCTCGCGGCCTACGGCTACTGGATCCGGGAGAAGGGCTGGACCACCCCGGGTCACATGCGCGTCATGCGGCTGGACAACACCGTCGCCTACACCGTCACCGGCATCTTCGTCATCTCCACCCTCATCGTCGGCGCCGAGCTGCTCTACTCCGCCGGGATCGCGGTCGAGACCGGTGACGAGGGCCTGCTCGACCTCTCCCGCGTCCTCGGCGAGCGGTATGGCTCGTGGGCCGGCACGGTCTTCCTCATCGGCTTCTGGTCGGCGGCCATGTCCTCGCTCGTGGGCGTGTGGAACGGCGTCTCGATGATGTTCGCCGACTTCATCGGCCACGCCCGCAAGCTGCCCAAGGACGACCCGAGCGTGCGCCTCGGCGGCACCTGGTACAAGGCCTACATCCTGTGGCTGACCTTCCCGCCGATGATCATGCTCTTCGTGGGTCAGCCGGTCTGGCTGATCCTGGCCTACGGCGTGCTCGGGGCGTTCTTCATGCCGTTCCTCGCGGTGACGCTGCTGTGGATCCTCAACACCGACCGCACGCCGCAGGAGTGGCGCAACGGCATGGTCGTCAACGTCCTCATGGGCATCTGCGCCCTGCTCTTCGCCTGGCTCGCCCTGACCCAGCTGCAGAGCACCTTCGAGCGGGCGTTCGGCGGCTGAGCGGACTTCACCGCTACAGCTCCGGACCGGGGGGTGCTGTCGCTCCCACTATTACTACTACTCGTAGTATGCTAGGAGCACCACCTCGTCCGAAGGAGCAGCTGATGAGCGACTCGCCCACCACCCACCTCTCCGAGCAGGAGTGCTGGAGCCTCCTCGCCGACCAGGAGCTCGGCCGGCTGGCCTACCACCTGACCGACGAGGTGCACATCACGCCGGTGAACTACGCCGTCGACCACGGCCGCCTCATCTTCCGCACGGCCGAGGGCTCCAAGCTGCTCGGCGTGGTCATGGACTCCGACGTCGCCTTCGAGATCGACCAGGTCGACGACGACGCCGAGACCGCCTGGAGCGTCGTGGCGCGCGGCACCGCCGAGCTCCTCGAGGGCCCGGAGGCCCGCGAGGTCGCGAACCTGCGGCTACGGCCCTGGATCGGCGACGAGAAGGTCAACGTCGTCGCGATCACCGTGACCGAGGTCAGCGGGCGGCGGTTCGGGCTGAGTCGTCCGTGGCGCCACCTGCGGCGGCACGGTTGACCCGGGTCACGGCGATCACGTAGCTGAGCGCACCGAGCCAGACCGCGACGATCACGGCATACACGAGCGAGCGGGTCACGTCGCCGACGTCGACCATCTCGCTGCGCAGCAGCGTCCTCGCGTTGGTGAGCACGATCAGCCCGCCGACGCCGACGCCGAGCAGCCGCGGCGGGATGACCCGCACGAGACCGGCCGCGATCGGGGCCGCGACGAGCCCGCCGGCCAGTAGGGCCAGCACCCACGCGAGGTTGATGCCCTGGTGGCCCAGCCCGACGAGGAAGCCCAGGCTCGCGGCCAGCGCGACGAGGAACTCCGAGGCGCTGATGGAGCCGACGACCTTGCGCGGCTCCATGCGGCCGCTGGCGAGCAGCGCGGGCGTGCCGACCGGACCCCAGCCCCCGCCGCCGGTCGCGTCGAGGAACCCGGCGAAGAGCCCGAGCGGGGTGAGGAAGCGGCGGCGCAGCGGCTGCCCGAGCCGATCGGTCCGCATACCGCTGCGGGTGAAGCGGGCGAGCAGGTAGACGCCGAGCACGAGCAGGATCGTCGCGGTGATGGGCCGGGCCACCTCGGCGTCGATCGAGCTCAGCACGGTGGCGCCGAGGAAGGCCCCTACCGCGCCGGGCACACCCACCCGCAGCACGACCTTCGGGTCGACGTTGCCGAACTTCCAGTGCGCGGTGCCCGAGGCCAGGGTGGTGCCGATCTCGGCGAGGTGGACGGTGGCCGACGCGGCCGCGGGGTTGGTGCCGAGCATGAGCAGCAGGGTGGTGGTGGTCACGCCGTAGGCCATGCCGAGCCCGCCGTCGACGAGCTGGGCGGCGAGGCCGACGAGGGCGAGCAGGATGAGTTGACGCATGAGAGCCGTCCTGGAGGGTCGTACATCACGGGCTCGGGCGACGTCGCCCGGGTTATTCCTGCAAATCCTGTCGGTTGACTAGGATAAATGTCAAGCGGCCTGCTCCCCGACCCCGACCGGGGGGTGCGAGAGACTGGGGACGTGGACATCTCGGCGCGCTCGGACTACGCCGTCCGGGCCATGCTCGCCCTGGCGGCGGCGCAGGACGACACGCCGGCGCAGAAGGCCAGGCCCGTCTCGGTCGACCGCCTCGCCCAGGCCCAGGACCTGCCGGTGAAGTTCCTCGAGGCGATCGTGGCCGACCTGCGACGGGCGGAGCTCGTCGCCTCCCGGCGCGGGGCACGCGGTGGCTACCTCCTGGCCCGGCCCGCCGACGAGATCGCCGTCGGCGACGTCATCCGCGCGGTCGACGGCCCGCTCGCCGAGGTGCGGGGACTGCGGCCGCACGACACCGCCTACGACGGCGAGGCGGAGCACCTGCCGGCCCTCTGGGTCGCCACCCGCGCGGCGCTGCGCACCGTGCTCGACGGCACCACCCTCGACCAGCTGCGCCACGGCGCCTGGTCGGCCGAGGTCGCCGAGCTGCTGCGTCAGCCGGACGCCTGGGAGAGCCGCTGAGGGCATACCCTCCGCCGGCCCGCGCGCACCCGCGCGGGTCGGCCGAGAGGGTCAGTCCTCCTTCATGCCCTTCGTGATGAGGTCCATGACGGAGGAGTCGGCCAGCGTGGTGACATCGCCGACCTCGCGGTTCTCCGCGACGTCCTTGAGCAGCCGCCGCATGATCTTGCCGGAGCGGGTCTTGGGCAGCTCGGGCACGACCATGATCTGGCGCGGCTTGGCGATCGCCCCGATCTCCTTGGCGACGTGCTGGCGCAGCTCGGCGACGAGACCTTCGCCCTCGCCGTCCTCATCGGCTTCCTCGGTGGCGTCACCACGCAGGATGACGAAGGCGCAGATCGCCTGACCGGTCGTCTCGTCCGCCGCGCCCACGACCGCGGCCTCCGCGACCTTCGGGTGGCTGACCAGCGCCGACTCGATCTCGGCGGTGGACATCCGGTGCCCGGAGACGTTCATGACGTCGTCCACCCGGCCGAGGACCCAGATGTTGCCGTCCTCGTCCAGCTTGGCGCCGTCACCGGCGAAGTACATGTCCTCGAACCGGCTCCAGTAGGTCTCCTTGTAGCGCTCCGGGTCGCCCCAGATCCCGCGCAGCATGGAGGGCCAGGGGTCGGTGACGACGAGGTAGCCGCCGGAGCCCTTCTCCACCGGCTTCCCCGAGTCGTCGACGACGACGGCGTTGATGCCGGGGATGGGGTGCTGCGCCGAGCCGGGCCGTGTCTCCGTGACGCCCGGGATCGGCGAGATCATGATCCCGCCGGTCTCCGTCTGCCACCAGGTGTCGACGATCGGGCAGCGGCCGCCGCCGATGACCTCGCGGTACCACATCCACGCCTCGGGGTTGATCGGCTCACCGACCGACCCGAGCAGCTTGAGGCTGGACAGGTCGAACTTCTCCGGGATCTCCTTGCCCCACTTCATGAAGGTCCGGATCGCGGTGGGCGCGGTGTAGAGGACCGTCACCTTCTTGTCCTGGACGATCTCCCAGAACCGGCCCTGGTGCGGGGTGTCCGGCGTGCCCTCGTACATCACCTGGGTCGCCCCGAGCGTCATCGGCCCGTAGACGATGTAGGAGTGCCCGGTCACCCAGCCGACGTCGGCGGTGCACCAGTAGACGTCGGTGTCCGGGTGGATGTCGTGCACGACGTGCGAGGTGTATGCCGTCTGCAGCAGGTAGCCACCGGTCGTGTGGACGATGCCCTTGGGCTTCCCGGTCGTGCCGGAGGTGTAAAGGATGAACAACGGGTGCTCGCTGTCGAAGGCCTGCGCCTCGTGCGTGGCGTCGGCCGCCTCGAGCGCCTCGTGCCACCACCGGTCACGGCCCTCGGTCCACTCGACGTCCTGCCCGGTGCGCTGCACCACGAGGACGTTCTCGACCGGCGTCTCGCCCTCCAGCGCGCCGTCCACGACCGACTTCAGCCCGGACGGCTTGCCGCGCCGGTAGCCGCCGTCGGCGGTGATGACGACCTTGCTGTCCGCGTCCTCGATGCGGCTGCGCAGCGCGTCGGAGGAGAAGCCGCCGAAGACGACCGAGTGGGGCGCACCGAGACGAGCGCAGGCGAGCATCGCGATGGCGGACTCGGGCACCATCGGCAGGTAGATCATGACGGTGTCGCCCTCGCCCACGCCGAGGTCGGCCAGCGCGTTGGCGGCGCGCTGCACCTGCTCGTGCAGCTCGGCATACGTGATGTCGCGGGTGTCGTCCTCGGGCTCGCCCACCCAGTGGATCGCCACGCGGTCGCCGTTCCCGGCCTCGACGTGCCGGTCGACCGCGTTGACGCAGGCGTTGAGCCGGCCGTCGACGAACCACTTCGCGAAGGGCGCGTCGGACCAGTCCAGGACCTGGTCGAAATCGGTCTCCCACTGCACGTACTTCCGCGCCTGCTCGGCCCAGAAGCCCTCACGGTCCTCCTGGGCGCGGTCGAACAGCTCGGCCGTGCCGTTGGCCTGCGCGGCGAACTCCTCGCTCGGGGCGAAGGTGCGCTCCTCGTGCAGCATGTTGGACAGTCCCTCGTCGGACATCGTTGCTCCTCGCGCTCGGGGTCGCTCCCGAGTATGCCTCGCCCCACCCCCGGGGCGCAGGCCCGGTCGGGCCCGGGGCCCCGATCCTGCGCCGAGCGGCGCCCCGCACGCGCCCGGCGGCCCGCTGCTTCGCGCGGCGGACCTGGCCGCACCCTGGGAGAATGCCGGGTGGACGACCCATCCGGGCGTGCTAGTTTCCGCGGCTTGCACACCCGCACCCGACCAGGGAGAAGGACGATGTCCGTGCAGAAGTGGCTTGCTGCGGCAGGCCTGACCCTCAGCCTCGTGGGGCTCACCGCGTGCAGTGGCAGCGGCGACGGCGACGCCGCGAGCAGCAGCAGTGCCGTGCCCCCGGAGGACGCCGCCAGCAGCAGCGCCCCCCAGGAGATGCCCGAGGCCATGCCCGAACCGGACCTGAGCGGTATCCCCGACCCGGTCGCCACGGTCAACGGCGAGGACGTCCCGAAGGACGACTTCGCCGCCTACTACGAGAGCCAGTTCGCCAGTGCCGCCGGCCAGGCGCAGATGAGCGGTGAGGAGATGGACACCGAGCAGCTCCAGGCCGACACCCTCGACACCGTCGTGGACAGCGTGCTGCTCCGGCAGGCGGCCGAGGAGGCCGGCCTCGAGCCCACCGACGAGGAGGTGGACGGGCTGCTCGAGGAGCTGGCGACCGGCAACGGGCTGGAGTCGGTCGACGAGTTCCTCGGGGTCCTCGAGGAGCAGGGCATGGACGAGGAGACCGCCCGCCGCGAGGCCCGCAACCAGCTCGCGATCCAGGCCTACGTGGAGCAGGAGGCCGAGGTCGAGGAGCCCTCCGAGGAGGAGCTGCGCGACTACTACGACGAGCTCGTCGGCCAGCAGGAGGAGGCGGCCGACCAGGGCGAGTCGGGCGCGAGCGGCACCGCCCAGCCGCAGCCGGAGATCCCGGAGTTCGACGAGGTCAGGGACCAGCTCGCCCAGCAGCTGACGTCAGAGCAGCAGGCCGCGGCGACGGACGAGCTCGTCGCGGACCTGCGCGAGGACGCGGAGATCACCAGCCACCTGTGAGGTCAGGCCGTGAGGTCCTCCGGGGTATGCAGCCGCACCAGCGTGCGGGCGGCTCCCCGGGGGATCCCGGTCGGGGTCCGCAATGAGACCCCGACCATGACGGCGCAGACGAGCGGGACGATCCAGGCCGCGGGCTGCGCCAGCAGGGCGGCCGCCCAGCCGTCCGACCCGTCGGCGAGCACGGTGCTGGCGACCGCAGCGGTCGCCAGCACCGTGCCGGTCACCAGCCCGGCGGCGGCCCCCTGCACCGAGAGCCTCGGCCACCAGACCCCGAGCGCCAGCAGCGGGAAGAACGTCGAGGCGGCGATGACGAAGGCCAGCGTCACGAAGGCCGCGAGCGGCACCTCGGGGAAGAAGCCCACGCCCGCCACGGGCACGAGCACGGCCACGACCGCGGCGATCCGGAAGCCGGCGACCTCCGAGGAGTCGCCGGGCACCGTCCGGGCCAGCACCGGCCGCACCACGTCCTGGTTGAGCACGCCGGTCACGGCGAGCGCCAGCCCGGAGGAGGTGGACAGGAAGGCCGCGAAGGCACCGCCGGCCAGCGCCGCGAGCAGCAGCTCGGCACCCACGCCCGGCAGCACCTCGGCCGGCAGCCGCAGCACGACCGTGTCGGCCCGCTCACCCGCCGCCAGGCTGGGGAGATAGGCGCGGCCGAGCAGGGCATACACGACCGTGACGACGTAGAAGAGGCCCAGCAGCACGAGCACCCGCACGGTGGTGCGCCGCGCCGCCGTGCCGTCCGGGTTCGTGTAGTAGCGCACGACGACGTGCGGCAACCCCATCGTCCCGAGCGAGAGCGCGAGCACCAGCGACAGCGTGCGGTAGAGCCCGTGCCCGCCGCCCGCCGGTCCCCCGCCCGGCAGCACCCAGCTCTGCGCGACGTCCAGCCCCGGCCCCTGGCTGCCCCACCAGACGGCGAGCAGGATGCCCGCGGGGACCGCGAGCGCGGTGAGCTTGATCCAGTACTGCACCGCCTGTACCAGGGTGATCGAGCGCATACCCCCGGCCGCGACGGAGAGCACCACGACGACCACGACGACGACCGGGCCCAGCCACAGCGGCGCGCCCGACACCAGCCGCAGCGTGAAGCCGGCGCCCTGCAGCTGCGGCACGAGGTAGAGCCAGCCGATGAAGACGACGAGCACCGAGCACAGGTGGCGCACCAGGCGCGACTCCAGCCGGGCCTCGGCGAAGTCGGGCAGCGTGTATGCCCCCGAGCGGCGCAGCGGGGCCGCGACGAGCACGAGCAGCACGAGGTAGCCCACGGTGTAGCCGATCGGGTACCACAGCGCGTCCACGCCCTGGTCGTAGATCAGGCCGGCGACGCCGAGGAAGCTGGCGGCGGAGAGGTACTCCCCGCCGATCGCGGCGGCGTTGCGCTGCGGCGAGACCGCGCGGCCGGCGACGTAGAAGTCGCTGGTCCGGCGGGAGAGCCGCAGCGCGAAGGCGCTCAGCGCGACCGTGACGAGGCAGACGAGCAGCACGGCACCGCCGGCGAGGCTGGCGGCCACCGCTCAGCGCTCCTTCGCGGCCGCGGAGAGGCGCCGCTCGACGCGCGTCGCCGCCCGGGTGTACCACGCCGCGACCGCGACGAGGACCGGGTAGACGAGCACCGCCAGCACCGGCCAGACGACCGGGACGCCGGCGACCTGGACCGAACGCGCGGCGGGCAGCACGGCATACAGCACGGGTATGCCGCCGAGCACCACCGCGAGCCCGGCCAGCACGAGCAGCGCGAGCCGGAGCTGGGCGCGCAGCAGGCCGCGGAGGTAGAGCTCGCCCGCCCCGGTCTGCTCGACGAGCGAGGCGGCGAGCGGCCGTCGGCGGGCGGTGGTGGCGCCGCGGCGGGAGGAGGTGACGCGGACCCGGGCGCCGTGCTCGCCGCTCATGCGTCGGCCGCGGCCGCGAGGACCCGCTCGCGCACGGCGCGGGCGTGGCGCCGGGCGACCGGAAGCTCCGGCCCGTCGGGCAGCAGCCGCAGCGCGAGCCGGCCCTGGCCCTGGCGGACCTGCCCGACGTGGGCGAGGTTGACCAGGGTCGAGCGGTGGATGCGGACGAAGCCGGCCTCGGCCCAGCGGGTCTCCAGCGTGGTCAGCGGCACCCGCAGCAGGTGCGAGGCGGACCCGGTGAAGAGCCGCACGTAGTCGCCCTGGGCCTGCACGTAGCGGACCGTCGAGCGCCGCACGAAGCGGGTCACCCCGCCCAGCTCGACGGCGATGCGCTCGTCCGCCGGCTCACCGGTCGTGCCGGTGGAGCGCTCGGGGTCCTGCGCCGGGTCGGTGGCCGTGCGCTGCGCGAGCGCGCCGACCACCCGGTCCACCGCCTGCGCGAGGCGGGCGGGTGAGACCGGCTTCATGACGTAGTCGACCGCCTGCACCGCGAAGGCGTCCACGGCGTGCTCCTCGTGCGCGGTGACGAAGACGACGAGCGGCGGGCGCTCGGAGCGGGCGACCACCCGGGCCAGCTCCATGCCGTCCAGGCCGGGCATCGAGATGTCGGAGAAGACGACGTCGACCTCTCCGTCGTCCAGCACCCGCAGCGCGTCGGCGCCGGAGGCGACCGGCCGCACGCGCTCGAACCGGCCGTCCCGCTCCAGCAGGTAGCTCAGCTCGGACAGGGCCGGCGGTTCGTCGTCGACGACGAGGGCACGCATGGCGGACATCGTAGGGCGCGGCCGGGACGGTCCTCCCCGGACAGGCGCTCCCCCTGGGGAGGATCGGTCCGCCTGCACCGATCCTCCCCGGAGAAGTGGCCCAGCCCGGGGAGTATGCCTGCGCCTGCACCGATCCTCCCCGGGCGGGGTCGAGCCTCTACGCGTCCGGGTGGACGCCGGGGGCGTACTTCGGGACCCGGAACGTCACCTTGGTGCCCAGGCCAGGCGCGGTCTCGACGACGAGGCCGTGGTCGTCGCCGTAGACCTGGCGCAGCCGGGCGTCGACGTTGCCCAGGCCCATCCCCTCGCCGCCGCTGCCGTCGGCGCCCTCGGACTCCCCGTCCAGGGCGCGCCGGACCAGCTCGGGGTCGGACCCGACGCCGTCGTCCTCGACGGCGATCTCGGCCAGGTCGCCGAGGTCGGTGCCGGTGATCGTCACCGTCCCGACGCCCTCCTTGCCGGCCAGCCCGTGGCGCACGGCGTTCTCCACCAGCGGCTGCACCGCGAGGTAGGGCACGGCCACCGGCAGCACCTCGGGCGCGATGAGCAGGTTGACGGTGAGCCGCTCGCCGAAGCGGGCCTGCTCCAGCACGAGGTAGCGCTCGACGTTGCGCAGCTCGTCGGCGAGGGTCGTGTAGACGCCGCCGCGGCGCAGGGCATACCGGGTGAAGTCGGCGAACTCCAGCAGCAGCTCGCGCGCCCGGTCCGGGTCGGTCCGGACGAAGGAGGCGATGGCGCCGAGCGAGTTGTAGATGAAGTGCGGGCTGATCTGGGCGCGCAGGCTGCGCAGCTCGGCCTCCATCGCCCGCGTCCGCTCCCGGTCGAGCTCCCCCAGCTCGAGCTGCCCGCTCACCCAGGTGGCCAGCTGCTCGGTCGCCCGGGCCAGGCCCGCCGAGGGACGCGGGGAGTATGCCGCGAGCGCGCCGATGACGCGGTCGTCCACGACGAGCGGGGCCACGACCCCGGCGCGGACCGGGCACTCGGGAGCCGTGCAGGGCAGGTCGGCGCGGGTGAGGACGACGACGTCACCGCTGGTGAGGACCCGGGCGGCGTGGTCGGCGGCCTGCGCCCGGTGGTGGTCGCCGAGGCCGGACCAGGCGAGCGCCTGCTGGCTGTCGCAGACCGCCAGCGCGGTCGCGCCGAGCATCATGCGCAGGTGCCGGGCGGCGGGCTCGGCGTGGCTCTCGGTGAGACCCGAGCGCAGGCTCCGCCCGGCCTGGGCGCCGGAGCGCAGCGTCTCGTAGGTCTGCTGGTCGGTCTCGGAGAGGAAGCCGCGGGCCGTGCGACGCCGCCACCACCAGAGGAGCAGGTGCCCGGCCGCGACCACCGCGAGGACCAGCACCGCGGTGGGCAGGTGCAGGTCGCCGGGCATGGGCGGACCCTACCGCCAGGGGTCGGCGGCAGGGTCCGGTCCAGCAGCAGGCGCTACTCGCCGAGCCAGACGTAGCGGGCGAGCAGCAGCACCGCGACGATGTAGAGCACCCAGTGGACCTGCTTGGCCTTGCCGGTCAGGGCCTTGATCGCGCAGTAGCTGATGATGCCCATCGAGACGCCGTTGGCGATGGAGAAGGTCAGCGGCATGACGATGATGGTGAGGAAGGCGGGGACGCCCTCGGCGACCTCGTCCCACTCGATGTGCCGGATGCCGTCCATCATCAGCGCACCGACGAGCACCAGCGCCGGGGCGGTGGCCGCGCCCGGGATGGCCCCGGCCAGCGGCCACAGGAAGAGGGACAGGCCGAAGAGCAGGCCGGTGGTCGTGGCGGTGAGGCCCGTGCGGCCGCCCTCCTCGATGCCGGAGGCGCTCTCGACATACGCCGTCGTCGTCGAGGTGCCCATGAAGGCGCCGAACATGGCGGCCAGCCCGTCCATGGAGAAGACGGTCTTGGCGCGCGGCATGTCGCCCTTCTCGTCGAGGTAGCCCGAGCGCTGGGCCAGGCCGGTCAGGGTGCCGGTCGCGTCGAAGAAGTCGACGAAGAAGAAGGTGAAGACGACGCTGAGCAGGCCCAGACCGAGCGCGCCCACGATGTCCATCTGCCCGACGAGGTCGGTGGGCCACACCGGCGCGCCGACGATGCCGTCGGTGAAGCCGCCGAAGGCCGCGGGGGCGCCGTCGGCCCCGGTGTAGACCTCCGCCCGGGTGACGATGGCCAGCAGCGAGGTCACGAGGATGCCCCACAGGATGGCGCCCTTGACGCGCAGCTGGAGCAGCACCGCGGTGAAGATGAGGCCGATGACGGCCAGCCAGGCGCTGGGGGCGCCGAGGTCGCCGAGCCCGACGAGCGTGGCCTCGTCGGCGACGACGATGCCGGCGGTGCGCAGCCCGAGTAGCGCGAGGAAGGAGCCGATGCCCGCGGTGATGGCCAGCTTGAGCCCCATGGGGATGCCCTGGACGATCGCCCGGCGCACGCCGAGCACGCTGAGCACGACGAAGAGGATGCCGGAGATGAAGACGGCGCCGAGCGCGGTCTGCCACTCCACCCCCATACCCAGCACGACGGTGAAGGCGAAGAAGGCGTTGAGCCCCATGCCCGGCGCCTGCGCGAAGGGGTAGCGCGCGATGAGGCCCATGACGAGCGAGCCGAACATCGCCGCGATGCAGGTCACCGAGAGCAGCTGGACGAAGGTGGTCGGGCCGACGTCGATGGCGTTGCCGAGCACGTTGGGGTTGACGAAGATGATGTAGCTCATCGTCAGGAAGGTCGTCAGGCCCGCCCGCAGCTCGACCGGCACGCTGGAGCCCGCGGAGCTGATCCCGAAGAAGCGGTCGAGCGCGTTCTTGGGCTCGGCGGGGGTCCCGCCTGCTCGCCCGTCGCTGCCGTGGACCAGGCCGGCCCGGTGGTCGGCCTGCTGGGCGGCGACCTCGGCGCGGGCGGTGTCGTGCGTGCCGGTGTCGAGCTGCTCCGGGGTGGCGCTGTCGGGGTCGGCGAGCGACTTGCCGCCGGTGGGGGGACGGTCAGGTTCGTGCGTGGACATGCGTGCTCCTTGGGGTATGCGTGGTGCTGGCAGGTGCGTGACCGGCCACGAGCCGGCCCCCCACCCAGGTGGCGGCGACGTCTGCCGGGGTGCCCAGGACGAAGATCCGGGCCAGCCTGTCAGAGTCTCCGGGGGCGTGCCGCAGCGCGGTGTCGAGGGTGCTGCCGGTGGGTGGCACGAGCCAGAGGGCGTCGAACTGCTTGCCGACGCCCAGGTCGCCGACCTGCTCCCCGAGGCCGAGAGCGCGGGCGCCGGCGCCGGTGGCGAGGTAGAGCAGGTGCGCGGGCGTGAGGGGCACGCCCTCGGCCCCGAGGAGCTGCTGGAGGTAGTAGGCCTGCAGCCCCTCCTTGAGCATGCTGAAGCCGGCGCCGGCGCCGACGTCGGTGCCCAGGGCGACCTGCACCCCGGCGTCGAGGTGGCGCCGCAGCGGGAACATGCCGCTGCCGAGGGCGGCGTTGCTCGTCGGGCAGTGCGACACCGCGGCGCCGCTGGCGGCCAGGAGGCGCAGCTCGTCCTCGCCCGGGATGACGTTGTGCGCGAGGACCGAGCGCGGCCCGACCAGCCCGTGCCGGGCATAGGTGTCGAGGTAGTGCTGGCAGGTCGGGAAGAGCTCGGCGACCGTGCTGATCTCCCGCAGGTTCTCGTTGATGTGGCTGGTGAACCACAGGTCGTCCCGGCTGTGCAGCAGCTCCTCGCACACGCGCAGGATCGCCTCGCTGGTGGACAGCGAGAAGCGGGGGGTGACGGCATACCGCAGCCGCCCGCCGGCCGCGCCGTGCCAGCGCTCGATGAGGGCGGCGCCCTCGGCGGCGGCGGTCGCGGGGTCGGTGTGCAGCTCGGGGCGCAGCATCCGGTCCGAGAGCACCTGGCCGGCGGTGATCCGCAAGCCGCTGCGCTCCGCCCGCTCGAAGAGCGCGTCGACCGCGCTCGCGAAGTGGGAGCCGAAGACGAGCGCGGTGGTCGTGCCGGCCCGGGCGAGCCCGTCGAGGAACTCGTCGGCGACCTCCTCGGCGTAGCCGGGGTCGGCCAGCCGGGCCTCCTCCGGGAGCGCGCAGCGCTCGAGCCAGTCCAGCAGCGGCATACCCAGCCCGCCGATCGCCCGCACCTGCGGGAAGTGGACGTGGGTGTCGACCATGCCCGGGAGCAGGACGCCGTGGCGCAGGTCGACGACCTCACCGGTGGCCACCGCCTTCTCGCCCGGGACGAGCGCGCGGCGCCCGACGATCGTCCCGTCCCGCACCTCGAGGGCGACCTCCTCGGCTCGCAGCGCGCCGGGACCGTCCTCGAAGGGGTTGGTGGGGGTGTCGAGGGCGCGGGCGAGGTAGGTGACCGCGCTCATCGCACCTCTCCCGCCGTCGGGGCGGGCACGTCTGCGGGCTGCAGCAGCCGGAGCAGGTCGGCCGCGACGGACACGGCGATCACCGCGGGCTCCTTGCCGGCGATGTCGGGGACCCCGATCGGGCAGCGGATCGCGTCCACCTGCTCGGGGGTATGCCCCTCGCCCAGCAGCCGGGTCCGGAACCGCGACCACTTGGCCCCCGACCCGATGAGCCCGATCTCCCCGAGCGCGGGGGTGCGCAGCGCCATGTCGCAGACGGCGAGGTCCTCCGCGTGGTCGTGGGTGAGGACGAGGACGGTCGCGCGCGGCGGCAGCCCGGCCAGCACCGCCTCGGGTGCGGGTTCGTGCCGCAGGTCCACCCCGGCGGGGCCGGGCGGGAGGGCCGCGGCCGCGACGACGTGGTCGGACCGGCTGTCGACGAGCACGAGCTCGAGGTCGTGCCGGGAGAGGATCCGGGCGAGCTCGAGGCCCACGTGGCCCAGACCGAAGATCGCCACCGTGGGCCGGACCGGCATCGGCTCGACGAGGATCCGGACGACGCCCCCGCAGCACTGCCGGCCGTGCGCGGCCGGGGCGTGCTCGGACAGGCCGAACTCCAGCACCTCCGGGCCGCCGCGCAGGTCGCCCCGCAGCAGCTCGCGGGCGCGCTCGACCGCGGTGATCTCAAGGTTGCCGCCGCCGACCGAGCCCCAGAGCCCGGTGGTGCTGACGACCATCTTGGCGCCGGGGTCGCGGGGCGCGTGGCCCCGCACCTCCAGCACGGTGAGGAGGACGGTCGGGAGGCCCTCCCGGCGCAGCTGTCCCAGGGCGTCGAGCCAGTCCATGTCAGTCCCCCACCAGGACGGCGTCGCGGTCGGCGGGGCGCTGGTCGCTGTCCGCCCGGGTGTCGTAGGTGGCTGACGCGGGCGCCGGCGCCGTGCCGCTGCGGGCCGCGTCGAGCGCCCAGTAGACCGCCTCGGGCGTCGAGGGGCAGCCGAGGTCGACCGAGGTGCCCTCCGGGCCGAAGGCCGCGCACGCCTGCCGCAGCGCCTCGCGGACGCTGAAGGCCAGCATGAGCGGCGGCTCGCCGACCGCCTTGGAGCCGTAGACGACGCCGTCCTCGGTGGCGTCCTCGTAGAAGTCGACGACGAAGGTCTGCGGCATCTCCGAGAAGCTGGGCAGCTTGTAGGTGCTCGCCGCCTGGGTCGCCAGCCGGCCGCGGTGCTCGCCGTCCGAGGTGTCCCAGCGCAGCTCCTCGAGGGTGAGCCAGCCCAGGCCCTGGACGAAGCCGCCCTCCACCTGCCCGAGGTCGACCAGGGGGCTGAGCGAGTCGCCCACGTCGTGCAGCAGGTCGCTGCGCAGCAGCCGGTAGGCGCCGGTGAAGCCGTCCACCTCCACCTCGCTCACGGAGGCGCCGTAGGCGAAGTACTTGAACGGTGACCCGGTCATCGAGTCCTTGTCCCAGTGCAGCCCCTCGGTCCGGTAGTAACCGGCGGCCCAGAGCTGGACCCGCTGGAAGTAGGCGTCGTGGACGACCGCGGCGAAGTCCACGGAGCCGACCTTCGAGCCCAGCCCGGTGACGAGGCCGTCGGCGAAGCGCACGTCCCGCGGGTGCACGCCGAGCCTCTGGGAGGCCACCTCGGCGAGCCGCTCGCGGATCTGCCGGCAGGCGTCCTGGACCGCGCCGCCGTTGAGGTCGGCGCCCGAGCTGGCGGCGGTCGCCGAGGTGTTGGGCACCTTGTCGGTCCGGGTGGGCGCGAGCCGCACCGAGGTCAGCGGTATGCCGAGCGCGGTCGCCGCGACCTGGAGCATCTTCGTGTGCAGCCCCTGGCCCATCTCGGTGCCGCCGTGGTTGATGAGCACCGAGCCGTCCCGGTAGACGTGCACGAGCGCCCCGGCCTGGTTGAAGGCGGTGAAGTTGAAGGAGATCCCGAACTTCACCGGGGTGATGGCGATGCCCCGCTTGGTGTGCGGGTGCGCCTCGTTGAAGGCCGC
The DNA here is from genome assembly GCF_001685415.1 of Serinicoccus hydrothermalis. Classification (NCBI taxonomy): domain Bacteria; kingdom Bacillati; phylum Actinomycetota; class Actinomycetes; order Micrococcales; family Ornithinimicrobiaceae; genus Serinicoccus; species Serinicoccus hydrothermalis. Next base: position 2,421,737 of record NZ_CP014989.1, on the reverse strand, counting down.
CACCTGTCCTGCGCGCCGCGCGAGGTCGGAGCTCTCGGCGAGGCGCTCCCAGATGCGGCCGATGCGCTCCGCGTGCCGGACCGGTTGACCGTAGGGGGTGGCCTGGCCCTCGGTGTAGAAGTTGCGGCGGCGCAGCTCCTGGGCCGACACGCCCAGCAGGGGCGCCACCCGACCGAGGATGTCCTCGAGGACGAGCATGCCCTGCGGCCCGCCGAAGCCGCGGAAGGCGGTCTGGCTGGTCTTGTTGGTCCGGGCGATGCGGCCGTGGACCTCGATGTCGGGGATCCAGTAGGCGTTGTCGATGTGGCACAGCGCCCGCGCCAGCACCGGCTCGGACAGGTCCAGGCTCCAGCCGCCGTCGCTGGTGAGCGTGGCCCGCAGCGCGCGGATCCGCAGCTCGTCGTCGAAGCCGATCTCCCACGTGGCGTGGAAGGGGTGCCGCTTGCCGGTCATCGTCAGGTCCTGCGTGCGGGTGAGCCGCAGCCGCACCGGGCGGCCGGTGAGGGTGGCCCCGAGCGCGGCCACCGCGGCGAGGCCGTGCGGCTGCATCTCCTTGCCGCCGAAGGCCCCACCCATCCGCAGGCACTGCACGGTCACCTCGTGCGAGTGCAGACCCAGCACGTGCGAGACGATCTCCTGCGTCTCCGACGGGTGCTGGGTGCTGGACTGGACGAAGACCTGGCCGCCCTCGTCGACGGTGGCCAGCGAGCAGTGCGTCTCGAGGTAGAAGTGCTCCTGCCCGCCGAGCTCGAACTCGCCGGAGTAGACGTGGGTGGCCGCCGCCATACCCTCCTCCACGTCGCCGCGGGAGACGGTCGGGGCGCTGCCCTGGAAGCTGCCGGCCTCGATCGCCTCGGTGAGGGTGAGCAGCGAGGGCAGGGGTGAGTAGTCGACCTCGACCGCCTCGGCGCCGCGGCGGGCCTGGTCGAGGGTCTCGCCGAGCACCCAGGCGACGGCGTGGCCGTAGAACTGCACCTCGGAGGGGAAGAGGGGCTCGTCGTCCTTGATCCCGGCGTCGTTGATGCCCGGGACGTCGGCGGCGGTGAGCACCCGGACGACCCCGTCGACCTGGTATGCCGGTGCCGGGTCGAGGCGGGTGATCGTCGCCCGCGCGTGCGGGGCCTGCACCGGCCAGGCGTGCAGCGCACCGGGGACGCGGCCGAGCAGGTCGTCGGTGTAGAGCGCCTGGCCGGTGACGTGCAGGGCCGCGCTCTCGTGGGGCACCGAGCGGCCGACGACGGGTTGGTCCGGGCGATCGGCCAGGGGGTTGTGGATGCTGCTCATCGGGCCACCTCCGCAGTGGTCTGGACGTAGAACTTCAGCAGGGACTGGCGCAGCATCGCGGCGCGGTAGGCGGCGCTGGCGCGGTGGTCGTCCATGGGGGTGCCCTCGTCGCCCAGGGTGGCGGCGGCGAGATTGACGGCCTCGTCGTCCCACCGGCGGCCGGTGAGCAGCTCCTCGGTGGCCCGGGCGCGCAGCGGGGTGGCGGCGACCCCGCCCAGGCCGATGCGGATCGTGCGCACGGTCTGATCCTGGGCCAGGTCCAGGCCGAAGGCGATCGCCACGCCGGAGATGTCGTCGAAGCGGCGTTTGGCGATCTTGTGGAAGGCGACATGGGTCGGCTGCGGCTGCGGCACGACGATGCGCTCGATGAGCTCGTCGGGAGCCTTGACGCTGCGCCGGTAGTCGGTGAAGTAGTCGCTCAGGGCGACCTCGCGGCTCCCGCGGGCCGAGGTGAGGACCAGTCGGGCGTCGAGCGCCAGCAGGGCCGGCGGGCTGTCGCCGATCGGCGAGCCGGTGCCGAGGTTGCCGCCGAGGGTCGCGCCGTTGCGGATGAGCCGGGAGGCGAACTGCGGGAAGAGCTGGTCCAGCATCGGCACCGCCCCCTCCAGCCTGCGCTCGATCTCGGAGAGGCTGAGGGCGGCGCCGATCTCGATGCGGTCCTGCTCCACCGTGAGGGTGCGCAGCTCGGGCAGGTGGTCGATCGCCACGCTCAGCGGTGCGCGCCGGTGGCGCAGGGTGAGCTCGACGCCCCAGTCGGTGCTGCCGGCGACCAGCACCGCGTCCGGGTGCTCGGCCAGCAGCTCGAGCGTCTCCGCCAGGTCGGCCGGGCGCCGGAAGGATCCGTGCTCGCCGTCGAGGCTGGTGACCCTGGCCGCCGGGGCCGGTTGCTGCTGCCGGGACGCGATCTCGTCGACCTGCTCGGGCATACCCAGGGCGTATGCCGCGTCCTGGATCGGCCGGTAGCCGGTGCAGCGGCACAGGTTGCCGGAGAGGGCGTGCAGGTCGAAGCCGTTGGGGCCGCACTCGTGGTCGTCGGATGCGGAGGCGGACGCCGGGTCCGCCTCTGCCGGCGTGCGCCCAGGACGGTAGAACTCCGCGGCCATCGAGCAGACGAAGCCGGGGGTGCAGTAGCCGCACTGCGAGCCGCCGCGCTCGGCCATCTCCTGCTGGACCGGGTGCAGGGCCTCCGGCGAGCCGAGGCCCTCGGAGGTGATGACCTCCTGGCCGTCCAGCGCGGCGGCGGGCACGAGGCAGGAGTTGATGGCGGTCCACCGGCTGCCCTCGCCGTCGGGGCGGCGGACGAGGACCGAGCAGGCACCACACTCTCCCTCGGCGCAGCCCTCCTTGGCCCCGGTCAGCCCACGGCTGCGCAGCCAGTCCAGCACGGAGATGTGCGGCTCGGGGCGTTCGCCGGCGAAGCTGTGGCCGTTGGCGGTGATCTCGACACCTGCCGCCGCGTCAACCGCTGGGCCGGCCTGGGGGGCTGTTGCTGTCATCGGCGTCTCCTCACAACGCTCACGACGCGGCCGCTCTGCCGCGTCGCATGGTTGCCGGATCATCCGTCTGGCGCCGTCCTGGTTATCCATGCCAACAGGTCGGTGCCGCTTGGCGGATCAACATACTCCTGTCACGGCCCGAGGGGAAGAGGTCTGTGAAAATTCTTTTCCGTCATGTGGAGTAACGCGGTCGGTTGGGCTGCTCGAAAGTCGCCCCGCTCACGGCTACCGAGCCGCTGACCCTTTCGAGCCGGGCTTTCGAGCACATGCTGTCGGCGCGCCACGGGAGCACGCGGCTGAGCCGCGCGCGGCGGTCCACGACGCCGGCAGTGCGGACACTCTGAGCCGACTCGTCAACTGAGAGCCCCTTCGTCAATCGACAGCCTCCTCGAACAGGCTGTCCGTTGACGAACCGGCTCACAGACGAGACGCCCGGTCAGATCCGGCGTTACCTGACTCGAAAACGGTCGTTACCGAGCCGGTCACTAGCCGGCCATCCATATCGCGGCGTTGACCTGCCCTGAGAAAGGTGAGTTTAAGACGGATGGGTGACACCTCGCGGTGATCGCTGGCTCGGTTTCCTGTGCCTTGGCCCGGCCGGCCAGACGCGAGCTTCAGTCGCGTCCAGTCCCGTGGCGCCCTTCCTGGTTTAGTTCGCGTACCCGAAGGTTCTGCTCTTCCTGCTGCCAAATGCGGTAGCGCACATAAGTAGTACCCCATGCGCCACCCCAGATCAACGCGGCGATGAGTATCACCCAACTCGGGACCGGCAGGTCGTAGGACCCATTCTGGGATATGTCCATACCCACCAAGACACCGGCTATCGGCATGGGCACAACGCCTATCACCAAGTGAAGGAACGCCGTCGTAGGACCCGGGTGGGTCCTCTTAGCCTTGGACCTCATCGACAATCCACTGCAGAGAGGTAACCCCCAATGCCGAGGGAACCCGCAGAGGCCAATACGCCCACTACCTCTGCAGCCGCCGCTGTCCCCCCTGCCGTCGTGACCGCCGTGCCCGCCGCTGCCGCCGCTGCCGCGTTCGTCGCTGCGATCGCCGCTCCAACACCGCTAGCCATCAGCCCGGCTATCCCCAAACCCAGCCCGATGGCACCGGCGATGCAGGTCCCGGACGGCGCGGCGCCGGTGGGGTCGGTTTGGTTGGTGGGGTTGCAGCCGGAGTAGTTGTAGGGCTGGGCTTCGGCGGGTTGCATGGGGTTGATGGCGCGTTCGGCGGGGTCGGTCTGGGCCCATCGGCCGAGGGTGTTGTCGTAGTAGCGCAGGCCGATCTTGTAGTAGCCGTTTCCGGTGACGGAGGTGCCGTCGAGCCATTCGCCGGTGTAGCGCCAGTGGATGAGATCGGTGCCGCCGCCGGAGCCATAGGCGTACTCACCGTAAGGGCCGTACCCGTAGGACTCGGTCCGGTCCCCGGCATCGTCGGTGCCGCCGGTGATGGAGCCCTGGTGGTTGCTCAGGTAGTACCGCCAGGTGTTGTTCTTCGCGCGGTACTCGGCCAGCACCCGCCCGTCGGGGGCGTGCACGTAGTGCCTGGTCCCTTCGGCGGACTGGGTGGAGGAGGTGATCCCGAGCAGGGAGTTCTTGAACGTCCAGCCACCGATCTTGGTGCGTTCGACCTGGGAGGTGCCGTTGTAGGTCGCGGTCTCACTGCCCCGGTTGGAGGCCTCGTGCTCGAGCTGGGTGGCCCGGCCCCGGGTGTCGTAGGTCGCCGCGGCGCCCTCGCTGTTCGCGGTCTGGTTCCCCGCCTGGTCGTAGCTGTACGTGGTCGCTGGCCCGCCGTCCTTGGAGACCGAGGTCAGCTGGTCGGCGTTGTTGTAGGACGCCGTGTAGTCCCAGGTCGACCCGCGCGAGCCGATGGTCCAGGCGGTGCGGTTGGAGTTCGCGTCGTAGCTGTAGGAGTTCTCCTCGAAGATGTCGCCCTCGGAGGTTCCGTAGGAGGACGCGATCCGCCCGTTGGCGTCGTAGGTGTAGTCCAACGAGTAGTCGTAGGTGTCGTCGGTGATGGAGTAGATCGAGTCGGTGCCGTTGTAGTCGTAGTCCCACTGCGTGTACTTGCGATAGTCATCGGCCAGGTTCGGGTCGTCGTAGTAGTGGTCGATCTTCTGGATCCGGCCGTCGGTGTCGTAGTGCTGGGCATCGGTCACCAGGTTCGGGAACTTGACCGCGGCGTAGGTGTGCTCGTAGTAGTCGAAGGTGATCGGGTCCCCGACCGGCGGGGTGATCGAGGCGACGTCGTTCTCGTCGTCATAGGTGTAGCTGGTGGTGCCCCACCCGTTCGTCAACGAGGCCAGGTTGCCCGCCTTGTCGTAGGTGTAGGTGTTGTTGCCCTCGGGCAGCACCTCGTTGGTGACCCGGTTTCGGGCGTCCAACGCCCAGGTGGAGGTCTTCGCGCCGGCGCCGGGGACGGTGTCGATGCGGGTGGTGCGGTTGCCGTTGCCGTCGTAGGTGTACTCGACCTTGTCGGTTCCGGTGACCCCGCTGCGGGTGTAGACCACGGAGGTAACCCGGTCGTTCGCGTCGTAGCTGATGGTCTGCTTCGCGCCGCGCCCGTCGGTGACGGTGCGGACCCGGTCGAAGGAGTCATACGTCATGGTGGTGTCGCCCATCGGTGCTGGCCGGTCCACCTTCGTCATCCGGCACCGCGAGTCATAGGTGTAGGTGGTGACCTGGCCGCGTCCGTCGGTGGCCTGCGCCAGCGACCCGGAGCAGGACTGTGAGGCCGACCGGTAGCTCATCTGCGCCATCACCACCTGGTTCTGCTCCACGCGCGTCATCTCCTGGGAGTTGTTCCACTGGTAGTCCAGTGCTACGCCCTGGGCGTTGGTGTACTTGCTCGGCCGGTCCCCGGTGTTCGGGCTTTCATACTTGAACTCGGACTTGGCGCCGTTGTCGGACTGGATCGACTCGACGTTGTACCCGTCGTAGGACAGGGTGCCCAGCCCACCGGTGTTGTTGGTATAGGTCGTGACCGAGTTGTTGACGTCGTAGGCGTACTCCGTGTCCGGACCGGAACGGGGGGTGCTTGTCTTCTCAAGACGCCCCTGCGTATCGAAGTAGTAGAGCCACTCGTCGTTGCCGTTCGGTTGGGTCACCTCCACCCGGTCGTTGATCGAGCGGTCGTAGGTGGTGACCTTCGGGGAGGCGGTGGTGGAGTCGGCCCACTCCACGGAGGTGAGCTCGTCGTCGGCGTTGTAGCCGTACCGGGTGATGCCGCCTCGGGGGTCGGTGATCGAGGTCAGGTTGTGCTCCGCGTCGTAGCCGTAGCCGGTGGTGGCACCGGTCTGGTCGGTCACCGAGGTCAGGTCCCGCCCGGTGTACCCGTAGGTCACCGACCGCCCGTCCGGGTCGGTGATCGAGGTCACGAACCCATCGGAGTTGTGCGCGAACGTGGTCGTCCCACCGAGGGTGTCGGTGATCGAGGCCAGCTCACCACCGGAGTAGTTCATCGTGATCGTGTTACCGCGCTGGTCCTCGATCTGGTCCAGGGCTGCGCCGTTGTTGAAGTGATACTTCATCCCGGTGAACCGCCCCGGGTTCAGTGGAGAGTCGTGTGTGCTTCGGCGGCGGTCGCCGTCGAAGGGTTGCGGGCAGCGTAGTAGCCGTTCTCGTACGCTGCGGGTGCGAGGTAGTCGCACCAGGAGTGCGGGCGGGTCGTGTTGTACCAGTCGACCCACCGCAGGACTTCGAGCTCGACGTGCTCGAGCGTCTTCCACGGGCCTTGGCGGCGGATGAGCTCGGTCTTGAAGACGCGGTTCAGCGCCTCGGCGGCGGCGTTGTCGTAGGAGTCGCCCTTGGACCCGACCGAGGCCACGATCCCGAGCTCCTCCAGGCGTTCGGTGTAGCGGATGGCTCGATATTGGACTCCGCGGTCGGCGTGGTGGACCAGGCCGGTCAGGTCTCGTCCCTGGCGCTGGCGCTGCCAGACGGCGTGCTCGAGGGCGTCCAGGGCCAGGTCGGTGTGCAACGAGCTGGTGACCCGCCAGCCGACGATGCGCCGGGAGAACAGGTCCATGACGAAGGCGACGTAGACGAACCCGGCCCAGGTCGGCACGTAGGTGATGTCGGCCACCCAGCGGTTGTCCGGTGCCGGGGCGGTGAAGTTCCGGTTCAGCTGGTCGGCCGGGTGGACGTCCTTGCCCGGGATCGTCGTCCGCGGCCGCTTGTGGTCACCGGCGACCGCGCCAACCAGGCCCAGGGCCTTCATCCGCCTGGCCACGGTGCACCGCGCCACCGGCGGGTAGCGGCGCCCGGTGGGCCGGCCGTGCTCGTCGAGGACCTCCTGGCGGTTGAGCACCTTCCACATCTTCATCACCCCGTAGACCTGGTAGTTGGCCTCGTAGGTGGCCTGGATGCGCTCATCGATCGCGGCGTCGGTCAGCGCCCGGTTCGACGGTGGGCGCTTCTTGGCCGCGTAGTAGGTGCTCGGGGCGATCTTGGCACCGGCCTCGGTGAGGACGGTGCAGATCGGCTCGACCCCGAACTGGTCCTTGTGCTCGTCGACGTAGGCGATCAGCGACTTGAGGGGCGGTCGAGCTCCGCCGCGAAAAAAGCCGATGCCGACCGCAGGATCGCATTCGCCCGGCGCAGCTCGCGGTTCTCCTTCTCCAGCTGCACCAACCGCTCGTGGGGGTCAGTCGCCGTTGCGGTCGACCCGGCGGCGGGACCGGGCCCACGGAACCAGTTCCGCAGGGTCGGCCCCGGGATGCCCAGCTGCTCACCCACCTGGCTGCAGGCGCGTTTGACCGGCATCCCCGGATTCTCCCTGATCGTCTCGTTCACCGTGCGGATCGCACGCTCACGCAGCTCGTCGCTGTACTTCCTCGGTGCAGGCATGACTCCACTCTCCCGTAGAGATCAAGACCCTCCACCAAACCCGGGGCGGTTCACGGAGTCGACCAGGTGCACCGTGTAGTCGTTACCGGACCTGGTCAGCTCGGCGTTCAACCCGACCGGCTTGCCGTACTCCTGGTCGGCCCGGTTGTAGGGGAAGGTGATGCGATACCCCGAGGGGCCCTCGAAGAAGGCTTCCTCGTCGTACCCGTTCACCGACAGGCGGATGTCGGAGCCGACGTCCAGGGTCCACCCCGTCCCGGTCTGCCCGGCCCGGGCCGGGTTCACCGCGTCCTCGCGGGAGTTGTAGAACCGGTTCACCGACAGGCCCATGCCGGCGACGCCGGCCAGGGACACATCCGCGCCCTGCACGAACAGGTTGCCGTTGGAGAGGTTGACCGACATCTGGGTCCGGTCGGTCAGCTGCTGGGTGCTCATCGTGTAGTAACCCAGCGAGCCCAGCATCGACTCCCGCCAGGACACCACCAGCTGCGGACGCCGGGCCGGGTCCGAGAACTCACTGGTGTCCAGGTACTTCAGGGAGGACGTGTCCTGCTCGTTGCCCTTCAGCATGAAACCGTGGTTGTCGACCTCGCCCGAGGCCCAGTCCCGCACCACGCCCGAGACCCATATGCGGGCCTGCTCCATGTCACAACCGGACGCACCGGCGCCGATGGTGACGTCGCCAGCCGGGATGTCGGCGAAGCCCGGACCGGGGTAGGTCATCCCCACCGTGGACCACGACTGGGTGACCCGGTGCGCCGTGACCTTACGAGGGGTGCAGTCGATCGAGGTCCGGTTGTTCAGCCGCAGCTGGGCGTAGTCGATCGTCTTGCCCGACAACGACGACAGGTCGAACCGCACGAAACCGCGGCCGATCTTCCCGTTCGGCTGCTTGCCGACGCGCATGAACGAGTACCCCGAGAAGTTCGTGGTCGGGCGGTCGGACTCCACATGGGTGTCCACCACCCCCGAGGTGAACGTCACCGTCGGGTCCACCCGCACCGGGAACACCCGGCCATCCTCCTGCAGCCAGTCGGTGTCGATCGACACCTTCAACCGCGGGGCGTCCTGCGACCCGACGACCTCGATCGTCACATCATCGGAGACCTGACCCTCGGCGTCCTCCATGAACCCGGCCGGGATCACCCCCACGACCTCACCGGCCTCATCCAGGAAATGCACACCCCCACCGGCCTCCACCACCGAAGCACCGTCCACGTCCAGGTCGAAGAAGAACACGCCCGGCACCTGCGCATCGTCCAGGACCAGGTCCTCCTTCACCCCCGTCGCCGTCGGGCTCAGCTGCATCGACACCCCGTCGGTCACGTCCTCGTAGGTGACCGTGTCCCCATCCACGACCCCCTCGCCAGCACCCTCACTGGCAGCGGCCATCAACGACTTCTCCGGCGCCGACGCACGGGCGGCGTCCGCCGCGCCCGACCAGCCCCACCCGACCGACACCCCGTCCTCCAGGTCCACCTGCGCCAGCGACTCATCCTCAGCATCACCGGCCAACGACACCCCCACCGGGGAGGTCTGCGGCACCCACCGGCCACCCTCCCCGACCAGCTCGGTGTCCACATCCACCCACCCCTCGTCGGTGGCCACGTGCACCGGTTCGGTGAACACCCGGGTCTCGAACAGCCCCGGCTCCTCCCCCACGAACGTCTTCGACGTCTCCGTGCGCTGCGCAATGACCTCATCACCCGGCTCGAGCACCGGCCGCTCCAGATCGATATCCACCGCGTCCCGCGGCTCACGCACCTCCCCCACCGGCGCCTCCTCCGAGGCGTACGGCCCCTCCCACGGCTCAGCCGGGTCACCCTCGGCCGCTAGCACCGGAAGAGCAGAACCACCCCCCACCAGCACCACCGACAACACCCCAGCCAGCACGCTACGAACACCCATCAACAATCACTACCCCATCGTCTAGCCACGCACCGTTGCGTGACACTTGCGAGTACCCAACATCACAACCACATCCCCAAGCAAGGACCAAGAAGTAACAATCAGGCAAAGAACCGCAGGTGGAGCGGTAGCGTGCGACTCGAAAGGGGTCGTCACCGAGCCAGGCCCCCGGGCCGCGGCAACTCCTGAAACAGGACGTTGTATCGGTGGAGTGCCGGCCACCGCCGCGGCGGGCTTTCGCACCGCCGCGTGGCGCGGGGGTGCAGGTCGTGAGCCGGGGTTGTTCTATCCGTGCTGGGTCGAGGCGGTGGCGCCCAGGGAGGCCAGCAGGTCGACGACGCGCTGACGGATGGCGTCCCGGATGGGGCGCACGGCATCGATTCCTCGGCCTGCGGGGTCATCCAGCGACCAGTCCTCGTAACGCTTGCCGGGGTAGATGGGGCAGGCGTCGCCGCACCCCATGGTGATGACGACGTCGGAGCGGTGGACGGAGTCGGTGGTGAGGACGGTGGGTCGGGCCTGGCTGATGTCGATGCCGACCTCGCGCATGGCCTCGACCGCGGCGGGGTTGATCTCGTCAGCCGGCGCGGACCCGGCGGACCGGACCTCGACGGCGTCGCCGGCGAGGTGGGTCAGCCAGGCCTGGGCCATCTGGGAGCGGCCGGCGTTGTGCACGCAGACGAATAGGACTGAGGGGCGGGGGCTGCTGGTCATCGGGTGCTCCTGGAGCGGGGTCGATGTCGAGTGGGTCAGTCGAGGACTTCGCGCAGGAGCGCGGTGACGCGGGCCTGGATGTCGTCGCGGATGTCGCGCACCGCGGCCAGGTTGGCGCCGTCGGGGTCGGCGACGGTCCAGTCCTCGTAGCGGCGGCCCGGGTAGACCGGGCAGGCGTCACCGCAGCCCATGGTGACGATGACGTCGGCGGCGCGCGTCACCGAGTCGGTCAGAGGCTTGGGGTATGCCTCGGTCAGGGCGATCCCTCGTTCCGCCAGGGCCTGGACGACCAGCGGGTTGAGCTGCTGGGAGGGCTGCGAACCGGCCGATCGCACGTGCACCCGCCCGTTGGACAGGTGCTCGGCCAGCGCTGCGGCCATCTGGGAGCGTCCGGCGTTGTGCACACACACGAAGAGCAGCTCGGGGACTTTCTTGGTGAGGCGCCCCTCCGCCTGGGCCGCCGCGCTCAGCCGTTCCCGTGCGTCCTTAGCCACGAGCACGGGAAGGAACGTGGGGATCGTCGAGACGTTCTCCAGCTGCTGCCGGGCCTGGTCCACCGCGAGCTGGACCGACTCCCGGGAGAAGGTTCCCTCGTAGGAGTACGTCAGGTCCTCGACGATGGCGGTGTAGGCATCGGGCCGGGATGAGGTCATGGTCTTTCCTGGGCGGATCGTGGGTGAGGAGTGCCGGCTCGGCGTCGCAGGGCCAGCGACACGTAGACGAGGGCGACGAGGACGGGTACCTCGATGAGGGGGCCGACGACGCCGGCCAAGGCCTGGCCGGAGGTGACCCCGAAGGTGGCGACGGCGACGGCGATGGCGAGCTCGAAGTTGTTTCCGGCGGCGGTGAAGGCCAGGGTCGTGGTCCGCTCGTAGCCGAGCCCCAGGGCGTTCCCAAGGACGTAGCCACCGCCCCACATGATGGTGAAGTAGGCCAGGAGCGGGATGGCGATCCGGGCGACGTCGAGGGGCTGGCTGGTGATGCGCTCTCCCTGCAGCGCGAAGAGCAGGACGATCGTGAAGAGCAGCCCGAGCAGGGCGAACGGGGAGATGCGTGGCAGGAACACGCCCTCGTACCAGGCTCGGCCCCTGGTCCGCTCGCCGATGGCGCGGGAGAGGTAGCCGGCGAGCAGGGGGACGCCGAGGAACACCAGCACGGAGACGGCGATCTGGAGGAAGGAGACCTCCAGGGCGCTCTGCTCGAGCCCGAGCCACCCGGGCAGGACGGTCAGGTAGAACCACCCGAGGCCGGCGAAGGCGACGATCTGGAACAGCGAGTTGAGGGCGACCAGCAGGGCCGCGGCCTCCCGGTCACCGCAGGCCAGGTCGTTCCAGATGATGACCATCGCGATGCAGCGAGCGAGCCCGACGATGATGAGGCCGGTGCGGTACTCCGGCAGGTCGGGCAGCATCAGCCACGCGAGGGCGAACATCAGGGCGGGGCCGAGCACCCAGTTGAGGACCAGCGACCCGGCCATGAGACGCCGGTCCGAGGTCACGGCCCCCAGGCGGTCATAGCGGACCTTGGCCAGCGGCGGGTACATCATGACGAGCAGGCCGATGGCGATGGGGAGCGAGATGCCGTGCAGCTGCACCGCGTCGAGCGCCGCGCCCAGGCCCGGGACCGTGCGGCCGAGGGCCAGACCCAGGACCATGGCGACACCGATCCAGACGGGCAGGTACCTGTCGAGGGTGGACAGCCTGCCGGTCACCTGCTCCGGTGCGGTTTGGACGCTCGTCACGCCTCGACGCCCGAGGCCGGGCAGCACCCCGGCGAAGATTCGAGGACCGGCCGGGAGGCGGTGGCCGGCTGCGCGTCCGCGGGGTTCTCGTCCTTGACGACGTAGACCTCCCACGGTGCACCCGCCGGGTCGTGCACCCACACCTTGTCCTGCAGGGCGTAGCAGCAGGTGGTGTCGTTCTCGTCGAAGGTGGCCAGACCGCTGTCACTCAGCCGGGTGCGGGCCCCCGCCACCTCCTCCACGCTGTCGACCTCGACCCCGAGGTGGTTCAGGGCGCCCTTGGCTCCGGTGCCGCGGGCGGCGCTGTCGGTCTGGATGAGCACCAGCTTCAGCGGGGGCTCGGTGATGGCGAAGTTGGCGTAGCCCGGGCGGCGTTTGTGCGGGCCGACCCCGAAGAGGGTGGAGTAGAAGTCGACGGACGCGTCGAGGTCGACGACGTCGAGGGCGAGCTGCACGCGGCTCATGAAGAGCTTCCTTCCGGACGAAGCATATCGACACTGATCGATGTGATGATCCTGGCACTCTAGATTGACGTGTGTCAATATGGCGGTATGACCATTGCCCCAGCGCCCGACGGCCGCGCACAGCTCGCCCAGGCCGTCGAGCACTGCTGCGCCACCGAGGGCAGCTCGCCCATCACCCGTGAGGACGCCGACCTCGTCGCCCGTCTTCTCAAGGCTGTCGCCGACCCCGTCCGCCTGCAGATCCTCGGGATCGTGCGCTGCTCACCCGGGATGGAAGTGTGCGCCTGCGACTTGCCCGCGCCTCTTGGCATCGCCCAGCCCACCGTGAGCCACCACCTCAAGATCCTGGTCGGGGCCGGGCTGCTCACCCGTGAGCGTCGTGGTCAGTGGGCGTGGTTCACCCTGGAGCCGGACCGGCTCTCGCTGGCCCGGCGCGCCCTGGAGGTCTGATCAACCTTCGGTCCTTCACGACTCACGCAGCAGAGGCGAGTTGCTCGCTGCGGAGCCGTGTTTAGCTTCGTGCCAAGCGGCGGTCAGCGACTCGAAAAGGGTCGTTTTTGAGCCAACTTGTCTGGTGGCCTGGCAGAGGCGGCAGTTTCCTTACACCGAGGGTGCCACCGCTGCGGCCGACGGCTGGAGCGCCCATCTCCAGTTGCACCGGCGGTGCTAATACCGAAAAGCCGCCACAAAAATCAAAACAGCCGCTGCAAAGAAAAGGACCGCAGCGCCGAACATTGGCGCAGCCATTACCCGCGCTTCCCCGTCCTTGCGTTTCTTCCTGAATGCAAAGATGATCGTGCCCAACGCCACCGCCTCTAGCACGAAGGCGACGATCATCATCGTCGATGGATCCATACCGAACATCCTATGCAGCCCCGCAGCAGGGTCACGAGAACCACGTGCTTCCCCCGGTATCCACAGAGTCTCCGAGAGCTGCGGCTCATCCGAGCCTGAGACGGACCGTCGGAGCGTCACCACGCCCCGACGGAGGTCCACTACCAGTGGCTCGGACGATCCTCATCCCGTCCAGGAGGCACCATCATCGCGACGTTCCCGCAGTCTGCGCAGCGGTAGCTTCGCCGGATCTGCAGCTCTGCCGCTCCACCAACGTGATCGAACTCAGTCTCGTCCCCTTCCACTAGCCGCAGATTCTCCCCTCCGCAGTCGCGGCACTGATGCCCACCTGACGAGCGACCCATACCTGAGACGAACATCAGTCGTTCTCATCTTGGGAGGCTTTGACTGGGCTGCGCCGGAAGAAGGTCAGGTAACCCAGACTCAAGAGCGCGCTCACAGCGACGAGAACCCACCCATAGGTGAACAGGCTTTCGCCCGGAGAACTCGAAAGGACCATAGCGATGCCAAGAAAGAGCGCGAGCAGATGCGGAATGACATAATGCCGGTATCTCCGCATCGCATCAACTCCTCGCTGACACCGCTGTTCAGCGTACCCGGCTCATCCCGTGGCGGCCCCGAACTTCCTCGCGTCATCTGGGTGTCGAGCTCGCCAGCCCTAGAGCGGAGGCACCTGATAGGTGTCGACCTTCCAGTTCCAGGTGGTCATGTCGTGCGGGTCCAGGTTCAGCAGCGAGTTGACCACCATCGCCATGAGCACGTCGGAGACCTCCACCCACAGACCATCACGGTCGGGCAGTATGCCGTCCTCGTCAGGGATGGGTTCGGCGTTGGCCACCCAGGTCCAGAAGGGCGCCTCGAACTCAGGTGGGTCGCCTACCTGGATGCCGGTGTCGGACTCGTCCAGCCCATAGCTCAGCCGTCGCGTGAGGACGCCACGACTCCACCAGTCGAACTCCTCCCACCCGACCCTGGTGTTGCGGGCGACGTGCCTCATCTCGCCGGCAGTGATAACCGTTGGCCCGTCCGCACGGGCTGCACGGGGATGCTCGCAGAGCGTGGTACTCCTCCACCGCTGACCGGGGGCCGCCCTTGGGCCGCAGCCACTGCACGATGTCGAAGTTGTCCGCCACGGGCGGGAACTCGTCGATCGGCTCCTTCGGGTCTCCTCCGCGCATGACGCACACCTTAGGTTCAGCTCGATGACGTGGGCCGACGCGCGAGCCCTAGGGTTGAAGGCGTGGCCGACGTCGTCCCGATCCTCGCTCTGGTGCCTGCTGTCCTGGGCATCTTGTGGGCAGTCGTGGTGGTGCACGAGGGTGGGCACTACCTGCTCGGCTACTGCTTGGGCGTCCCCGCATCAGACATGAGGATCCGGCTCGGCCGCCCTCGTTCGTCGCTCTGCGCCACGGCCAGCAATGGGTCTCCCCCGACGACGACGAGTACGCCCCGGCCTTCGTGCGCCACAATCCGTCGCGGTCCGCCGCCTGGCTGTTCGTCGCCGGAGGGTTCTTGGTCGAGACCGCTCTCGTGCTGCTGCTGGTGCTCACCCTTCACGACCACCGCGTCCTTGCACTACTGGTGCTCGGCGCCAGTTCCTTCGTCTTCGTGCTCTACCTCCTTCTCGACGTCATCGCCTCAGCACGTGGCGGGACGGCCGCCGGTGATGCCAGCGCGATGTGGCGCCTGTCCGTCCCCGCCACGTTGGCCGCGCTCGTCAGCGTGAGCTTCCTCCGCGTGATCTCTCTCGTCCACCTGCTGTGAACCAGGCACGACGGTCACCGCGCCGGGCGTGGCAGCATCGAGGGTGACGAAAGGCCGTCATGCCTCGCATTCTTGTCTGTGTCCAGCCCGCTCGTGGCCACGTGGGCCCGACGGCACCGATCGTCCGCGCCCTGGTGGAGCGTGGCCACGAGGTCACCGTCATCACGGGGCAGCGGTACCGGCATACCTTCGACTCGCTCGGTGCGCGCACGACGCCCCTGCCACCCGAGGTCGATTTCGACGACACCGACCTCGACGGCTCCATCCCCGGCCGCGCGGGCCTGTCCGGCCTGCGGCTCGCGCGCTTCGACCTCACCCGGTTCGTCGAGGCCATGCCGCACCAGCTGCGGGTCGTGGACGAGGAGCTCGACCGCAGCCCGGTCGACGTCGTGCTCTGCGACCCCCTCTTCCTCGCCGGTATGCCTCTGGTCCTGCGACCGCGCACCGAGCGACCACGGGTGCTGGCCCTGGGCTTCCTGCCGCTCATGGCCCCGCTACCTGCGCTTCCCCCGCCAACCAACCCGCTGGCCTCCGCACGCAACGCGGCGATCCGGCGCGTGGCACGCCGCTTCCTGCGGCCGATCACGCGCCTGGCGCACGAGCAGGTGCGCGCGCTCACGGGCGTCGGCACCGATCTCCTCCCCTTCGACTGGCCGACCCGGAGCGAGGGCATCCTGCAGATGACCGCCCCCGGCTTCGAGTATCCGCGGACCACGGCCGACGTCCCCGCCCCGATCCACTTCGTCGGTCCCACGACGACCAGCGCCACCACCGACCACCCGCTACCCCCGTGGTGGGAGGACCTCGACGGCGACCGGCCCGTCGTCCACGTCACCCAGGGGACCATCGCCAACGCCGACCTCGGTCAGCTCCTCGAACCCACCATCGCCGGCCTCGCCGACGCGGACGTCCTGGTCGTCGCCACCACCTGCGGTGGCACGCTGAGCGTGGACCCGCTGCCCGACAACGTCCGCGTCGCCGACTTCCTCCCCTACGACGAGCTGCTGCCGCGCTGCGACGTCATGGTCACCAACGGCGGCTACGGCGGGGTCAACCACGCCCTGAGGTATGCCGTGCCCCTCGTCTGCGTGGGCGCCTCGGAGGACAAGCGCGACGTCGCGGCCCGGGTCACCTGGTCCGGGGTGGGCGTCGGCATCTCCCGACCCTCGCTCACCCCGCGCGCCGCGCGCCGCGCGGTCGATCGCGTCCTGGCGGGCACGGCATACCGCAGCAGGGCCCGGGAGCTCGCCGACCAGATCGCCGCCGGACCGAGCACGGACGAGGTCGTCGCGCTGATCTGTGGACCGGACCCGACCTGAGGTGGCCCGCGGGTCGCGAGATGAGTCGGTGGACCCGGACGGGTCTACCTCCACGAAAGAGACCTTCTCGATGCAACCTCTGGAGGCAGCACGATGATCGCCGCAAACCTCAGCGTCTCGGTCGACGGCTACTTCGCCGGCCCGGGAGCCGGGCCGCAGCAGACCCTGGGCCAGGGCGGGGAGGTGCTCCACGGGTGGTTCGCCCACGACGTCGCCGACCGGGACCAGCTCAGCGCTGAAGACGTGCTCCGTCCGGAGCTCGAGCGCGCCGGCGCCCTCGTCATGGGTCGCGACAGCTACGAGACCGCGGAGGCCGCATGGGGACCGCATCCCCCGTTCGAGAACCCGATCTTCGTGCTCACCCACCGACCCAGGGAGGATGACGTCCGCGAGGGCTCGACCTTCACCTTCGTGACCGACGGGTTCGACGCCGCCATCGAACGAGCACGCGCAGCGGCAGGCGAGAAGGACGTCATGCTGCACGGCGGCACGTCGATCCAGCAGGGCCTGCGCGCCGGCATCCTCGACGAGCTGCAGCTGCACGTCGTCCCTGTCCTGCTGACGCAAGGACGCTGGCTGTGGGAGGACATCGGCGACCTGCCGATCGAGCTGGAGCCGGTGCGCACGCTCGAGGGCGTCGGCGTCACCCATCTGAAGTACCGGGTCCGGCGCTAGTCGGGACCCGGCGCTCCGGCGGATGCTCCCCGCGGGCTACGGGCGGGCGGCCAACCGGTCCGCTCCCGCTCCGTGGGCCATGAGCCGGTTGAGGCGCTCGGACATGAGCAGGCCGAGGGCCACCAGCGCGAGGAGGAACAGCGGGAGGGTCCAGGTGCCGACCCACGTCGAGAGCAGACCGAACAGAGGTGGGGCCAGGGTGGAGCCGGTGTAGGCGGCGGCCATCTGGATGCCGATGATCGCCTGGGAGTTGCGGTGGCCGAAGTTGGCCGGCGTGGAGTGGATGATCGCCGGGTAGATGGGCGCGCATCCGAGCCCTGCCACGACGAGGCCGACGAGCGCCAGGAGGTTCGTCCCGACGGGCAGGGCGAGCAGGAGGGCGCCGAGCCCGACCACGGCGAACCCGCCTCGCAGCAGCTGCTTGTCACCGATGCGGTCGGCGAAGAAGCCGGCCAGGAAGCGGCCGGCGGTGATGCCGAGCAGGAACAGCGAGGCGAAGGTGGCCGCCGTGGCAGCCGCGACTCCCCGATCCTCGACCAGGTAGGTCGAGGCCCAGAGGATCGCGGTGCTCTCCAGCGCGCAGTAGGCGAAGAAGGCGACCAGGATCGGGACGACGCCCGGGATCCTCAGCGCGTGCGCCAGCAGCACGGGAGCATCGTCCTGGCCCCGTGACCCGTCCTCGTCCTCGGACCCGCCCTCCGGCACCTCCGGCTTCGGGGTGGCCCTGCCCCACAGGGACAGGCTCGCGATGAGCACGAACGTGAACGCGACCTGGATCCCGCCGACGACGAGGTAGGCGGTCTCCCAGCCCCGACCGACGCCCAGGAAGTAGCCCATGATGAAGGGGCTGATCGAGGCGCCGACGCCCCAGAAGCTGTGCAGCCAGTTCATGTGCCGGGCGGCGTAGTGCAGGGCCACGTAGTTGTTCAGTGCCGCGTCCACGGCACCGGCGCCCAGCCCGTAGGGCACGGCCCACAGGCACAGCATCCAGAACGAGCCGGAGAAGGAGAAGCCCACCAGGGCGGTGGCCGTCATCCCCACGCTGACGGCGGTGACCGGACCCACGCCATACCGGCGGGTGATCCGCTCCGACCCGAGGCTGGAGATGATCGTGCCGCCGGCGATGATCATCGTCACCACACCCGCGAAGGCCACCGGGACGCCCAGGTCCTGGTGCATCACCGGCCAGCCGGCGCCGACCAGCGCGTCCGGCAGCCCGAGGCTGATGAACGCGATGTAGATGATCGCCAGCAGGAGCGAGTACACGGCGGGTGGTCTGCCTTCCCAGGGGTGTGGACACGGCAACAGTAGGCGCCTCCCACCGCAGGGTCGCCACCCAGGCGGGCGTGCCCCTCGGTGCGATGACGTACTGCTTCGCCGCCGGCAAAGTCGGTTGACGTGCCCTGCGTCTGCGGCGAGGGTGCCTGCTCATGGATGCCGCCGACTTCTACACCGGTCTGGTCGCCGAGCTCTACCACCCGCTGAAGGCGCACTCCTTCGACGCCGCCCCCTACCGCTCCTTCATCGAGCGGTGGGGCGAGCCGGCGCTCGAGCTGGGGTGCGGTGACGGAGAGCCGCTGCTCGACCTGCGGGCATTCGGCCTGGAGGTCGACGGTGTCGACTCCTCCGCGGACATGCTCGAGCGGTGCGCGCGAGAGGCGCAGGAACGTGGGTTGGAGGTGATGCTGCATCACCAGCGGATGGAGGACCTCACCCTGCCGCGTCGCTACCGCAGCATCTTCCTCGCCGGCCCGACCCTCACCCTGCTGCCGGACGACGCCACCGCCGGGCGCGCGCTGGACGCGATCTCCCGGCACCTGCACCCCGACGGACGCGCCCTCGTCCCCGTCTCGGAGCCGGCGCCCACCCCGCCCGAGACGATCGGCAGCGTGCGGCGGTCCGTCGCCCCGGACGGGTCGGTCATCCGCGTGGCGGTCCTCGGAGCGAGGCGGGACGAGCACACCCGTACCCAGGTCACGACTCTCCGCTACGAACGCGAGCAGGACGGGCGGACCCAGCGCCTCGACCGCGACTGGACGCTCCACTGGTACCCGCGCGACGTCCTCACCGGGCTCGTCGCCGCGGCCGGCCTCACGATCGACGAGGTCACCGGCCCGGACGGTCAGCCCGCCTCCGACACCGAGACCGACGTGCAGCTCGTCCTGAGGCAGCGCTGAGGATTGTCGCTCCTTGTCGAACCGTACGTCTTAGCGTACGCTTGTGTTGGAGGTGGAGATCAATGACCGCAGTGACCGCAACGTCGGCCCGAGCCAACCTGTACCGGCTGATCGACCAGGTCAACCAGGAGTCCGAACCGCTGACCATCACCGGTCAGCGAGGCAACGCGGTGCTGATCGGCGAGGACGACTGGCGTGCGATCCAGGAGACCTTGTTCCTCGAGTCAGCGCCCGGGATGTCTGACTCGATCCGCACAGCGCGCGCCGAGGGCATCGAGGCCGGGTCGACCGAGCTGGACTGGTGAGCGGTGACCCCTGGACTCTGATCTACTCGCGCCAGGCTCAGAAAGATGCCAGAAAGCTCGCGTCGTCCGGGCTGAAGAAGAAGGCTCAGGAACTCCTCGCGGTGGTGGCCGAAGACCCCTTCTCGACGCCCCCTCGGTACGAGAAGCTCATCGGCGACCTCGCTGGCTGCTACTCCCGACGCATCAACATCCAGCACCGCCTGGTCTACGAGGTGCTCCCGGACGAGCGCGTCGTCCACGTCCTGAGGATGTGGACGCACGACGAGTAGGGATCGGGGTCGCGCCGTGCAGCCTCGTCAGGTCGTGCGACGCAGGAAACGACCGGCCGGACGCTCCCCGACCGGCACGCCGCGCAGCCACGTGGAGCGGACCGCGCCGCGCAGCTCGAGCCCGGCATACGGCGTGAGCCGGTGCTTGTGCCGCAGCTGCTCGGGCTCGACCACCCAGGTCTCGTCGGGCGCGAAGGCGACCAGGTCGGCGTCCTTGCCGACCGCGATCTCACCCTTGCTGCCCAGGCCGGCCAGCTCGGCGGGCCGGGTCGACATCCAGCGCACCAGGTCGCCGAGGGTATGCCCGCGGCCGGCGGCCCCGGTCCACACGGCCGGGACCGCGACCTGCAGCCCGCTGATCCCGCCCCAGGCGGTGCCGAAGTCGCCGGACTCCAGCTGCTTGAGGCTGGGCTCGCTCGGGCTGTGGTCGCTGGCCACGATGTCGATGGTGCCGTCGGCGAGCGCCGCCCACAGCGCGTCCCGGCTGTCCGCCTCGCGGATCGGCGGACAGCACTTGAACTCGGTGTGCCCGTCGGCGATCTGCTCGGCGGTGAAGGTGAGGTAGTGCGGGCAGGTCTCGACGGTGAGCGGCAGCCCCTCGGCGCGGGCCTCCTGCAGCGCGGGCACCGCGTCGCCGTCGGCGAGGTGGAGCAGGTGGGCCCGAGCGCCGGTGGCGCGCACCCCGTCGAGCAGCTGGCCGATCGCGCGCTCCTCGCTGCGCCGGGGCCTGCTGGCCAGGAAGTCGGCATACCTCCCGCCGTGGCAGTCGGGCGCCGCGGCAATGTCGCCGGGGTCCTCGGCGTGGACGATCATCAGCGCCCCGAGCCGGGCCACCTCGGCGAGCTGCTCGGCGAACTCCTCCGGCTCCAGCGGGGGGAACTCGGGCACCCCGGAGTCGATGAGGAAGCACTTGAACCCGAAGACCCCGGCCTCGTGCAGCGCCGCCAGGTCACCGACGTGACCGGGCACCGCGCCGCCCCAGAAGCCGACGTCGACGAAGCACTGCCCGTCGGCCGCCTCCTGCTTCACCCGGAGCGCGTCGACGTCCACCGTCGGCGGGATGCTGTTGAGCGGCATGTCGATGATCGTCGTGACCCCGCCGAGCGCGGCCGCGCGGGTAGCCGTCGCGAAGCCCTCCCACTCGGTGCGCCCCGGCTCGTTGACGTGGACGTGGTTGTCGACGAAGCCGGGCACGAGCACCTCGTCCGGGCCGAGCCGGACCTCCTCGCGACCGGTCCACTCGTCGGCCTCGGCGACCGCCGACCCGGTGAGGAGCGCGGCCACCCGGCCGTCCCGTATGCCGACGGCCGCCGGCTCGGGCTCGGCCCCGCCGGTGACCACGGCACGCTCGGCGCGCACCACCAGGTCGAAGTGCTCCTGCGTCTGCTCGCTCAACTCGTGTCCTCTCCTCGTCCGGCTCAGCCTCTCAGTCCAGCAGCGCGACCGCGGTGGGGGCGTCGATCCCGGCCGCGGCCAGCGCCTCGAACTCCACCACGTTGTCGAGCTCGGTGCCCATCGCGATGTTGGTCACCCGCTCCAGGATGATCTCCACGACCACCGGGAGCCGCTCCTCCATCGCGAGGGCGTGCGCCCGCTGCAGCGTGGGCGCGATCTCCTCTGGCCGGGTGACGCGCAGCGCCTTGCAGCCCAGCCCCTCGGCGACCTTGAGGTGGTCCACGCCGTAGCCCTCGAGCTCGGGGGAGTTGACGTTGTCGAAGGCGAGCTGGACGCAGTAGTCCATGTCGAAGCCGCGCTGCGCCTGCCGG
The DNA here is from genome assembly GCF_001685415.1 of Serinicoccus hydrothermalis. NCBI lineage: Bacteria > Bacillati > Actinomycetota > Actinomycetes > Micrococcales > Ornithinimicrobiaceae > Serinicoccus > Serinicoccus hydrothermalis. The sequence goes on along the minus strand of NZ_CP014989.1, from coordinate 2,400,150 downwards.
ATGAGGCCGAGGTAGGAGTTGTTCACCACCACGTGGACGTAAGGCAGGTTGAACTGCGCCGCGACCGCCAGCTCCTCGATCATGAACTGGAAGTCGTAGTCGCCGGAGAGCGCCACCAGCGGGCTGTCCGGGTCCGCGACCCGCACGCCC